>JANQLB010000034.1 GCA_028280805.1 Tissierellales bacterium
TGATTTACATTACATCCGGTTAGTGAAACAATAATAAATAAGACTAATATATATTTTTTCATTTAATCTCCACCTATAGTTTAGTTAATAAGTTTACATCATGTACTGATGAGTCAATGTTATCATATATTTCAGCTATATGATGCCCTATATTATATAGATTTTGTTTGTTTATACTCAATTAATCTATCTTCATTTTTTTATTTATATTTTATAATTTTAGTAAACTCCTTCTCAACTTTATCTCCATCTCCTATAAACTCTAATTGCACAGCTAAAGAGTCATTACCAACCCATTCAACCAGCTTTACTCTTGTATAGAAATATTCTGGCAACTGCTCGTCATTTAATTCTTCTTTAAATAACTCTGTACTGTTTACCTCAAATATTTTTTCCATATCACCAGAGTTAATAACATATATATCAGATTGTTCTATCTGAGATTTACCCATATAATCTGATGTATACGCAAAATGATCCTCATTAGGAGACCAGATAATATTACTTACCTGACCCATAAAAGGTCCATGAGTGAAGTATACTTTACTATCTTCTAAATTAAAAAAACCTGTTATAGTCTGAACTGTAGCTATACGATAAAAGTGAACTGAAAAAGCTACTTTTTTCTTAGATGGAGAAAGACTAACATTATACATGAGATTAAAAGATTCTGGCCCTACATCTTCAAAAAATTTTATTTTATCTGGGTCTATAGTATTTCCCCATTCTTCCTCTAAACTAAAGCTTATATTTTCAAAAGTAAATATCAGCTCATTTTCTTCTAGGTTGTAAACATTTCCGTTATGAAAAATCAACAAAGGATAATTTATTATAACATAGGTGAAATCTATTATTTCTAAAAGTTCTTCCGGAAATTTGTAAGGTTGGCCATCTAAGCTTAGCTTATCTGCTTCTTTCTCGTCTATTGCCCATAGTTTTGAATCTCTCATTTCAATTAAATTTTTTAATTCTGCGTTTTTTGAAGTATCTTCTGTTTCCTGCTTATCTTGATTTGCAGGTGATTGAATTTCTTCTGATGAAATATCTTCAGCAGTTCTATTACAGCCTGCTAAAGAAAAAATCAATACTACGCATAAACATAAACTTAAGATTCGTTTTGACATTAAGCTTCCTCCTGACAATTAAGTTTTTTATTGATTATATAATATTAGCATTAGTAGACATTTCGTCAAACGTCAAAATATGTAATCTACAAAAACTATGGGATAAAACTTATTTTGACCAGATTATAAAACCATAAAATCCATAACCGTCACCCTGTAATACAAACTCATATATATCTTCATTTAATCTGTCCCTATAAATACTAATATATAAACTATTTACTAATCCAAAAACTTCTGTATCTCTACTGTATAACTATTTGGGTCTTTTATGAAAAAATGATAAATATTAAATTTAGTATTAATTTTAGGTTCTTTTATTACTTCATATCCTTGATTCTTTAAGTTTTCATAAGCTGTGTCAACATGAGGAGTGAGTAAAGTAATTATGGGACTTTTATCTCCTAATACGACATCCATGTGACAGCAAAATCCTATTTTGCCTCCTTCTGCAACGTTATAAATACGACATAGTCCCTGATCCTTATAAAGTTCTAAACCTAAAAGCTTATTGTAAAACTCATGAGTCTTATCTAAATCATTTGTTCCTAAAAAAGTTATTAAACCATCCCATTGATTTTGCATAGTTTTACCCTCCTTGTTTATCAGCAAATCACATGCTTATTTTTTGATTTTTATAAGAATATGATTTCTTATATTTTTTTCATCTTAATCTCTAAAGTAACTTTATCCATTTAACAAACTATTCACCCAATTATAGCAGCATTCAAGTTCTTCGTCTGTTATTAGTTCAGATCTATGCTCAAAAAGTATTTTACATGTTTTATTTTCTTCGTTTATAATCTTTAGATATGCTTCTACATCTGCCCATCCGTCTTGTGGGGACAAATTAGGCAGTACGGGAAAGTGATTACTTTCTACATTGTCATTCACTTTAATATTCCATAGATGAATTATTTCTGCATATTTTGCAAATCTTCTAGTAATCTCAAGGGCATTAAAATTTTTGTCTAGTTTATCTTGTAAATGCAATCTGCCTATATCTAAGCATAATTTGATACCTGAATATTTCTCCAATAAAGTTTCTAGGAGATTACTGTCATAGATGTATCTGTTTAATGCGTCTAATTCCAATACCGGTATGAAATTATTCTTTATACCCATAAGCTCAATCCACTTAAAAAACTCTTCACTCTTAATTTGAAATTCTTCAAAAGAATATTCTGATTGAAAATAATATTCAGTTTTATCAGCAAAACGCCAATTTTTCCAATCAACAAGCTCATCTAGTATAACCGGCTTAGGGTAATGAAATAAAATATACTTTGGCTTTACATCTTTCAAAAAATCTATCTCTTTTTTAATATATTCATAAGAGCTACTTTTAATTTTCTTATCTTTAGATAAGAATTGAGGGTCTCTTAATCTCCAAACTCCTGATCTTAAAGGAAAATGAACGCCAATATTAAATTTATGCTTACGAGCTGCATTAATCAATTCTCTGATGTCACTTTCACGTTTAAATAAACATGCCTCAACACCAAAAAAGCTATTTTTAAAATCTCTAACTTGCTTTTCATGACTAAAATTGCTATGCTGACCAATCATAAATCTAATCATATACTCCTCCACTCTATTAAACTTAAAACTTATATTCATTTAAATACTTAAGGAGTCCTTAAATAGGTTTTTGACACTTGTAATTCAATAATACAGAATATTTGGAACAATGTCCACAATAACCTTTAACAAAAAAGGATATAGTACAATCTGACTATATCCTTTTGGTAATCAATTTTTTATTTTTTAGCTCTTGCTCTTTTATGCTTATCTAATATACTTTTTCTTAGTCTTAAATTCTTAGGTGTAACCTCTACAATTTCATCCGACTCAATAAACTCCAAACAGTCTTCAAGGCTCATGTTTATAGGTGGTGTTAATCGTAAAGCTTCATCCTTTCCCGCCGCTCTAATATTTGTCACTTGTTTTTTCTTACAAACATTTATCTCAACATCTAAGCCTTTAGGATTCATACCTACTATCATCCCTGAATAAACTTGAATACCAGAATTTATAAATAAGTTTCCTCTGTCCTGAGCATTATATAACCCATAAGTAGTTGCAGTTCCGGCTTCAAACGCAATCAAAGAACCATAGGAACGTCTGGGTATTTCTCCTTTAAAAGGCTCATACCCATCAAAAATTGAATTTAGTATACCGTTACCTTTAGTATCAGTCATAAATTCTGAACGGTATCCTATTAAACCACGAGCTGGAATTGAAAACTCTAATCTAATATATCCGGAGTTGGATTGATTCATATTTATCATTTCACCCTTACGTCTACCTAGCTTTTCAATAACCGTACCCATAAATTCCTCTGGAACGTCTATAGTTACTTTTTCCATTGGTTCATATTTTTTTCCGTCAATTTCTTTATATAGTACCTCAGGTTTAGAAACCTGAAACTCATATCCTTCTCTTCTCATTGTTTCTATTAATATTGAAAGATGTAATTCTCCTCTGCCTGAAACCTTAAAAGACTCTGGAGATTCAGTATCTTCAACCTTTAAGCTTACATCGGTATTAGTCTCCTTAAATAATCGGTCTCTAATCTGCCTAGAGGTGACAAAATCTCCTTCTCTTCCTGCCAATGGGCTGGTATTTACAGAAAATCTCATTGCCAGAGTTGGCTCAGATATTTTAACAAAGGGAAGGGGCTGAGGATGTTCAGGGTCACAAATAGTATCTCCTATGTGAATACCTTCTACCCCGGTTACAGCTATAATACTACCCATACTGGCTTCTTCAATTTTTTCTCTGTTAAGTCCGTTAAATTCATATATATTTGTTATCTTTACCTTATTAATCTTATCAGGATTATGCTCGTTTATAATAATTGTACTTTCATTAACCTTGATTTTTCCTCTTTCAATTTTTCCAATCCCAATACGTCCAATATATTCATTATAGTCGATAGTGGAAATTAATATCTGTAGCGGTGCTTCGTCATCACCTTCTGGTGCCGGTATAAAGTCAATTATAGTTTCAAAAAGAGCCTTCATATTTTCATCCTGTTTTGTGCTGCACAAAGATGCTGTTCCTTCTTTAGCCGAAGCATAAACAAAAGGACAATCCAATTGATCCTCACTGGCTCCTAACTCAATGAATAAATCTAAAACCTCATCAACAACTGTTTCAGGTCTAGCTTCCGGTCTATCTATTTTGTTAATACAAACGATTACAGGAAGGTCTAATTCTAAGGTTCTGCGTAAAACAAATTTTGTTTGAGGCATGGGTCCTTCAAAAGCATCTACTACAAGGATAACACCATTTACCATTTTTAATACACGCTCAACCTCTCCTCCAAAATCTGCATGACCCGGAGTATCAATTATATTAATTTTAGTACCTTTGTATTTTACAGCAGTGTTTTTGGATAGTATTGTAATTCCTCTTTCTCTTTCTATATCATTAGAATCCATTACTCTCTCTTGTACTACCTGATTATCTCTAAATGTACCGCTTTGTTTTAATAATTGGTCAACTAACGTTGTTTTGCCATGGTCAACATGTGCTATTATTGCTATGTTTCTTATATCATCTCTTCTAATTTTCATTTTTCTCCTACCTTCTTTTCTGTATTTAAATACACCCTCCTCATTGTAACATAGATTTGTTAAAATACAACAAAAAATAGCTTAAGTTATTGACCTAAGCTATTTCTTTATTTTTCCTTTAACTGTATATTAATCTATTGATGTTTGGCATCATTAAAATATATGTTAAAATATTTGTATTTCTGTTATTTCATTAAATTATTAAGCAAACCTTATTAAATGCTTATGTTTAAACTGTTTTACAAATTAAAGCAAAAGTGATAAAATTATTATGATTGATTTTACAACAGAGTATTATTAAACTAACAAATGAATAGGAGGTTATTGTAGTGGAAAAAATTGTTATCTCAACAGAAAAAGCCCCAAAGGCTATAGGTCCATATTCACAAGGTATAAAAGCTGGTAATATAGTTTATACATCAGGTCAACTGCCTATGAACCCTCAAACTGGAAAACTGGTACAAGATAATATCAAATCTGAAACAAGACAAGTGCTTACAAATCTTAAAGAAGTGTTAGCAGAGGGTGGAGCGGCTCTTACGGATGTAGTAAAAGTTAATGTATACATAAAAGATATGAATCAATTTGGAGAAATAAACGAAGTGTATGCAGAATTCTTTAATGAGCATAAGCCGGCAAGGGCTTGTGTAGAAGTAGCTAGATTACCTCTAGATGTAAATGTTGAAATTGAAGCAGTTGCGATAATTTAATAGAAAGAGAGAAAATTTCCTAGGAAATTTTCTCTCTTTTTTAAACTAACTTATCTAATCATTTCTTTTCTTTCTTCTTCTACTTAAAGAAATACCACCAAATCCACTAATTATTGCAATATAAAACCCAAAATCATACCACCATCCAGTATTAAATGGCTCATAAATCTGAATTTCACCTCTAAATAAACTAATAATTAAAGATACAGGTGCTAACCATCCATGCCAAACTCCCCACAGGAATCCTGCCGGTTTTTCAACTGAATAGCTTCCATCTCCCGGCATACATCCATTTAACAGCATTACACAAAATATTAGAATTATAACTATTAATAAAGCTCTCTTATTCACGAATTAACCTCCTCTGAAAATTAAATCATCTAATATAATATATAAAGTAAGACTCAGTTCAGGTGGAGTTTTAACTCCATCTGAACGCATAGTCGTCTTATCCGAATACTATGCAATTCTTTACTCGCCGCTTATAGAAGCGGGAGTATTAGAATTGTAAGCTATCGGATAAATTCTAACCTTACTTTTTAATTGCTAATATTTTCATTGAGTTCCACTTCACCTTTCTTCTTGCTGCCTTTTCCATAAACTTAACTTAGCAAAGATTTAACCCAATCAGAATTATTCCACAATGCACATCCGGAATCAGTTTCCTTTAAATGTTCAGGACTCTGACGAATTTTTCTTAGAAAATCAGATTTTAAGGCTTCTTTTAACGACATATCCTTAATATTTACATCAGAATATGGTGCGAAGGGACAAGGTTCTAGACTACCGTCAGGACTCACATGAACAAATCCCCTCCCGGAAGAAAGGCATCCTCCAAATTTACTTTCATCTCCTGGAAATGCAATAAATAAACCGTTATATATTGAATAAAACTTAGTTAGTTTTTCCTGTAAATCTTCTCTTTGCTCATTTGTAACAATCAAGTTTTCGGTGTTTTCAGTTACTGGAACATACTCAACAAAAAATAGCAATTTACATCCTAGATTCATCATTTCTTTTACAAACTCGTGACTGGTTAAAGTAGAGTAATTATCTTTTGTTACTGTAAGAGATGCTCCAAAGAATATTCCCTTTCTTTTCATAGCCCTCATTGTTTCTTGTATTCTATTATAAACTCCCGTACCTCTTCTTTTGTCTGTTTCTTTTTCTAATCCTTCAACACTTAAAACCGGAATAACATGCTTTTGAGTTTTTAATTCATTCATTAATTCATTATCGATTAGTAATCCATTTGTGAATATTGGAAATATAATTTGAGGAAACTTTTTTGTAATCTGTAATATATTTTTCCTTACAAACGGTTCACCACCTGCTAATAAATTCATTGAAATTCCTAGTTCATTGGCTTCACTCATTATATGCTCAAGTTTATCGTTACACATCTCATCTGTACAAGCATCATGAAATTTAAGAGAGTAACATCCTTTACATTTAAGGTTACACCTTTTTGTAATACTCGTAATCATAAAAGGTGGTACGGTTATATTGTTTGTTTTCCAATAATCCCTAAGTTTAACAGCATTTTTTTGCCATCTAATAGTACGTAGTATAAACACTAAACGAGATGGATTAGTTAGTGATACCTTCATAGCTTTTTTAAATAGTCTAATTATTGACTCATTCATAAGTTTAATGTAGTTATGATTACTCATACTTAAACCTTCCCCCTATAACATTAATGGTACATATAATATAAATCTTATCATAATATATGATTAAAATTTCATTTTTTTACTTAAATTAATGTTAAGTTTAGATGAAAACCCACTTTTAATATTAGCTCTTTAAAGCTTTTACTTTAATTTTAATAAAATATTTTACTTGTTTTTTTGTAATAAATATTCCTGTACCCTATCTGCCAATATAGGCTGTATATCTGGATATGTTAATGACCCAGAAATCTTGTCTACAAACTTTATTTCTTCGATTTCACTATCTGGAAACTCTCCCAGCTCGTTTATTTTAGCATAGAAAAGCTTACCAAAGCTTTCAGTACCTTTGTTTTTTCTAACAGAATATACACAAACCGGCTCTAAGTGAAATTCTTTTGCTCCTGTTTCCTCATGCAATTCTCTAGAAGCAGCTTCTCCAGCATCTTCTCCTTTTTCTATATGCCCGCCTGGAATCTCCCAAGTGTCTCTTGTTTTATGTCTTACTATAATCCATTTATTATTATAATCAGCCATAATAACTGAAAATTTCAGCTTATCTTTATTCGCATCTTTATTATAAAAGCTTACCTTAATCTTGTTATCCTCAGTAATAGCACCCTTAAAAGCTAAGGATTTATTATCAACTACTCTCATAACTGCCAGTATACCATCAAGGTGGTCATACTCGTGCTGAAGAAGTTCAGACAAATCCCCTTCCAGTTTCATTGACTGTTTCTCCCAATTCATATCTAAATAATCTATTACACAGTTTTTGTACCTCTTTACTTTAACTAATAAATCAGGAAAGCTCATGCAGTCATCCCACAATTCTATCATTTCATCATCTTTAAAAGTCAGTCTAGGGTTTATAAAAACTATAGGATTATCTATATTCATATAAATTAATCTCTTCATTTCTCCAATTTGTGGTGCAGCTATCGCCCTGCCAACTCCATATTTCTGTCTAAAGTCCATCATAGTATCATGTAAATCTTGAACTATATTCTGGATTTTATTAAGCTCCTCTTTTTTTACATTCTCTGATACTTCATATAACTTAGGATTACCTAATAATAAAATCTTTTTTACAGACATTAATTATCACCTCACATAACTGATAATTTATTTTTTCAATCCTCTATAGCGTGCAGTTCTAAGCTCTGAAATATAATCATCAAGCTGGGGCATATTTGAATCTTTAGCTTCATTTATAGCCAAATCAATATTATAGGGAACTCTTACTAAATGAATAGAAAAGCTGTTAAGCTGCCTAGAATCATATACACCTTCTAGAATAGCGTATGAGGCTTGGGGAATGTCTAAAGGATTGCCTACACTTCCTACGTTAAATAAAGTTTTTCCATTAAAATTTTGAACAAATCCATGATGTACGTCACCGTATCCCACCACATCCGGTTTTAAATCACATATACTACCTTCTTTAGTCATCTTAGTATTTACAAACATATCTAATCTATCATTAAATGGTGCCCATTCCTGTACTCTATGAAATGTATTTATTGGTGAAGCATGAAATAATCTTATTAATCTCCCGCTCATAAAAAAATCTATAGAAAAAGGTAAATTTTTTAAATAATTTAATCTTTCTTTACCAATTTTATCCTTATGCCATTTTAAATTATCACATTTAAACTCTGATATTATACCTTCTTCCCAGTTTCCTCTTATAATTATGTCACAAGCTTCTATAACTATGTCTATTGCAATATCTGGACAAGGTCCTTTACCAACTATATCTCCTAAACAAATTACTCTATTTACTTTTCTTTTTCTGATGTCATTAAGAACTGCTTCAAGAGCAGGTATATTTCCATGAACATCTGATAATATTGCGATTTTTTCCAATTTAACTACCCCCATTAGCCAAATTTTATACGTGGCCGTTATGGTTTTAGAAAACTAAGCTGCTCTGTTTGTCTGTCATCAAACTTAGTTATTTCGACAGAGATATTGTATTCCTCACATTTAGTTTTGAACAATTTCCATAATTTTCGAGAATTATTCGCATTACATTGATAGTTATTGCCAAATTTCTGTTGATATTTATACTTTAAGTTTGGAAAGTATTTATCTAGCTTTTCAAAAAAATGAGCTTTCTGTCTATCTCTTAGTGTCATTCCGAACCAGGGAATAATATAACTTGCACCATGTGCTTTTGCTTTTTCAACAATATCTAATATATTCTTGTCACTATCTTCAATAAAAGGAAGTATAGGCATCATAGTAATTCCAGTATATATACCAGTATCAGATAACTCCTTCATAGCTTTTAATCTTTCAGTCGGAGATGGAGCTCCTGGTTCTATTTTCTTAGCTAAATCATCATCAGTAGTTGTAACTGTAAAGGACACTGCTGCATAGATTCTATTTATATCCTTCAATAAATCTTTATCCCTTACCACTAAGCTTCCCTTAGTAATTATATGTATGGGAAAACTGCTGTCTCTAATAACTTTTAATGCTTGCCTGGTTAGGTTATATTTTTTCTCTAAAGGAAGATATGGATCACTCATTGCTCCTGTGCCTATCGTTCCCTTTATACGTTTACTCATTATTTCCTTTTGTAATAACTCTATAGCATTTACCTTTACTTCAATATCATTAAAATTTTCAATTTGATAACACTCACTCCTTGCATCACAGTATATGCATTGATGCTGACACCCTCTATACAAATTCATATTATATTTTATACCAAACCAAGAATCAGGCTCTGTTGAGTGAGATAATATTCTCTTAGCCTTAACTTCTTTAATCATTTTTACCTCCTATTTAATTAGATCTCGGTTTTATGTCATTAAACTTCATATATAATTGTCCATTTATTTATATTGTACTATATATATGTTAATAGCTCTAGTCTGTAATTTAAAACAAACTTTAAACCCAGCTAATTGCTGGGTTTTTGGATTATAATTAAATTATTTATGAAATTATATATTTAATTAATATAATGACAAAAAAAAATTATTATAACTATTATTATATACAGTATTATTAATAGATGCTGGCTATTTACCTGCTGCTGCCATCATCTTTTGCATTTCTTCAGGGCTAATTTCACCTGATTGAACTTTAGCTATAAGGTCATCAATTTCCGCTTGAGATAATATCTTTCCGCTACCTGCCACAGAAAAACCTCCTTTAACAAGTTTTAATTATTATATAATTTCGTACATTTCTTTATATGATATTATATCACTATTTATATATATGTCGACAAATTTCGTTTCTATTTTAATAATTAATTAATACAATTGGACTAATGAACTATTTCGTCTAGGACCATTGTGCTATGTTTGTACTTTTAGTAAATAAAAAATAATATCAAATATAATAGTTAATCCCCTATCATAAATCTTAAAGATAGGGGATTAACTATTATATTCACTCAACTGTATTTTCTAATATGTCTTCAATATACTGCGAACATTCTTGTATTCCACTGCCATCATCTTCATCATTAGCAAATACGATACATGTTGATAAAATAAATATTAATATCATACATCCTAGGTACTTTAGTAATTTTTTCATTATTATAATCCTCCTCTAATTTTATTTTTCTTACCAAGGAGATAGCTTAATTCTCCTAGGCAAGCATATAGCTGATTTTCATAATAATCTCTATATTCTACTTCGCCTAGTTCTTCGATTAAGCTTATAATTATATTTCTTAATTTCATACCCTGTTCTTTATTTTTAGTTTCATTTAGTTTTCTGGTAATAATTTGAATAGGGTCTATAATATATCTTTTATTAAAAGAAACGTCTTTTGATACTTCTATAACATTTAATAATTTATTAATCAATTCGTCTAATTTCTCACTTTTAATTGCAATACGTACATAGGTATCATAGTATATAAGATGCTTCTTAGGATTACTTTTATCAAATATTTCAAGACATTTATTTATTAACTGCATAGCCTTATTATGATTATTTAAATCATTATATACTAAACTCATGTTATTATATATAATTGCTAATTTACTATTATTACCTTTATAAAGCTTTATTGCCCTATTATACATATTGATACTCTTGTAATACTCTTTCATTTTCCAGTAACATCTTCCAAGATTATTATAAATTTTGCCTTCATTTATTTTACTTTCACCTGTATAATCCAATGCTTTATTTAACAAATCCAATGCTTTACCATATTGTTCAATATATATACTGAGTATGGCATACTCATGATAATAATTAAATAAATATTCTAAGGGAATCTTATCATTTATCATTTGTCTACATTCTTCAAATGCTACAAATGCCTTGGAATAATTTAGTCTTTCATAACTTCCAACACCTATATTAAGTATATATCTAAAAAGTAATTTATCTCTATTATCTTCGCTAGGAATGTTTTTTAACATGTCAACTGCTATCTCAATATTATCAACACATTCTTTTATTTGTCCTTTTTTGTAGTAAGAAACCCCTATTTCCCTAGTAAGTTTTGCTGCTTCAAGCGTCATATTATGTTGAACAAGTAAATCTCTAGCTTTAACTAAAAACTCTTTATCATTATGATATTCATAAACCTTTAGCCCGTCTATTATCATTTCACATAATTTTTTTAGCTCATCAGGCTTAGCTTCTTTTAAGTGCTTTATAGTTAATCTTTGAATTTCTTGCACCATCTTCACCCCATTTGCTAATTATTTTAATTATGTTTTTAGACTTAGCTATATATAAAGTAAGATTCAAGTTCGATGCAATTACCCAGATTTTAAATTTGGTGTAAGTATAGTGCTTAGAAACTTCATGTTTCTTAAGCTTCATATTAAATTATTTTTATTCATCTTAACGAATCACGGTGTATAAGTGACTAGCTCAAAATCATAGATTTTGGCTATCTACTTGACTCGTCTTATCAAGATATTATGTAATTCTTTACTCTTAGCTTATAAACTCTGAAGTATTAGAATTGTAAGCTATCGCATAAAAAAATATAAGTTACAGTGTTATTTATGGTAATGTAAATAAATTCTACATAAACTGTTATTATCCTTTAAAATATTTCTTTATAATTTAAGGAAAAAAATGACTAAGGGACGCTTCGTTAATTATACTACTTGTAATTTACTTCTTACGATAAGATTTTACTTAGTTATATTAAGCTTGAACTATATTCATTAAAATTCTAAACTTAATTTATTAAAAAAATATATACAAAGAATTACTTTAAGTATTTAAACTTACTAAGTAACTTGTATATATTTTTTATTTTGAATTTAAAAGTCTATATATCATTCTGTTTAATACTACAAATCTGTCTATTCCTTTGTGGTTTCACATATACCAAATGAAAGGTTTTTTATAATTTGTTCTCTTTTAATATAACTTTGTTTATGTTGTTTTCCATTGATTTCTAAATTACTAAATTTAATAGGTAGTCCTATCGCTAAAAACATATTGGAGTGATCTTGTAAATGGAAATGAAGATGTGGTTGTGTAGAATAACCTGAATTTCCACATCTGCCTATAGGTTCATGTTTTTTTACATATTGTCCTTTTTTAACAATAATACTATCCGGGATAAAGTGTGCCATGAAAGAGTATTCTTTTTGAGCATGTTTTATAACTACATAGTTACCTCGAAAGTCTTTTGCTAAAAAATCCATCTGCATACTACCGGGTTTTTTAGCATCACGAATATTTGTCTTTACATCAACTACTTCTCCATCTGCCGGTGCTAATACAGCTTTACCGTAACAATAATAATCGTCTAAATTTTCTCCGCTTCCTAAATGAGAAGATTTGTTTGAGTCAATTTTTACAAAATCATAAGCATACCTTTGGTTTATAATTTCCCACGAATGAGAATCTTCTTCACTTATACCTCCATTCACAACTATCCACTCACCTAAGAAAGGTAAGTGATATTCTATCTCCTGCTTAAAATGATCAGGTGAACAATTCTTTTTCTTTTCTCTAGATTTAGCTATTGTATTACCACATAAATGCAATACAGTTTGATATAACTGAAATGGATTTAAAAGAGGCAGTATAGACTGTGATAAAAAATATATTATAGTGCTTCTAATAGGATGTTTTGTATAAGGTTTGGGAGGTAAAATAAATTCTTCATCATTATTATTTTTAGGTTTTTTCTCTCCTGTAAGAAGATTTGGAAACAAAAAATTAACAAAAAAAACACCTATAGCTAAGAATGTACAAAGCAATATAAAAATCCTAGTTATCAAATAGTTTACTTCAAAAAAGTTGTTTATAAAAAGACTTATTATATATCCAAAATTAAGTAACATTATTATCCTAGTCCATATGTTAGGTCTTTTGAGATATGGTATGAAAAGTATTAGAACAATAAAAGCTTTAGATGTAACACTGCCAACAAATTTAAAAGGTAATATAAAACTACTTATAAAACCAATTAAACCAGTTAGAAGAATAACTGTCCATAAAATATCTGCTGATTTTTTTCTATTCATAATATCACCTTTTTTACTTAAATATTTTTCGTAAAAAGTATTTCTAAAGGTTCATTTTCAAGTAGCAAACATCCTGCATCCTTATATTTTTGTTTTCTATAAAAAAACTGTGCTTGCTCATTTGACATTGTTGAAGTCATAACCATTTTATATCCTTTTTCTTTCATTGCTTTTTCCCAATAATGTACAAGCTTAGAGCCTAAGCCCTTTTCTCTAAAGTTCTTATCAATATATAATAAGTTCATAAAGGGTATATTATCCCAAAAATAATTATACCTTAACCATCCGGCTAATTTACCATCTACACGAACTATAATTATTTCTTCTCTCTTTATCTTTTTTTCAAGCATTTCTTTAGTTACGTGACTATCATGATTCACTAAGTACTCTAAATCATCTATTTCAGCATAGTTTATAGATACTTTCATAATTTCACCTTCATTCAGAGTATTTTTTGCTATTGCCTTTATCGCTTAAGTATTTTTATAACAGAAAACTTTAATTTAATTATATTATAACTATATTTAGAATTAATTCTGGTATAAACTATTGACTAAATCTAAATTAAGGTATATCTTTTTCAATCATTGTAGATGCTAATCTTTTGAACCAAATACACAGTTCTATCGTCTCCATAGTTATCAATTTAAAATCAATATCTTCTATTTCCTCAACAAAGTCTTTTTGAAGTAAATCTAATTCTTTTAACCACTCAACTATATCTTTGTATATTTGCTTATATTCCTTGTCCTTACCTTTTGCAAAACTCATTGCTGCAAATATACCATTATTTTTTATAAGCATTGGAAATTTTGTCAAATGACTTTTATACTTTTCTTTATCAAGCTTCTTATCCTTTAAATCCTTTATTTGATTTAAAGATTTATCAGTATCGTCACTTTCTTTTTCAAGCTTTTTAGTTTCATTACAAGTATCTTCAATTGCTTCAAGAACTTTTTTTATATTTTTATAAGCAAATATGGCCCTGCTGCGGTTTAAATCATTTATGTAACTAATTTTCATCATCCCACCACCTTATCAACTTTCATATGTCCCTTACCAAGAGTAATATTTCCACCAAGTGTAAAGTTAAAGTTTTCATTTACCACTTTACTAAATTCTTTTAACCATTCCTTTTCATTATAAAGTTTTTTAAACTCAATAACATTACAATACATAATTGTTTCAGATGGAAGATATTCTTGATTAAAAAGACCAGTATTTTTTGCTGTCATAGTCTTATTATCTATTTTAATTCTCGTTTGAACCTCTGTAAAATAAGTAACTATTTCTTTAAAATTTTCATCACTTATAACAGCAATTTTATCTTTAAAATTATTAAACATATTTAATTTATCTAGGTCTTTAAATTCTATTAATTTTTTTTCAAAGATATAGTTTCCAAGCATTAATTTTTCAGGTTTTTTAGTGGATTTATCAGAATGTTCTTTTGCATTGCTATCATTTTTACAATTTATTAATTTTACTTCATAATTTTTTATATTTTTTGTTAAGTTATATAGTTCATAAACTTTCTTTATCTGTTCTATATCATTATGTTCATTTAATAGTAAATCAATATCTTCACAGAACCTATCTAGTATAAAAGGACATGTAACCAGCTTATATATTCCTTGCGAAGACTTTATTGGAAAAAATAAAATTTTCACATCAGTAAATGACAACTGTCCATTTTTATGATTTCCATTATTCATTTCTTGTCCAAATATATTATTTTTTATATCTTGTTTGTTATTATCTTGAATGGTTTCCCAACTTTCTAAATCTCTTAATGCACCTTTTAATGTAGTAGATTCTATTTTAGGAAATCCTGTATTAATCTCTCTTTGAATTGGTAAATCTATCATATTATTTCCTTCTGATGCACCTGCATGAACAGGAGTAACAGCCTTAAATATAAGAGTTAAACCTTTATTCATCTCTCACATACCTCCAGATTATTTATTTAGCCATTTATAAAGATCTTTTAACTTTTCTTCAATTTCATCTATAGACCATACTTCAATATTTGCTCTGGCAGCCGCTTTTAATGCTTCTATTATTGCGTCATATATACCATCTTTTAAGGTTTTTTCTGAAACGTCTTTATCTTCATTATCTTTAATAAAATTATATACCTTTGTCACTTCATCAGATAGTAATGGTGTTATAAGTATTGGCTTTCCATATACTCCACCTGTAGCATAAGCTGTATAATGCCTTGCTTTTGCATTGTCGCTTTTCATAATACCTGATTTACATTCAAATATAATAACTTGTCCATTTTTAGTAAGCAGTACAACATCAAACTCGCCTAATTCTCTTAAACTTTTCTTGTCATAATCAGATTGATACCTATACAGCTTTAAGTTATGAGCAAGCTCAGCAAAAAATTCTTCATTATTTCCTTTGTTTATACTTTCTACAGCCTTTTTTAATACATATGTAGTTAACTCTTCAAGAAGATAGCCAAAAGGCAAAGTATTTTTAGTAAATTTTCTAATAAATTTATTTGTATTGCCTTTACCCTTATATTTTTCTTCAAACAAATCTATTAAAGCATCTTTAAAAATCTCTACACGATTTTGAACTTTATCATCTTTATATTTCTTTTTATTTGAATTTACTAGATTCCATCTAAGTTTGTTATGTTCTTTTCCCTCTTTATCTGCTTTTGTGTACTCTTTAAGTATTAATTCTAAAATGTCTTCAGAGTCAAGTTCTTTTTTTAGATAATTAATATAATCTCTTTGTATCTTAAATCCAGCAAGTTCAAATACTTCACTGATTTTCAATTCATCTAACATGTATTTATCCTCTACTGCTTCATATACTATTTTTTTATTATTTTCACTATCACTTTGTAAATATCCAACTACTAATTTACTTGTATTTCCTTCAAGATAGATAATACGATCACAGGTTCTATTATTTTGTTTTATAAACTCTATAATTGAAAATATTAAAGTTCTCTGTCCTCCAGTTATATTCCAAAGTATTGATTGGAATTTTTTCTTTTCTTTATATTTTCTTTCTGAGCAACTATCTTTATCAAAAAAATTTTCTTCTAATTTATTAAAAATCCTTTGTTGGTCATAGTTCTTTTCTATACATATATTTTTTTCTATTTCTATTTTGTCCTTTAAAAGTTCATCCCATCTTTTATTGTCAAATCTTTTAAACGTGGAATCATTTTCGGGGAATGAATTTTCAGAGCTTTTAGGTGTATCCTTTTTTTCGCAGGATGAATCGTAAGTGATATTATATACGTTTTCAATTTTTTTTTCTTGTTTCTCTGCTATTCTGTAAGGCAAATAATTTACAACTTGATTTAATGTAGAGAAAATAACATATGCATCGTACTTCTCTTTAAATAAATCTTTAATTTTCATCAGTAAAATCCTCCTTAAGCGGGAACATTATATAATTTCCAAATCCTTTTGTCTTATATTCATCATTTATCAGTTCATCTATATTGTTCTTTTTTACATCAGACTTAATAATCATTATACTTCCTGAATCAAAACCTGTTTCTTTTCTCTGCTTGCCTGTTTTATAATCAAAACCACCTATCAATATCCTTTTACCCATATGGTTACCTATAATTTTAGATACATTTGGTATAGGATTTTTAAAAACAACAGGAGAAGTAAATACAACTTTATAATTATATGAATTTTCATTATCAAAATTATGTATTTTTTTAAATTTTTCTAATGATTCATATTTTTTATCAGTAAGTCTAAGGTCAGCAGTCTTGGATTCGCCTCCAAGTTTTATTATACTTTTTTCTATACTATACTCTTCGTTTAATTGACACTCTATTACAAATCTGCAATACTCATTTTTAAATCTAGTCATATCTAATCTATATAAATGCTTATCAACTGCTTGTCTATTTTCAAGTTTTATTCCTACTTTACTTTCTCTAAGAAAGAAATCTGATTCCTTTTTTAATATAATTTTGTTTAAATTTTTACAAACATAATGTTTTATATCGCTCAAATTTATAAAATATTTTTCTTTTCTTTCTAAACATTTATCAGGGATTATAATATCGTATTTATCATTATTTTTTTTATACTGACTCATTAATGGATAATGATAATGTTCTTGTGGATATAGGTCTAAGGGTGCTGGAATATAACAATCACCATTATATTTTATAAAAATGTTTTTAAGAACAAGGATATTGCTTAAATACTCATTAAACTTATCTTTATTAATATATTTAGGATTTTTAATTTTATTTATATTCTGCCTTAATATTTCTGAAAAAACCGCTCCATAAAATGTTGATGGAAATGGAATATATTTCCCTTGTATCCAATTACTAATTTCTTTTTTAAAGGGAGTACCATCTCCAAAAAACAGTGTATCTCTTGGATTAATCTCAAAATATTTAAGCTTCATTTTAGTATCAGTCACCTTTATTTTACCCCCTTTATACTTCTTCTGTAGAAAGCTTAGCTAGAATTTTCAGCATTTCAAAATAACTATTTAAATCAATAAAATAATCTGTATTTTCTAAGTAAACAAATAAACTGAGTAAATATATCATATTTTTATATATACTCTCTACATTCTCTTTTTTAGATACTTTTCTTTTTATTATTCGTTTAATTTCAGAATCTATTATACTTTTAGTATCTATAAATTCGTCAAAGTTATAATAGCTTCCAAGTGGCTTTAATATCCTTTCTAAATCATGGATTACAGACTTAGATAAATCATTTTTAAAATATAGTTTTATTTCATCAAGATTTGTTAAAGCTTTTTTGTCATTCTTAAAAACAGCTTGTCTCATTCTGCTTAATGAATCTATAAGTGTATAGCATATACCATTTTTCTCTTTATGTTTATTTTTTGCTTTATCTAAACCATTAGAAAGTAAACGCAGAACCTTATTAAAAGGAACTTTATTATTTGATATTGCAATACTTTTAGATAATGTTAATTTCTTTTTATCATTTAAGTCATATCCTAATTTTTTATTTAATTCATCTATTTTTTTATCAAGTTTTTCTAATATATTCACTATTTTGTGTATTTCGATAAAAAACAGATAGTCGTCTCCGCCCATGTAAATTGATAAATCTATTTTATTATCAAAATAATCTCTTATTAGTTCTTCTTTAAGGTCTTTGGCAATATTATTTATTTCACATGAAAGTTTTTTTTGATAACTCTCTAAAAGTGAAGTTTCTTCGTCTGTTAAAAATTCTCCCGATAAATGCTTACCAAGGTCATCTATATCGGCTTTTATAATTGCAAAATAATTGGAAGGTTTGCTGTGATTTTTGTAAAAATTTCTAAGCTCTTCAGTTATTTCTTTAGTATCATCAAAGTAAAATATAGATGCTCTGCATTTGTTAAATCTTTCCATTAATGCAGAGTTTTTATCTTTAAAACATGTTTTTAAATATGTTTCAAAATCTTTTTCACCTTTAAATTTAAAATAATAAGGTAATAAAGCCACATCCATAGTTGAAATATAGTTTTTGCTTAAGTAGTCCCTTTTAAAGTAACATGGATAACATAACCTTTCTTTATCATCTATTTTATTTTTAAAAAATTCAGTTTTTAATATTTTACCTGCTCTTATGCCACATAAAGTACAATTTTCATATTGAGCTTCTATATCTAAAGCTTTAATATTATTTTCAAAGTCAAAATAATTTTTTTGAGATTCTAAATCCCTGTAAAGCTTTTTTAATACATTTAAAAAATTATCTGCCTTGTCTTTCGGTTGTTTAAAGTCTATGTTTTTTATTAAAATAATTATTTTAAAATTTTCTTTGAAAAACTCTTTGATTTTCTCTTGATATTCTTCATGTTCTTTATTCTCTTTTTTAAACTGATCCTTAACTCTTTCTTCTACAAATTTATTTATTAATTTTTCTATTAATTTTGATATTTGAGCTTCTGTTTCTGCTCCATTAAATCTAAATATTATCTTGTTACTTACGTTTATTTCATTTTCATTACCGTCTAAATTATCTGTATTTAAAATATATTGTATTTGTGGATATATAAACTTTACTTTGTTAGAAGCATTAATGGTTTTAATAATAAATATTATCAAATCACTTATTATTTTACTTCCGTTAAATAAGTCAACTGCTTTTCTTGATTTAAATATGTAGCTTTGTACAGGACTTATACTTAATAAGGCTAATTTCTCACTCATTTTCTGCCCCCTTTTTCAAGACTGCTTCTTTAAATTTATTTATGTATTTTTTGTATGTTGTAACTTCATCTTCTCTTGTATTATTTAGTTCTACTATAATTGGTGTTAAATTACTGCTATGTCTACTAAAGCAAGTAACGTATACAGGACATGCAAACCTCTTTGCTTTATTGCTATTATAATAATAATATTTGTTTTTCGTTCTATATATAGCTTTATCAATTCTTGAAATTAAATTTTTCCATGAAAAATTACTTTCAGATATATAGATTTTTTTTATATAAGGATATTCTAAGCTATAATCATCTTTATTAATTTCTAAGCACATATATTTACCTTCTGGTTTTGGCAAACAGTTTATTTTATTAAAATTTAATTCTTTAAATAGGATAGCTTGTTGATTTGTTATTTGTTGCACTAACTCTTGTATTTCTTCTTGAATATTTCTATTTAAATTTTGTATTAGTTTTTTATTCTCATTAGCGACGTTGTTACCTTCATCAACTGCAAAAACCCCATAGCTACGTCTTGACCTTCGTCCTAATCCACCTAAGAAAGATACCAATTTTATTAATTTTACATAAAATTCTAGATTACTATCATATAATTTATTACTATACAAAGTTATCTCTATGTCTTTATTTATATGTATACCTTTTACCTTGGTCTTACGGTTTTTTGGGTATACTTTTTCTTTAGCTCTCATTCTAAAAGGAGAAGAGTTATTTTTACTATCTCCAAATAATATACCTTCTTTCTTTTTCATATCTTCTAGATTTTCAAAAGTGTTTATTGCTCTCCACCAAAATCTCATAGCAGCTTTAAGTTCTGTTACTCTAAATTCTAGCTCATCATCATTTAGCCCATGAGAAAGCATAGGCGTAATAGTTTTTATTTTTAAACGTTTATAATCCATTTTTCTATCCCCTCAAAATGACCATATCCAACTGCTTTTTTTGAACCTAAAGCTGTTTTATTTAAAAATTCTTTAAATAAATCTTCTAAATTATTAGAACTATTATTACTGTAACTAGATATTATAGGGTCAATTTCTTTATTATATATAACTGCAAACCCAAATTTAGCCTTTTCTATAACTGGAAATTTTATAACATTTGGGTTTTGATCATCAGTTGGAAATTTATTTTCTTGGGTGTAATAATCGTTATAATGCGTGGATATAATATCCCACTTTAAATTAAATTTACCTTCACAAGGATAGCTGTCTAAGAACACAATCTTACCTATATTGTCATTACTCCCAAATATTTTTTTAATATCTTCTTCTACTTTGTTTTCCTCTGATGATGATTGTTTTATAAAAAATTCCCTAAGGTACTTTCTAAATGCACCTTTTATAGTACTTGCAGGAATAAAAGGAATTCCTGTTATATGATTCAATTTCATAGAAGCGTTTTCTACAGTCGGCTCTCCAAAACCAATAATTATTTTATCCCAAAGTTTTGCTTTGAGTAATATTTCTTGTTTAATGTCTTTAGTTTTAAGCTTTTTGATGATTTTTTCTGTTTTGTGCTGATAAAAATTTCCCATCCTGGATAAGTCACAGCCATCACTGTAATTTTTAGCTTCATCATTATCTACTTTATATGATTTAAACTGTTTATTTTTTTTACTGGTGATTTCTTTTATGTTGAATATATACTTGTAGTATTTATCTAATAATAGTTTTAGATTGATTTTATTTTTTTCATCTTCACTCATGCTGTTAAGTATTTCGTATGTATTATCTGGAAGTAAATTGTATTCATTTTTTTTCATTTCATTCTCCTCCAAATGTATATAAACTTTCTCTTAGGATTATACCTAATTCATAAAAGTCATATTGTATTTTCATATAATCTTCTCTACTCATTTTCTTAAACTGATGTAAAAAGCACATTGTCTTTATAAAGCTTTCAACTTTTAATTTATCTTTATATTTATGTTTACTATCTTCTATTATTTTTAACATTTTATCTTCGTCATGAATATTATATTTTTCAAAAGTATCATTATTTATCTTAAAATATTTACTAGGTTTAATATTATTAGAGTTATAATTTTCCTCAATATATAAATCTAATAAATCTTGAATCTTTTTTAAATCAGATTTTTTCTTGTAATATATATGGTTTAATGTACTTATTAATCCATTTGTTTTAACTAATATAGCAAACTTCTTTAAAAATTCTTTTTGTTCCTTTTCGTAGTTTTGTTTTTCTTGCAGCTTGTTTAAGAACTTTCTTTTATCCACTCTTGACGTTATCATTTTTACCACCTGATTCCTTAATTTCAGTTATTTTTACAGAAGTAAACCCTTTTCCTAAAGTGGAGTTTCCTCCTAATTGAATTAGACCTGTTTTAAAGTCACTATTTGAAATTTGTAATTCTTTATTTAACTCTTCAAAAGGTTTATCTTTTATTTTTTTTATTCTTTCATTTAAATCTTTTCTTTTAAGCAACTGTTCAACAGCTTTGTTATCTGCTCCAACAAATCCATAAAAAATAGTTTCCTCCGGAACATACTCTTCTGTAAATAATTTACCATTTTCTACTATGCCGTTATCACCAATTTTTATTCTGGTATTCACCTCTGTGCTTAATTCTACAAAATATCTAAAATCATTATCAGAAATTATAAAAATATCATGAGCAGGTTTTTGTTCGTTTTTATAAACAATATCTTTTAATAGGTCAGTAAATAAATTATTAAAATTGTCTTTTTTATCTTTTTCTTCTCTTTTATCTTTTTCTTCTTTTTTACCCTTTTCTTCTTTTTTACCCTTTTCTTCTTTTTTGTCTTTTTCTTCTTTATCGCTGTTGGCATTTATTTCAAATGTGATTTCTTCAAGAATAAGATTTGTCAATTCATTTCCACTTTGTATCAAAAAAGTATTTGGCTGAAATTCAACACTTTCATTAAAGCTTTCACCTAAAAACATATTATAATCTTCAAAAAACCTATTTAATACATAAGGACAAGTAATCCATGTATATATGTTCTTAGCAGATTTTACTGGAAAAAATAAAACTCTACCGTCTACAAAAGAATAAATTGATCTGTGTTTCTCATTTATTTCGTCTCCAAAAATAATGTCAGCAATTTCTTCATCAAATTCATTTCTAATAGAACCCTTTATGCCTGATGCCGGTAATTTAGGGAAATTAGTATGTATTTCTCTTTGTATTGGATTATCAACAATTCCTAACTTTTGATCACCTCCCATATGTATAGGAGTTTCTGCTTTGAATAAAATAATTTTATATTTCATTTAACCACCCTTTTTAATTTATCTGTAAATGTTTTACTGATATTAAATTTATCCGATAGCTTACAATTCTAATACTCCCGCTTCTATAAGCGGCGAGTAAAGAATTGCATAGTATCCGGATAAGACGAGTCAAGTAGATAGCCAAAATCTATGATTTTGTGCTAGTCACTTACACAGCGTGATGCGTTCAGATGGAGTTAAAACTCC
>JANQLB010000075.1 GCA_028280805.1 Tissierellales bacterium
TACTACATGGTATAGGTAATATTATTGCATCTATTGCTGCAATGTTCAATTTTATTTAGGGGATTACTTATATACATAATTTTTTTATATACATGGATAACTGATAATGTTAACTCAGGCGATTATGAAGAGAGAGCTAGGGTTAGCGCTACGAAGCTGATGGGACAACATCATATAACAATGTGTTTATGTTCGTTCGGCATGAAGCCAAGGAGCCTATTGGGCTTGCCAAGAGGTATTCATTTTATGTCATAGCCTCACACATTCCCCGCTTAACCGAGTCGGTAGCACTCTAACCTAAGATAGGATTTATCTAAGGTTAGAGTGCTACCTATAACAGCGGGAAACGTCGTAAACACGAAAACGGTAGACGACAGAATAGGCACAGAATAAAGTATTTAATATCTTAATAAAGATAGTTATAAGGAGAATAAAATGATACGGGAAAATACGCCTACAATTATAACCGAGAGACTTATTTTACGTAAATTTACACAGGATGACGTAGAAGCTTTATTTGAAATTTTAAGTAGTAAAGAAGTAAATACATTTCTACCATGGCTTCCTCTAAAAACTCTTGATGAAGCAAAGGTGTTTTTAGAGGAACGTTTTTTGGCTTATTACGATAAACCATCAAATTACCGCTATGCTATTTGCCTGAAAGAGGACGATAAGCCTATTGGTTATGTGTGGCTTTCTGATAATGAAAGTTGTGATTTTGGGTATGGGCTCAAAAAAGAATTTTGGCATAAAGGTATTGTTAGTGAGGCGACAAAAATGGTAGTAGAAATAATTAAAAAAGCAGGTTACACATATATCACCGCTACTCACGATATAAATAACCCAAGAAGCGGCGAAGTGATGAAAAGATTGGACATGAGCTATAAATACTCATATGTAGAGCAGTGGCAACCTAAAGATATACCAGTAACTTTTCGAATGTATCAACTCAATTTTGATGGAAAGAGTGATAGAACTTATTTAGAATATTGGAATCGATATGAAAATCATTTTATAGAGAAGAATGTGTAAGATACAATTCATTCTACAAAAATTCTTTTAACTAGCTAGGTAATAATTTTATTGATTAATAGATATGAATATGGTAAAGCCAAAAAGCGAAGAGCGGGGGACTATAGACTATAAAAGTTAATAAACTTTAATCAAGGATTGCTAAAGCATTTACTACTATGAAAGTAGAAAGTGCTTGCTAGATACTGGTAATTTCTAGTTATAGATAACTTGAGCCGTATGACGGGAAACTGTCATATACTTTTCTTAAGCGAAAAAGAGGGATTAATCCCTCCTACTTAACCTACGGTAATGCAGATTACTTTATAGGGAGAAGTATTGCTTTTTTCTGTGTACTTGTTAAACAATAAGTAAATATGTTATATAAGAAAGGATGAATGGAATGTTATATGAACCAATGATTGGAACATTACTTACGCTGATACCTGTAATTATTAAGATAACAATTATTGGAGTAATCATATTGATAGTGTACTTTTTTATAAAAGAAAAAAGAAAAATTCCTTTATCAGACAGCGATTTGATTACAAACCCAAGTATATACGTGAGAGTATTTGGAGTAAACATAAAAAAAAGAACAGTGAACAAAGTTTTCCTAGTATTAGGAGCGTTACCTTTACTGGTTTATCCCATGGTCTTAATTGCAAATGTTATGACGATTGCTGCACTGTTTATGAGTGAGAGTATTTTAAATACAATATTATCATTAATATTTGTGATTTTCACAAGTTTATATTTGCCAGTTTATATAATATGCTTTGCTATTTACTTTAAGAAACGAGATAAAAATATAATAGTCGCAAGTATTCCATTAATATATGTAGTACTTATGCTTTTTATAATATTTTAATTGTAGTACGATGTTGTAGCCTTTAAAGAGAATATGAAAGAATGAGATACAAGAGTTTAAAATTCCTATGGAGAGTTTGTTAGGGATTTAAATCTGGCAGAGACAATATTAACACAAGCGACTAATGTAAGATTATGGATATCAGAAATAGTATAGAGTACTATTAGGTTAGGCGCTGATTGGGATTATATCTGTCGTCTAACAAAATAAGCATGTATATGCATATGAAAAAAAAGGAAAATTTGTTTATGTTTGGGGCGAGATTGGATTTACAGTATTAAATATTAGAAATTATGAAGTGAAGCAATTTAGGGACTTTAATGGTTATACTCAAAAGGAAATTGAGTATTTTAAAATTATAAATGATGATGAAATAGAAAATCTCGTTATATTAGAAAGTTTTAATCATTTTAGTGAAGATGAACGGTCAGTTTTTAATAATTTACTGAAAGAAAGTAGAGATAAGTAATATAAGAAAATCATAACAGCTAGATAGAGTTTAATTATAAGGAATTTTCCCTCGCATCACATAACACTGTTTTTGCGCAGGGGGTTACTAGGGGAGTTGGGGGGGGGGGTATACACCCACACCTTCTCACTGGGAGTCAAGCTCCATCAAGGGGTATTTCTCTGGAGTCCAGTTCGAAAGCTTCGCAAACACGAAACGTTAGGAGAAAGAATCAATTAGGCTTTATTCATCATGCATATTGTATATAATTGGCGGTTGAGTATCAAGATTAAAATAGTTAAATATTGAGTCGTATTTAGAAGGTCGTTTGGTGAACCATTGCATAAGTAATGGTAGTTCTTTAGATGGGGGGAATGAGGTTCGCCTCCATCATTCAAAAACACGACTTGATATCTTGGTTTTTTATTTGTAAAATTCTATTGTATAATAAAACAAATATACGTGTAGACACATTTACAAGGAGGAAGAAATGAGAAATATTAAGAGGATTATTTTAACAATGTTGTTTATCACATTTATTGTTACTGGATGCTCACAAGAAGAAAGTAAAACCAGTACGGTTGAAGATAATATAGTAGAAGAAAAAATAATAACCAGCATGGAAGAAGTAGTAGTAACAGAAGAAGAAAACGAATTTGGATTTTTTGATGATATTGAAATGTATAAAATAAGGTATTCTTCAGATGGATTAAATATTGTTGGTTACTTAGTAAAACCTAAAATCATAAAAGATACTGCACCAGTTATAATTTTTAATAGAGGTGGTAACAGAGAATTTGGAAAACTTACCGATAAACACGCAAAGTATTGGTTTCGTAGATATGCAAATAGAGGCTACGTTGTTTTAGCATCACAATATAGAGGTAATGATGGAAGCGAAGGGCAAGAAGAGTTTGGTGGTAGTGATTTAAATGATGTTGTAACTTTAATTGATGTAGTTAAACAAACAGATTATATGGATAATGATAGGATTTATATGATTGGAGGTTCAAGAGGCGGTATGATGACGTATATGGCTTGTAGAAACTCAAAAGATATTAAGGCAGCGACTGTATTTGTTGGTATTAGTGATTGTATAGAAAATTATAACAACAGAGAACAAGCAATGAAAAATGTATATACTTCATTAATAGGAGGCACACCAAAGGAAAAAGAAGAGGAATACATAAAACGCTCAGCATATTATTGGGCAGATGAGATAACAGTACCAATTTATATCTTTCATGGTGGAGAAAAAGACTGGCGTGTATCAACAAATCATGCAATAAAAATGGCAGAAAAATTAGAAGAATACAGCAAAGAATATAAACTTAAAATATATGAAGAAGAAGACCATTCATTCTCTGAAGAAGCCTTCATAGATATGTTTGAAGAGACAATGATATGGTTTGATACGCACTGACAATTACAAAAGTAGCTTATCAAAGAATTAAGGAATTTAAAGATAAGATTATAATAACGGATTAGTAGGTATAAATAATAGGGAGTTAATTAATGCATTTATATGACTTTGGGCTATTGGATGTTTCCGTTGATTCCATCGCCTAAACCAGCTAATAGTTGTCAAGGGTTTTTGCGTAAAGGGTTACTAGAAGAGTTTTTTGAGGATTATACACCCACACCTTCTCACTGGAGTCAGAGTACCGCCTCTGGAGTGAAGCTGTAAGAGTTCAGTTCGAATGAGTAGCAAACACGAAACTTTATAAGACAAAGGATATATCATTCCGAAACAATTTTTTAAGGCTTTAGAACACACTTCTCAAAAAATAATACAAATGTAAAATACATATATAATCGTTTTTTACCTATAAGTTAGTTTATGCTTAAAATATAATAAAGATATATTTTAGTATAAAGTTAGGTAGGTGAAATGAATGAACGTTAACAAGACAAATCCATACGATGTTGAATATCATATAGCTGAAATATATGATAAGTACGAAACACAACTTCATGATGTTAAGTTTATACTCGAATTAATTAAAAAGTCACAGTGTAAGAAGATCCTAGAACCTTTCTGTGGGACAGGCAGAATATTATTGCCTATTGCAGAAAAAGGTTTGAAAATTACTGGGATTGATGGATCGGAAGTTATGCTAAATCAACTACATAAGAAATTAAAACTTAAGCCAGCTAACGTAGGTGAAATGGTGAAGATTATTAAAGCGGATTTAACTAAGTACTTTTGGCCAAGAGATTATGACTTAATTATATTAGGTGGAAATTGTTTATTTGAACTATCGAGTTTAGAAGAGCAGGAATTAATCTTACGAAAGGCTTATAATTCGCTTAATTCAGGAGGATACATATTTATTGATAATGATAATATAGAAAATGAATTACCTGATACATGGTGTAACTTAGGAGTTGAAAATGAATCTTTCCCAACAGGGGTATGTAATGATGGAACAGTTTTAAAGGGATATTCAAAAACTACTTATGTAGATAAGAAAAATAAAATTTGGAGGGCTCGAAAAAGAATAGAAGTTTATCAAAATAATCACTTACTGAATGAATATGAATGGGAGATTCAAAAGCATCCAATAGGTTATAGTGAGATTGTTAGTATAATAGAAAAATTAAATTTATCAGTGATAAATGTATGGAATGGCACACAGAATAGAGAAAAGTATACTTCTAATTCTAACCGTGCTACATTCTGGTTACAAAAAAATAATAATTTTAGCTAAATACGTAGAGGTTAAAATGCTGAAATAGCTTCCATCTTATAACAATGTTTTTGGACAAGGGGCGTTCTAGGGAGATAGAAGCCTAGGGTTATGAGTGCCCACACCTTCTCGCTAACTGAGTCAGTCGTTACATTAGGTACTCATGAGCAGAATGACTTAATTATTAGTAAAAATTTTCAAGTAAAAAAAATCAATCTTCTTTCAATAATAATAGTTGCAATTTTATCATATATTTCTGTTAATATATATGGATATGTAATTAATATATACAACACTCTAAATTCCAAATTTGAGCAATCAGTTTTTGTTTTCTTCGTTATAATATTAATGCTAAATTTTATTTTTGGAGCTGAGTTTTATGTAAATAAACGTCACTTAACATCTAGTGATGTATCAGCAGTAACCTCACATAACACGAAATCCTAGCTGCCCAATTGCTGATACACCTTAAAATATTTACGAAGGATTAATAAATTAGGATGACAAAGTAAAGTATATTTATCCTTATCACCCTTAGCCTGACGAATACGAAAAGAAGTTTTGGAGGTTTATCAAAATGATTAGAGAATTGATTGACATTTTGAAGATAAGTTTTTTGAATTCTAGGACTATAGCCTTGCAAGGCTAAGTCTTTTTTCATTTTTTCTAAAAGCTTGGACATAACAAAACTCCTTTACAAAAATGTTTTAATTATAATATTATCGGGAAGGGAAATGCAAAGAAATGGCTAATATATATTTTAGAAGTGGTTTTGGTTTTAAAGCCACCGCACTAGCGGTTTTGTTCAACAAGGTTTTTTCACAAGGTGATACTCGGTCAGGTTTTTGGAGATTATGCGCACACACCTTCTCGCTAACCGAGTCAGTCGCTGCATTAGGCTTTCGTAAGCTCATAGACATGAGCAGCTCCATGTAGAGCTCCAAGGCATCGCAAACACGAAAATGTTATATAAAATTGTGTCTATTGTTTGCTAAGGTAAGTTCTCTGGAGTTTTTATTGTTAGAAATGGAGGAGAAAAAAATGGATACTCTTATTCGAGAGATATTAAAAAAGAATCAAATAAATGAATCATTTGTCAAATTAACTACTCATGGTATTGCAAATGATATATACGCAACACCCAACTTTATTTTAAGGATTCCCACAGATCATCCAGAAGCAAATTCCGACGCTTATACCGAATCTGTAGCAGCTCCATTGGCAAAGTCAAAAGGAATAAAAACACCAGACTTAATTTGTTTTGATGACTCTTTAAGTATAATAAATAAAACATATTCTATTTGGGAAAGGATTCATGGATTAACACTTGGTGAAATAAAAAATTATTTGCATTATTATAATACATGGAAGGAAATAGGTTTTGAACTTGGGAAACTGCACATTAATATTAAAAGTTGTAATGATCCAAAGGGATGGCTTGATAATCCTGAAACTTTTAGAGAATACACAAAAGAAATGATCCTTCAAAGTTTGGTTGATAGTAATAGTAAATCTATATACTTATTAAAACTAATAGAAAGCAAATACACTAATGAGATTTTGTCCAATAAAAAATGTTTTGTCCATGGTGATACTAATAAGTATAATTTTCTGTGTAAAGAAAGTGATCAATTATTATCTGTTATTGATTGGGGTGATTCAGGTTGGGGAGATCCAGCTATAGATTTTTATATGATACCAATAGAAGTTCTCGATAACGTTTTAGAGGGTTATATTGAAATAGCAGCCATAAATATTGACTTTGCTTTTATATATCGTATTATTTTTGACAAAGTATGGGAAGGAATTAAAGAAGGCGAAGATATTTGTGTATTAGAAAACAAAATAATGGACTTAGAAAGAAAACTTTTAAAAAGATTGTAATAAGAAAAGTACTGATAAATTATTTGAGTATTCCTTTGGAATCAATCGGGACAACTTTACATAACAAAGTCTCCGAGGATTCGATTCAGGAACGTCGTGAAGCAAAGACGTTATATGACAGTGTGACCAGTCCCTGAAATAATGGGAATAAGCTACATCTTGGGCTGTCTAAGCTTAGGGAACTAAGCCTCCAGACTACTCCATCCATTTGGAGTAACTCTACCTATAGGTGCGTCACTAGTAATGATGGGGTACTAAGCTATAGAGATAATGTGAAAATCCTGCAAGTCTAATGTGGGTGATTGCTAGAGTAAATATATTACTATGATTAAATTAATTGAATTATTGCAAGCCTCGTTAAACGTGAATAGTGAAATAAGGCTGATACATTATGACCAAAAGGTGTAGACTTAGGTTAGGTAAATTGTCGTACAAGAATTGCTAAAGCAGTTTCTAATAAAAATAGAAAAGGTTTCTTAGCTACTAGTAAGAGCTAGTTATAGGTGACTTGAGCCGTATGAGGTGAAAGTCTCACGTACGGTTCTTAGGGGAGAAAGAGGGAGCAATTCCTCCTACTTAACATTGAAAAAGAGAAGTTTCATTTACTACTTTATTAATTATTTTAGGCGCCATACATCCAGAACATGGTGATATAGGCGTATGTTGGCAACTGAAAAAAGATGGCTTTTTATTTCTTTTGGAATGCTATCATGAAAATGAGTGCCATACCTTCTCTCTAACCGAGTCGGTCGTCGCATTAGGCGTTTGAAAGCTTACAGCTATGAGTGACTCCTTGTAGAGCTAGAAAGCGTCACAAACACGAAACCGTCAGAAGACATAGAATCAATACATAACATAGAAAATTACTATTAGTTGACGAAAGGATTGAAAACAATGCTTATATGTCCAAAGTGTAAAAGTGAATATAGAGAAGGATTTAAAGTATGTAGTGACTGTAAAGTTGATTTAATTGATGTTGAAGAGAACTACCATATTGAGAGTAGTAACATAGAAAATGATTCAGAATTTGAATTTGTGTTTTTAAAAAATGTTTTTGATGGAGTTGAAGGCGATATAATTATCTCGTTACTGAAATCAAATAATATTAGTGTTTTTAGAAAAGAAAAGAGATCAGGTCAAGTGTTGAAGTTATATAGTGGAAGAAACTTCTATGGTACAGATTTGTATGTGTTCGAACATCAGCTAGAAAAAGCGAAAGAAATAATAGAATTTGCAGGAATTAAATTAGAAGATGAGCAACAAAAAAACGAAGAAAGATTAGATGAAAAAGAGCATATCAAAAAAACTAGATTTTTCAGGTGGTTTATTATACTTTTCTTTATTATGCCTGGAGCAATTATATTTGTTGTCGCTCTTATTAATATACTGTTAGATTTATTCAGGACATTTATAAAATAATTTTATAATGTTTAGAGGGCTCAATAGTTACTTTAGAATAACTACATCTTCTAACAATGTGTTTACGCAAGAGAGCTCTAGGGAAGGAGAAGCATAGGGTGATGAGTACCATACCTTCTCGCTAATCAAGTCAGTCGCTGCATTAGGCATTCGCATGTTCACAGCCATGAACAGCTCCTTATAAAACTCCAATCATCGCAAAAACGAAACGTTATCTAACGTTTTATTTTAATTATTATATAGGTTGAAATGAGGGAATTAAATAATGAGTAAAGTAAAGATAGACAATTTTATTAATCTTCCGTATGAATTAAATTCAATTACTGGAAATGCTTTTTGGTATAGAGATACTATTGGTCGTTCTAGTACAGAAACATTTTTTCTTGAAGGGATATCCAATGGAGGAAATGCATATTTGAAAGTAATTAATAATGAAAGAGACTCTATGAAAAGAGAAAAAAATATTCTTAATTGGTTAAATGGTAAGTTATTAGTTCCTCAGGTGATTTATTATGACGTTTTTGATGGTAAGGAATTTATGTTAATATCAGAAATAAAGGGCTTAAATGCAGCTCACGACTTTTATGTTTCTCAGCCGTCAACAACTGTGACACTATTAGCAAAATCTCTTAGATTACTTCATCAGATAGACATAACTTGTTGTCCATTTGATAGTAGACTTGATATAAAAATTCATCAAGCAAAAGAACGTGTTGATTGTGGATTGATTGATGAAAATGATTTTGAAATAAAATACAGAGGGAAATCGAGCAAACAACTATATAATATGCTTTTGGAAAAGAAACCAAGTACAGAAGATTTAGTTGTTACTCATGGTGATTATTGTATGAACAATATAATATTATCAGACAATAAATTGAGTGGATTTATTGATTTAGGAACAGTAGGAATTGGCGATAGATATCAAGATATAGCATTAGCAATTCGTAGTTTTGAGCATAACTTTAAAACAAATAAATGGAATGATTTATTCTATGAAAAATATGGAATTGAAAATGTAGACTACTCTAAAATAGAATTTTATATCTTGCTAGACGAGTTTTTTTAGGGTAAGGTAATGAAATAAAACATCAGATAAGAATGTTTTTGCGTAAAGGGTTACTAGAGGAGTTTTTTGAGAATTATACACTCATATCTTCTCACTAGAGGCAGAGCACCGCCTCTGGAGTGAAGCTGTAAGGGTTCAGCTCGAAGGTGTCGCAAACACGAAACGTTATGTAACATAATTGTTTTTTTATATTTATACATGAATCATATATACTTAATAAAAATGACAGAAAGGTGAGATTAGCCATGTTTTTCACAAATTTGGAAACGGAGAGATTGCTACTAAAAAATATAAACCAAAGTGATAGAGAATTTATTTTTAGACAATTTTCTGATAAGGTGGTGACTAAATATTTATACGATGAAGAACCTTTAACTGATGTAAATGAAGCTGACGGAATTATTAGTTTTTATTTACAACCTGAACCAAGAGCACAACATAGATGGATAATCCAACGGAAAACAGATGGTTTAAGAATGGGGACTTGTGGTTTTCATTGTTGGAATAGTAAAGATAGAAAAGTTGAAATCGGTTACGATCTAAAAGAAGAATTTTGGGGTAATGGTTATATGCATGAAGCATTGAAGAAGATTATTGGATTTGCTAAGTTAAGGATGAATATTACGGAGATTTTGGCATGTATATATATTGAAAACCAAAAATCAATCAATCTAGTATCAAGACTAGGTTTTGTAAAGGTCGCTACTAGAAATGAAGTATTTAGAGGAAAAGAATATTTACATAATATATATTCATTGAACATTAAGAGCTAGATAGTAATAGGTAATGTAAAGAGGAACTATATAAGTAGATATTATAAGACGGTCAAGCAATTACATCTAAATGATATTTTTCCATGAGTTCTTTTGGAATTGTAAAACCAAAGCTGTTGCCAACTTTTCTTAATCTAATAGTTTTTATATAAATTACCTCATTCATATTATAACATTTGTATTATTTTGTATTTAACATTAATTTTATGGTTGAACAATGTTATAAGTTTTGGCATGAAGTTATCAAAACAGTCATCTAACACAGTTTTTGCGCAAATGCGCTCTAGGTAAGCATAAGCCTAGGGCGATGAGCTCCACACCTTCTCGCTAACCGAGTCAGTCGTCGCATTAGGCGTTCGCAAGCAAAGGTTGTAAGCTCATCGACTTCGCAGGTGCGTAAAGCTATACGACATAGATGTCTTGGGTAGTTCTTTTGCATGAAATAATAAAATTAAGATTATGTGGAGGTAATTATGAAAAAGAGAATAGTATTGCTTTATTGTATTGCAATAATTTTTGTGGTCTTAACAGGATGCAATAAAAAAACTCTTCAAATAGAGAGTTTGACAAATCATAAAGAAACTATAGAAGAATCAGAGTATGGAAAAATATCTATGGAATTTTCATTGTTAGATGGTGAGGATATTCGCTCATTTACTGCAAAAAAAGGTGAAAAGTACACTTTTGATTATGAATATTTAATTATGGAAGGTACTGTTACATTGCAGTTCAGAGATTCAAAAGATAATATTATTTCTCAGATTATCTTATCGGATGAAGAATATAAAACTGAAATGAAAAGATCAGAAAAAGAATCAGATGGAGAAGTAAATTTACATCTTTTTGGAAGTAATATAAGTATTATAAGTAACGATGATAAAATCAAAATTGCTATTATTGGAAAAGATGCAAAGGGGAAATTAGAATTGTCATGGTAAGATATAGTAATGAATTGCTTTTGATTTGGTGTACTTCTTAAATTATTGTATTGTTGTATCCTACTACTCTGAGGACAGGAAAGCTGTCTACATGGGGAAGGAGGAAACAGGAGTATGAATCATTCAAAGGAAACAAATGATGGATAAAAGAAAATAGAAGTAATAGACTCAGAAAACTAATAGACCTTCTGAATATCAAATTAAAAGGCTATTACAATTATTATGGAGTCATAGGAAACTACAAGATGCTAGAAGAGATGAATTTGATAGTTAAAAGATTATTGTATAAATGGATGAACCGAAGGAGTCAGAGGAGAAGCTTTAACTGGAAGGATTTTAAGAAAAAGGTTATCGACATGTATCCAATACAGGAACCTTTCATAGAAAGCAAAAATGAACAAATGGAGCTACTTATATAGTCAGAGTGCGAAAGTAGATATATACAACTGAGGAGCCTAGTGCGGGAAATCCGCACGCTGGGATCTGTGCCAGGGGCGATGGTTGACCACCGGCTCTATGGTGACTACGACAAATGAAAACTATCAGTATTTTAACTAAAAGGTGGTTTAGAGATGAAATCTAAAGAAATAAGATATATATCCGTTAGAGTTTTGAGTATTTATATCTTTATACAGGCATGTATTAGTATAGTGAATTTTGTAAACTTTACAGTTATACCAATTATGAGTGGTAAAAGTATAATAACCTTAGAACAAGGATTTTCAACTTTTATATTTCCTTTTACTCTATTAATTTTAATTGGGATAGTATTATGGTACTTCTCAGACGGCACTAGTAATCACATTATTTTAAAAGAAACTGCAAAGGAATACAAAGATCAACATTTGAAAACTGATGAATTACAGTCGATTGTATTTACTATTGTAGGAGTAGTAGTGGGTATCAATGCTTTACTAGAGTTAATACGTGTAATTCTAGTAGTAATTAAGATGTTAAACTAACCAAATATTGCAAATTAATCACAAAGATTAAAAATAATTTTCGAGCTAATGGAAAGTTTGGTTAAGCTAATTCTTCGATTATGTATTTTAATAGGGGGAAAAGGATTGATTAGAATCTTAAAACAACTGAGAAATGTAGGAGTAGAAAAACGAGATTAGAAAAGGAAAGTTTTCTTATCATCCTCGCTAACCGAGTCGATCGTCGCATTAGGCGTTCGCATGCTCCCAGCCATGAGCGACTTCCTGTAGAGCTCGAAGGCATCGCAAACACGAAACGTTATCTAACATTTTATTTCATTGACAATTATTTGCATAACATACTTATATGTAAGTATTAGCTACAAAACATAGTGTTGAATGTTTTACTTAGGTGCAATATCACATTTAAGTATGTTATACTAGAACATAATAATCGAATATAAGGAGGTACAAGAATGAAGATAGATTATTCATATATAGAAACTTTTTTCAAAATAATGGATAAAAGAACTGACATTAGTGAATTAGAAAGCAATGATGGATTTAAGACAATTATTATACATGCTCAAAAAACAGGTAATGATTTTAGTTTAAAAGATATTGAAGATGCTATTAAGGATGTAAATGATGAGGCTTATGGATTAAGAAATCTATTAAAAAATGTTGAAAGAATAAAAGCATTATATAAAATGCTTAAAACACAAGAAAAAGAATGGTTAAAAGAAGTAAAAATTCATGTTGAGAAATTATTCAATGATATAGACTATGAAGCAACAACAATTTATCCAGTAATTGGATATGATGATGGAATTGGTTTAAATAGAAATGTATGTGTTAATTTAAATTCTGAAATAAGTTTAAAAGATTACAGGGAGCTTATTTCAACAATCATACATGAGACAGCCCATACTTATTATGAGTCAATTCATGGATCAATTTTAGACTGCTTTAAAATAGATACATTAGTTAATATGAAAAATCTTTTAAATAATGCAATTCAATATGAAGGTGTTGGAGTATTTTCAGCAGAAAAATATCGTGTCAAGAATAATCTTCCTAATACAGGTTCACCTATGCAGGAAGATTATAAAGTTCTAACTGACAAAGATAAACGGTTAGAGTTATTACATGAATATAAAGAGTTGTCAAATGATTTGATGAGTGGAAGATTAAAAGATAAAGAAAAGTTCTTGAATCGAGGTTTTGGACAATCAAAACTGACTCATAGATTAGGATATAGTATTTTTACTGAGATAAATGAGGTTAACGGAATTGAAGGAGTGAAAGAAGCGGTTTATATGTCAAACAAGGATTTTGTAGAAAAATTTCTTACATAATACCTTAAAAATTAAGAAAGTATTAAGAATAAGAAAAAAAGAATAGTTGAGAGTGTTTTTGTCTTTATTAAATAATAAACAATCTTAGAATTGTCAGTGAATTGATAATCTGAAAGCCAATCTATATCATTGGTTTGAAAATATTCTCTTTTTTCTATTCTACCGTAACCTTTTTCTTTCGTGAAAATCATCCCCTCAGAATCATTTTCAAGAGCATCTTGCATAAATTCTATAACTTCTTTATGAAAGAGTCCTTGATTTCCTTTTAAGGTCAGAACATAATCCCTTTTTTCTTTATTATATTTTCTCAGCTATGTTTTTTTGAGTTTCCATAGAATCTATTGTTACTATATAATATGAGTTAAGAAATTTACAAAACTAAGAAAAACTTAAGTTGACAATAAAAAAATTATAAATCTTTTCCTTAATATTTTTTATTGAAAGGATAGAATACTATATTTCACAAAATTTCTGACTGAACCAAAATAAGTTAAAATAAAGAAAATCTAGATAAAAACTTGTATATTTTCAAAGGAAATATTTTAAATATAGAGAAGTATAAAGAAGTATAAAGTAAATTATGAGAATTGTAAGTGATAATCTAATGTATGTGATAAAATATTAGATGAATTAGAGAAACAGCTTTAAATGTTTTAAGGAAGTATGCAAAGCATGAAAAATTAGAATATTGGTTATTTTCAGGAGGAAATGAGGATCAATATGTAAATGAACGCTCAATTTAATTGAATTAACTAAGTATGATTTGGAGACGAGTACAATTATGAATGATAAATTAATATTCAATTATATGACTAAAATAAAAACTAAATGAAATAAAGGGGAATTGATGTAGTAAGGGACAGCGAGCACCATGCCTTCTCACTGGAAACGAAGTTCCACCAAGACGGTTTCCTATAGCGTTCAATTAGAAAGTGTTGCAAACACGATACGTTTATAAGACATTGTCTCATTTATGTGGGGGTATTTCTTTATGATCAGTAACATTGGTATATTAATGATTATTATCTCTCTAAGAAGATAAATATTATTTACGTAGGTGGTGGAGATACTGTTAAAATGATGGAAATATGGAGGAATAAAAAAATCGATACATATTTAATGGAAGCGTACAAAAAAAATATTGTTCTTTCCGGGGTAAGTGCTGGTTCTATATGTTGGTTTTTAAAAGGACATGGTGATAGGAATTCATATAATAACCCTGATGGATGGTGGGATTATACACAAGTAACAGGAATTGGTTTAATTCCAGCAATTCATTGTCCTCATTATAACAAAAAAGGACATGAGGGCTTTGATGATGCGATGAAAGTTGAAAACATTTCTGGTATAGCTATTGAAGATAACTGTGCAATTATTATAAAAGATGATATGTATAAAATTATTAAGTCTGATGATAATAGCAAAGCATATTTACTAAGAAATTATAATGGAATTGTAAATAAGAAAGAGTTAACTAAACTTGATTTTTCACCATTAAGTGAAGTTTTATAAAATTATAATAATCTTCAAATGTTAAGATGATATTATTACATATTATGTATTAGATATATTTATTATATTTTAATCTAGAAATATAGTGAAGCATATGTAAGAATTAAATTCGAGAGGAAATAGCTTTGAAGCTGAATGAGTCAACATCTTATAACAAAATATTTGCGCAAGGGTGCCTAGAGGAAAGTTTTTGGAATCGAGCCAGTCGGCACTACACTCCTTCACTGGCTTTTAAGCACCGCCTACGAAGTTAAGCTCTGCGGGTTCAGTTCAGGAACTTTGCAAACACGAAACGTTATATGACATATCTAGCATAATGTATGAAAATATGCTATAGAAATGCCTAGTATTATGAATTATAGAAAAGGGGAAAACAGGTGAATATGAGAGAAAACAAACTGTTATTTTTGATAAGTTTCGCTCTTTTAATTATATGTATAGTATTGTTTAATAATAATCGAAATATGAAAAGTCAATTGGAACAAGAGAGAACTGAAAATTTGTTGTCTGTACTTAGATTTGGAGGCGAAAGTGATAATTGGAAAATCAATGATGGGATTTTAGTTAATACTTCTAACCATGTGCACCTTCGTATATATTCAATTGATTATATAGGAGAGAAATATTATTCATCAGAAAATATAACCATTACTGTGAAATTTAGAGATAAAAATACAGATCAGTCAGAAAAAAATGCAACTGGATGTATATATAACTCTGAAGAACTAAAGGATTTTAAGACAGGAATAGTTGGGGTATCATATCCCAGAGAAATGATGGAGTACATCAAACATGATATTGTGATAGAAATAAAATACAATGATGAGAATGGTAAGTCAATATTAGAAGAAATTAAAGCTATACCAGTTTGGAGTTCCATGGAACAATATAGTAACTAGACGTAATAGGCTGTATTTACTTGTATTTTAGAATATCTATATAATGAACAGCAGGGTAGATATATGGAGAGGAGGGAAAACATGCCCAGAGGGATTATTATTTTTGGTGCCCCAGGTTCAGGGAAAACGACACTCGGCAAAGAATTGGCTAGGCAGATTAATTTAAAACATTTAGATTTAGACGATTATTATTGGTGTTGGAACATAGAAGTTATTCCTTTTGCCATATTTCGTCCGAGGGAAGAAATAATCGAACGTTTGATGAGGGACATATCAAAATATCCATATTTCGTTATGTCAGGTTCAATGGGAAGTATTCGCGGGTTATTCAATCCACTATTCGATTTAGCTGTGTTTGTAACAGTACCTACTGCAATACGCATGGAACGCCTTCGCACGCGTGGTTTTAATAGGTTTGGAGAGCGTATCCTTGAGGGTGGAGATATGTACGAACAGAACATAAGATTTCTCGATGGAGCTGCAAGATATGATACGGGTGAACCGCCACAGGTTTGTTTGAAACAGCATGAAAAATGGGCAGCAGAGTTGACTTGTCCTGTTTTAAGTGTTGACGGAACAAAAGATATTGCTGAAAACGCTGCATGGATTGCAGAACGATTTTTGCTACTTGGTTAATAGTATAAGCACAATCTGAAGAGTTGTAATTTGCTATTTTTATAAATTGTGTACCATATTAAGTGTCTGACGTACTGTCAGCCTCTGGCTTCGAGTGGTGCGGCTTTACATAACAATGCATCTGCACAAGGGTTCATGGGTTATGCCATGAGGTATTCCTATGGAGTAGAGCATGAAGAAGGTTCGCCTTGTTTTTAATTGGTATTTACATATTAATTTGCAATAAGATTATTTATATATATCAAAGGAGCGTATTATTTTGAACATAAAGAAGAAATTAAAATTATTGGGTACAGTATTTATCTTGTTTTGTATAATGGTAGTTATATATATGGCTGATTATTGGAATTTAATACCAAAGAGATATTACTCTGCTGAAAAATTTGGAATACAAACCGTAATCAGTTTAGTAGATTATAATAATAATGGTATAGATGATTACACGGATATTATGATTGGGGCACGGAAAGATGCAGAAAACAAGCCTAAATACGATGGTTCCTATCAGAATGGGGGATATCCTCCTGATGATATCGGAGTTTGTACTGATGTAATATGGCGAGCTTTTAAGAATGCAGGATATAATCTAAAGGATATGGTGGATGAAGATATAAAAAATAATATTAGCTTATATCCAAGGGTTGGAGATAAACCAGATTCCAATATAGATTTTAGACGAGTACCAAATTTGAAAGTTTTTTTTGAGAGATATGCTATTTCATTGACACTTGATACTTCAAAAATAGATCAATGGCAGCCGGGAGATATTGTAACGTATGGAGAAAAACATATTGCGATAGTATCAGAACGACGCAATAAAAATGGTGTTCCATATATAATACATAATGGTGGACAACCAGTGAGAGAAGAAGATGCTTTAACAAGATCAAGTGAAAAAATAAGTGGTCACTTCAGATTTGATGCGAGCAAATTAAAAGAAATCGATTTAATTCCGTATAAATAAGAAAGAAGGGCACTATACATTATCTAACAATATGTTTTCACAAGGATGCTGGAGAAAGCTTTTAAGACCAAGCCATCCCACCACATTCCTTTACTGGATCAAGCACCGCCAAGACACATTCCTTTGAGGTACAGTTCAGGAACGTCGCAAATACGAAAGGTTATAAGACAGAACGAATCATATTTAGTAATAATATATAAAAAAGAAATAATAGAAATGAGGGAAGATGAAAATGAAATTAGCTGAAGCATTAATGAAAAGAGCTGACTATCAAGTTAAAGTTGAGCAGTTGAAAAAAAGGATTATCAACAATGTAAAAATACAAGAAGGCGAAAAACCATCAGAAAATCCAAAAGAATTACTTAAAGAACTAGATGATATTCTGCAAAAGTTATCTGAATTAATAGTTAAAATTAATAAAACAAATAGCAGTACTATGTTTGATGAATCAAGAACAATAGCTGATGTGTTAGCAGACAGAGATAGAATTTGGGCAAAGAGAAGTGCCTTAGATAAGATTGTAGACGCAAGTGTTATAACACAAGATAGATATAGTAAATCAGAAATTAAATTTACAAGAACATTAGATATTTCTTTAATTCGGAAAGATATAGATATGTTATCAAAAGAATTTAGGGAATTGGACACTAAGATACAAGAAAAAAATTGGACAACGGAATTGATATAAGAAAGAAGCAGGTAGCTTATTGATTAGAAGTGAGTACAAACCCCCTACTGGTTAAGTAGGAAGCTGTGGTGGTATAAAGGCTATACCGGTGGTTCGATTCCACAATGATAAATTATGCCTATAAATGTTACAAGAGTACAAATTATAAATTAATGTTACTACCAAGTACTAGTTTAATCAATAATGCGAGGGTGGTGTAGGGGAAATTAAAAAATAAGAAAAGATGGAGTTGATTTATTCCATCTTATAACAATATGTTTGCGTAATGACACTTGATAAAGATGGGGATTTGGGGTAGTGAGCTCCACACCTTCTCACTGGGAGTGAAGCTCCGCCAAGGGATATTCTTCTGGAGTCCGGTTCTAAGGCATCGCAAACACGACTCCGTTATCTCAAATATGGCACTACATTTATCTAAAAGGAAGAAAAGTGGGAAGGTAATTCGAAAGAATTATAAAATGCTAAATACTATAGGGGGATGAGTAATGAAAAAATACTATATAATAAGTATAATATTTATACTTATTATAGTGGGTTGTATTGTAATATATAATAATTTACCAACTGAAAAAAGCGAAACTTTCACAGTATATGAAGAAAATGGTTATTACATTTCTGAATACGGTAAGATTGATAAATTACATTGGGAAAGTATTAATCTAGAAGGTAGTGGGTTTGAAAATCTTGAAGATTTTCTGCTAGATGTTGATTATTATGTAGATGCTATTAGTCAGTATGTGGGTAGACCCGATTGGAAAGAAAATTATAAAGAAAAACGTGGAGATGATTTTGAATTTAAGATTAAGATTGATGTTACATATGGGGGGTCACATGTTAAAGGGGGATATAATCATTATAAATATCTACCATTAGAATTAAAATTAAATAAATATTCTCTTGAATATAATCTTGCTCCTATAGCCCATGAAATAACACACCTTATTACTCCGTACTATAGTTCCTTAAGTTTAAGAGAAGGTTTAGCATCATATACACAGGATACTATAGGCAAAAACCCAACAGCCTTTAATAGAGGCAAACCAATAATTCCTTTATCAAAGAATTTTTTATTAGAAGAACATATTGAAAATAATATAGATGTAATTATGAATATAGGGACAGAAGGTATTCCAAAAGATATAGATATAACTGCTTCGGATATTGAAACCAGAAAAAGGTTTTATTTATTAAGTTATTCATTTAGTAAATATTTAATTGATGAATATGGAATAGAAAAGTTCATGGAAGTATATGAAGCTAAAGACCTATATACT
>JANQLB010000121.1 GCA_028280805.1 Tissierellales bacterium
TATTAATATTGTCAATTATTTTTTTAATATTTTTTATTTTGATTTTGATTATTTTAATTAAATTATGATTTTTGTTAATGTTTCTGATGTTATTTAACTCTATACATTCTTTTTATAGTTTTTATATTTCTTGAAATTATTAACACTTTATATTGAATAGTGTAAACAATAACATGTATAATAAATGTATGTAATTAAAATTATTTGTTTAAGCACCTTATTCATCATTAGTATTTTTTGTAACTAAAAAACAAAAAATAATGTTTATCTATCTGTTTTATTTGGTATAAATAATAAGATTTAAGGTGATTTTTTTCAATCTTTATTAACATTACATATAATTAGAATAGGAGGTTTTTTATGCTTCAATCTATTGAAATTAAAAAAAATATATACTGGGTAGGTATCAATGATAGGAATCTTCACTTATTTGAAAATCTATGGCCGCTTCCTTACGGTGTAGTTTATAATTCTTATTTAATTGATGATAATAAGGTTGCTCTTGTTGATACGGTTGAAGGAAGTAAATCAGGAGAATATCTTAAAAAAATTCAAAGTATCATCGGTAAGCATAAATGTATTGATTACTTAATTGTAAACCATATGGAACCTGACCATTCAGGACAGATAAATGAGTTGATAAAACATTATCCTAATATTAAAATAATAGGTAACTGTAAAACGTTTGATATGATGAAAAGCTTCTATGGAGTTACAGAAGAAAACACTCATGAAGTTAAAGAAGGTGACACAGTTGATTTAGGTAACCATAAGCTAAAATTTTATATGACTCCAATGGTTCACTGGCCTGAAACGATGATGACATATGAACTAAATAATGACATTCTGTTTGCTGGTGATGCTTTTGGAAGCTTCGGAGCATTAGATGGCGGAATATTTGATGATGAAGTTGATTTAGATTTTTTTGAAGATGAGATGAGAAGGTATTACTCAAATATAGTCGGTAAATATGGCTCTCCCGTTCAACGTGCTTTAAAAAAACTCTCTAACTTAAATATCAAAACAATCTGTTCAACTCACGGTCCGATTTGGCGTAGTGAACTAAACAAAGTTGTTTATCTTTATGATAAATGGAGTAAATATGAAGCAGAAGAAGGTGTAGTAATTGTATACGGCTCAATGTATGGCAACACAAAAACAATGGCTGAAACTATAGCAAGAGCTGTATCTGAATCAGGAATAGAAAAAGTGCGAATTTACGATGCTTCAAAAACTCATCCTTCTTATATATTAAGCGATATATGGAAATACAAAGGTTTAATCATAGGAAGCTGTGTATATAATGCCAATCTATTTCCACCAATTGATGGGCTGGTTAAAAAACTTGTAAATAGAAATATTAAAAACAGAGTTTTAGGTATCTTCGGAAACTACTCATGGAGCGGAGGTGCTATTAAAAACCTAAAAACATTTGCCGAAAAATGTAATTTAGATTTAGCAGCCGAACCTTTAGATGTAAAATCTTCTCCTAAAACAGAAGATATATCCAGATGTATCAACATAGGAAAAGCAGTAGCACAAAAGGTAAAAAACTGTAATTAAATACCTTATATATCAAAGAGCCGGAGTTATTGTCCGGCTCTAATATATTTATAACATATCAGATATTACAACATCTTCTATTGTAGATATGATGTCATATTTTTCTCTAAGCAGTTCTAACCTACTTACTAAGAAATTATTTCCTTCCTGAATTTTAGGATATAATTCGCTTAATAATGCTTTAACTGTTTCTGCATCATCTGCTTCAACTGCCAGTTTTAATTCTTCTTTTAAAGTTGCTACTTGTGACCTGTGATTCTTAATTTTGTCAATTTCATCTTGATGTTCTTCTTTCCACTCTTCTAGCTCAGCTTTTTTCTCTATTTTCCACTCTTCAATTTTCCCTTTTATTTCTTCTTTTTTAGCTTGACCTGTTTCTTTTTGAGCTTCTATGAATTCTTTTAACTGAGCTTTAGCTTCTTCCATTGTAATCTCGTCATTTCTAACCTTCTCAGCTAATTCTGTACGCAATGTGTTTCTTTCTGTTTTTGAGTTTTCTTTAATTTCTTCAAAACGTCCCCTGTTATTTTCTTTTCTTTTATCTGACCTTTCTTCACGTAATTCTCTTATATCTTTTTTTAGTTCATGAATATCTTCTAGTACAGTTTTTCTTTCTTCAGCTAATGCTTCCCAATCACTTAAGGTTTCTGGTGAATACTCTTCAACTACCTCCAAAAGTTTTGTAACGTCTTTTCTTTCTGGATTAACTATACCTCTTTCCATATTTCTTTTTAACATTTGAGACTTGTTAGCAGGCTCATTTAATTGAAGTTGATTATCTGCAAAACCTACTATCGGCATTACTAATGCCATAATCAAAGCACAAGCAATAACTAATTTTCCTATTTTACCAATTTTAAACATACATTTCTCCCTCCTAAGTTTTTTAGTATATTTCTTAACTTGTCTTTAGTATATTCTTAAATTGTGATGAAATTTTGATAAAAAAAAGAATAGATTGTGAATTTTATTTTTATATTTTGTGAATTTACAATAATATTATCAACATATCATTATTATTTTGTACTCTATATTCTAATTTATTATAGTAATCTTCTGCATATTTTTTTGTATTGTGTTATTATATTCTTAAAGAAACCAAGATTAGGAGGATTAATATGGAAAATTTTAAAATCCTTGTCGTTGATGATGAAATAAAAATGCGTGAAGTTATTAGAATTTTTCTGCAAAAAGAAGGATTTATAGTGGATGAAGCCGGCGATGGTAATGAAGCATTAAGTAAGTTTGATAGCTCAGATTATTCTCTAATATTACTTGATGTTATGATGCCCATGATAGATGGATGGACAGTTTGCAGAAAAATAAGAAAAGATTCAGACGTTCCTATAATAATGCTGACTGCCAGAAGTGAAGAGTATGATAAACTTTTTGGATTTGAATTGGGAGTTGATGATTATATTATTAAACCCTTTAGTCCAAAGGAAGTAGTAGCAAGAGTAAAAGCAGTATTAAAGCGATCTGATAACGGTAATAAAAATGGTGAAGATAAAAATATAGAAATAGGAAAAGATGTTAAAATAAGCCCTCTAACTCAACAGGTTTTCATACAAGGAAAAGAAATACGTTTTACACCTAAGGAATTTGAACTTTTAAGCTTTCTTGCTCAAAATCCTGAGCGTGTTTACTCTAGAGAACAGTTATTAAATAATATTTGGGGATATGATTTTTATGGAGATTTAAGAACTGTTGATACCCATATTAAACAGCTTAGAGAAAAATTAGGTGATTGTCGAAAGTATATTCATACTGTTTGGGGTACAGGATATAAATTAAAGGCAGGAGAGTAATATGAAAAGTATATTAGGCAGGCTCTGGTTAGGAATTACTTCTTTGGTAATAATCATTATTGTTTTAATATGGATTTTCCAAATATTATTTCTTAATACTTTTTATATGAGAGAAAGAACCAATATTTTAGTAGATAAAGGTAACGAAATAGCATCCCTTGTAGAAAAAGGCTATAATCTAGACATACTTCCCGAAGAGATAACTAATGAAATTGAATTATTTACATCTTCTTTTGATGCTACTGTTGCCATTATTTCTCCTTCTCTTGAACCGGTTTATATAAGCGGAAATTCAAAATTCTTCTTTAATCGACTTAAGTTGTTTATAGAGCCTAAAAGAATTAAAAATATTACATCAGGAAAGCCTTTTGTAACCCGTAGAAAGATCAAACAACTGGATAGTACGTTTATTACAGTTGGAATACCGTTAAGATATAATGAAAAATTAATAGGAAATGTCATACTTAATACTTCAGTCGAGCCAATAGAAGAAACTATTTCAATACTTATAAAACAATTAACAATTATTACTCTTATATCTGTAGGTATTGGAACTATATTATCTTTATTACTTGCTAAAGCTTTTACAAAACCTGTTATTAAAATTATAAGTGTAGCAAAAAAAATTGCCAAAGGAGATTTTAACTCAAAAGTTAATATAACCAGTGAAGACGAAATAGGTATTTTAGGAAATACTATAAATAATCTTTCAACACAACTAGGTCAAACCGAGAAATTTAGAAGGGAATTTATAGCGAATACCTCTCACGAATTAAAAACTCCTATCAGCTTAATAAAAGCATACGCTGAACTGATTATGGAATGTGACGATGATGAAAAAGAAAATATACATCAGCATCTAAACGTTATTACAGAAGAATCGGATAGACTTAATAAAATGGTTGAAGATATGCTTTATCTCTCAAAGATGGAAGCAGGATATTACAGCCCAAAGATAAAACCTTTTAATATAGTAGAAGTTACTAAAAAAGTAATAAGTAAGCTTACATGTATAGCAGACGAAAATAATATAAAAGTAAATTTAGATGCTTCTTCAGATAATGTGACTATTAATGCAGATGAGGAAAAAATGGAGCATGTTCTTTTAAATCTTGTTAACAATGCTATAGTTCATTCCTCAGCAAATGATGAGATAATTGTTAGAATAACTAATTTTTTACCTAAAGTTAGAATTGAAATTATTGATAATGGTATAGGAATACCTAATGAAGATTTACCATATATATGGGATAGATTCTATAAGGTTGATAAGTCAAGGAACAGAAAAAGCTCTGGAACAGGCTTGGGAATGTCTATAGTTAAGAATATTTTAGAATCCCATAGATTTAAATACGGAATTCAAAGTAAATTAGGTAAAGGAACTACAGTATGGTTTGAAACAAGAGATGAATAATCATCTCTTGTTTATTTTAAGTTAAGATAATGAATACCAACTAATATAGTTAATCTTCTATCTACAGTTAAATTAATTATGCAAAAAGTATATTAGTCTTAAAAAGTAAGAATATTTAAGAAAATCGTACATATTTTTGTAAAATAACAAAAAATAGGTGTCAAAAGTCAAAGATAGTCAAATATGAAATTTGCTTTTTAACCACTTAGATGCTATAAATTAATTATAAAGTCAAAGTAAGTCAAAGTCAGACATTTTTATATTAAATTTCGGAGGTGTTTATATGTCTGGATTAACTCCTTATAACAGAAAAAATAGAGATTTGAAAAAGGATGTGGCTAATATATTTGAAGAAATAAACTCCTTAGTTGAAAATTTTTTTGACAACGCCATGCCCTCTATATTAACTAACAAAATCCATGTAGATATTAAAGAAAATGAATCAGAATACATTGTTGAAGCTGAACTACCGGGAGTAGATAAAGATGAAATAAAGGTTGAGCTTAACCATAATACTTTAACTATATCTGTGGAAAGAAATGAAGAAATTAAAGAAGAACGCGAAAACTATATTAGACAAGAAAGAAACTATGGTTCAATGGTGAGAAGCTTTTATTTGGAAAATATTAAGGATGATAAAGTTAAAGCATCCTATAATGATGGAATTCTTTCTATTAAGCTACCAAAAACTACACGAGGCAAACTAAAGAGAAAAAAAATTGATATTAATTAAATCAATAAGCTTTATCTACCATAACAAAAAGACTCATAAAATTGAGTCTTTTTGTATTTTTACAACAAATTTTACCTATACACCTATATAATAAAATTTTCTCTACATTAAATATCACTGTACTTAGTCACTTTATTTCTACCATTAGATTTTGAAAAATAAAGTGCTTTATCTGCTTTCTCAATTAATTCCTTCATATTGACTCCTTGGTTAGGGTACTCAGCTATACCAAAACTAGCTGTAACAGGAGTTCTCATGCCAACATCATTAGTTATATTAAGCTTTTCTATCTCCTGTCTAATATTTTCTACTTTGTAATAAATCTCATGTTCATTTACTTTGGTAAAAAGAATAACAAACTCTTCTCCTCCATATCTAGCTATAATATCATTATCTTTTCTAATATTTTTATTGATAAATTGGCTAATCTCCTTTAAAACCTTATCTCCATGTAAATGACCATAAGTATCATTAAATTGCTTAAAGTTATCAATATCTAATATTGCTATACAAAAGGATGAACCATTGCTTTTATGTAGTTTAATCTCATCTTTTATTAATTTTTCTAGATATGTTCTATTCCACACTTGAGTTAATCCATCTACCATAGCAGCAGAAACAAGTTTATCCTTATAAATGAAATTTTGAAGAACAATAGAGATATTTTCTATAACTATTTTAAAAAAGTCTTCTTCTAAATCTTCCATTTTTCTTCTGTCTGTATCTTCTATCATTAAAGCTCCTAAAACTTTTTTACCTAACTCTAAAGGTATAAAGTTAAGGTATCTTATTCCGCGAATTGCTGCTGTCGGATAAGTCAGAACTTCATCTCCACAGGTGATACTAGCTGCAATCTCCTCATTACCTTCTTGCTTTATTTCTTCATACTTAAAATTTGCAAACTTTTCTATATAGCTAGTTATCTGTTTATCAATATTTGTAGCAATTATTTTCAAACCGCGCTCAGTTTTAAGAAAGACTGTGCAGTACCCTACATGATAATAGTTTATTATAACCTTAGATATTTTTTCAGTTGATTCTTGTATAGTCATGTGTTCGTCTTTAACAGCTAATTTTAAAACATTCTTTAATAAAGCATTACCTTCGATAGAGATTAACCTTTCTCCAAGCTGATTAAGTTCATTTTTCTTCTTTTTCATTAATAAATAAAAAATAATTCCAAGAGATATTGTTAGAATAGTATATACTCCTAAAAGTATATAATCTACTTCTGTATTAGTTGTATATGAAATAATTAGATAGGAGATAATAGCAGTTAAAAAATAAAATAGTGCTTTTGATTTGCTTCTTACAGAATATACATATATAATAACAGGACTTGATAGAAAAAGTATAATTGGATTAAAATAATTTGCTGTGATTATTGCAATAAATACTAACAAAACTATAATCCCCATATGCTCACCTCAAAATAAAATTTATAAACTTAATAATGAATTTGTAGTATATATTCTTTGTACACTGGCAAGAGTCTATTTTATGTACTTGTTGGATAAAATTTTGTTAATTAATATAATTATAAATGTAAATCTTGTTTATTAAGTCAGTTTTGCTAAATGCCTCTAGCTTTCCTGCTTTACTTAAAGGCTTTAAAAATAATAAATATTTCGTTTCCGCTACAAACATCCCTTTTCTTACGTGTAATTTTTCATTACCATTAGTAAACCTAGGATAAACCTCTACAAACATATTTAACTTTGGTAAATTAATTTCTTTTATCCTCTTTTTTTTATGGCTTTTTGGCGAATAACCCCTAATATAATATTTTAGTTTTTTTCTCCCCATCTTAAAAATTTTCCTCCTTTTACATTAATTTTTTTATGTTGTAATTTAAGGTCGAATAAAATCCAATTGACAATCAGATTTTATCAAAGCTTTTAAAACATATCAATCTCTTAATGATAAAATTATTATTAGTTTTTGATAAATTTAATAAGCTAGTTTTTGTCTAATTACTGACATAAATCCAGTTAGCATTAAACACCAAAATGAATCATATATTTATTCTCTTGTTTTGCTTTTCTGATTAATTTCAACAATTCCATAAGACTATAATCTTGTTTAATTCTAGGATCATTAGAAACTATAGTTTCAAATATTGATAATGATTCGGGTGGTATTAATGTAACTCCATGTCGATCTAAAGATACATTAGGGGTATTCAAATCACCAAAATATGTTTTCATTTTGCTTAAATCTTCCCACCAATCATTAATATAAATATCATCATCAATTGTTACACAATTATATTTTTCTGGTTCATATCTGATATATTCCTTATTCTTATCTATCTTGTCCATAATTCCAAATTCAATAGGAGTCAATCTATCATCTCCTTGTATAATATATTTATAGAGTTTAGCATAACTTCAAAAGCTTTGTATTACTTTATTTCAAAACGTAAAATTTTCTAATCACTCTGTAAATTTTTTCTATTTCAAAAAGGATTTCGCTCACTTATGTCGAATATTATATTTATCCCTAAATATTTAATTCTATTAAGGATGCGAAGCCTTTATGAAGCGACAGCTTGTTTTTGTTTAAAAGGTTTATTAAAAATACTTTTAATCAATATTTTTCTAAGGTTATGCAAAACTTAGTTTTACATCTTAAAGAATTAGGCTTTATTGATAATTCCTTTGTTTCAGCAGATTCTACTCCAGTCTTTGCTAATACTAAGCTTAACAACCTAAAGTCCTTTGCTAAAAATAAGTTTGATAAATCTAACCCTCCTAAATCCGATAAAGATTGTAGTTTAGGCGTTCATTCAGCTAGCAATTCACATTAAGGTTATAAATCTTATAGTTTATAGGCAAATTTATTTAATTTCTCCGCTAAGATAGATAGTTCATTTATTTCTGCCGTAATTTCTTCACTACCTGCTGCTTGATCTTGTGTCAAAAGCCCGTTATCTTCTGCCATTTGGTGTATTTTCGTAATACCTGACTGGATTTCTTTTAATACAGATGCAATCTTATCAACTGATTGATCACTTGAAATAGCTAGTTTTCGTATTTCTTCTGCTACAACTTGAAAACCTCTGCCGCTATCTCCAGCTCTAGCAGCTTCAATGGCTGCATTTAATCCCAGTAAATTTGTCTGTTTTGACACTTGCTGGACAAATCGAACTACTTCATCAGTTTCTTTTGTTTTTGTTATTGTATTATTTACATAAGAAATTATCTCATCTGCTGAATAAGCTATTTTTTCAGCACTGCTTGATATTTGAGTTGTAGTTTTTGACATTTCATTTAAAGAATTAGCTAATGTTTTTATAATATCATGAAGTTCTTCTCTATCCCCAATATTTTTTACCGTTGCAAAAGCACCTATTATTTCTCAATTTTCATCTATAATGGGCATCGAAGTTGCTGTCATAGGCACACCATGTAATTGCTTTGATATGGAAACAGTAATTTTTTTTCTTTGCTTTATTGCCTGAAACAATGCAAATTCTTCCATTAATATTTGTCCTTCTTCTACACGTAAGAAAACATTTTCCCCGTTAACACATTTTATTACTTTCTCTGTATCACTAATTGCAACTGCTAAATCATCCTCAGTAAAATCGTTGACATATGGAGCTATATCCATATATCTCTTTAGCAATTCTCTCATACCTATGCCTCCCTAAAAGTCATATATTGTTTAATTTTGATTTCTACATATTTTTTTATTATCCTGCATAATATTTCTTTATCTTTGGTAAAAAATAAAAAAAGCCAGCAGTTTATTAAACTGCTGAACTATTTCTACCACTCTCTTTGTATTTTTATGTCATCAAGTAATGTATTCTCTAGGTGATAATAAAAAACTTCACCATGATTTATCCCTTTACCTAGTAAGTTAAGTCCGCTTGGTTTGTTTACTCCATATATGTCTCCATCATCCGTTCCCCAGTCAGTTTCTTTAAGGGTATAGTCATAAACTGTTCCTGTA
>JANQLB010000133.1 GCA_028280805.1 Tissierellales bacterium
GATAGCAAGTAATATGCCTTTTAAAGGTCTCCTTAAGATAGATTTAATAATTGGATTTTTCATTAATTTAATCTCCTTATTGTTTATCTAATATTTACTGTTAGAGAAAATATTAATTGTTTAAAAAAGTATATGTATAAGCAAATCTAGATAGTTTTCCTATCTAGATTTGCTACACCTATGCCTTAGTTACAATTATATTTTATGATTGTAAATTTTGAGAAGATAGATTTGTCATAAAAACACTTGATGAAATATTATTACTACCAAGTCATAAATTAGTTTCTTATTAATATCAATATTTACCTCTGTTTTCTTTTCAAATTCTAATATCAAATTTGCCAACTCAAATCCTGTTAATCCAAAATGTTTTCCAGTTTTAATGGTAAATTAATTTAACACTTTCTTTCATGTATATATTTTTCAAGCCCTATACTTATATATCTAATCCCTTGCTTAAATTATTTTTTGTCATCTCAATAGTACCATCTTTTATTCTCCATACATTATCTGCTGATTTTACTATGTTCATATCATGAGTTACTATTACTATACAAAATCCTTGCTCATGGGCTAATTTTTTTAAAATATCTATAATTCTATCACTATTTTCATCATCCAGATTTCCTGAAGGTTCATCGGCAAGTATTACCTTTGCTCCAGTAGCAAGAGTTCTTCCTATAGCTACTCTTTGTTGTTCTCCTCCTGATAAATTGGATGGGTAACGAGACTGTTTATCTCCATCTATACCTAAAGAATTTAAAACTTCTATACCCTTTTCTTTAGCCTTTTCTTTATCTATTCCTTTATATTCCATAGGAAAACTTACATTTTCTAAAGCTGTTAATAAGGGGAATAATTGAAATGCTTGAAATATCATAGAGATATTATCTCTACGATATTCATCTAAATCCATATCCTTTAAATCCTTGCCATCTATAGATATTTTTCCTTGACTAGGTTCGTCAAGTCCTGCCATTATAGAAAGAAGTGTGGTTTTCCCACTACCAGATGGTCCTACAATAGTATTTAATTTTCCTCCTTCAAAAACACAATTAATATCCCTTAGTACATCTTTATCTGCACCTTTATATCTGTAATATATACTTTCCAGTTCTAATTTTGCCATATTAAGCCCCTCCTCTATTCTTTTACCTGTAACATTTCCAGTGGTTTTTTGTTAGTTACCTTTCCTATACCAAGTAGAATTCCTGCAATTGTTCCCAGCAAATATCCTCCTATTACCATTGCATATTTCTCTAAACCTATTGGATGTGATTGTATAGAAATAGCAAATATTATTATGCATGCTGAGATAATACCAATTAGTACTAATATCAGATTTTCTTTAAACAGATTCATTCTTACTTCTTTCTTCTTTACACCTAATACCCTTAGGATTGCCACATCTACTGACCTGCGTAGTACCAATATAAAGGTTAGTAATCCGGCTATTATGATTGATAACATGAATGTTACAGGATATAAAACTTTTAGTAATGAT
>JANQLB010000018.1 GCA_028280805.1 Tissierellales bacterium
TTTAGTATATATATAAATTAAAAATATAATAAATAGGGTGGATGTTATGATCGATAAAAAAAACAACAAAAACATATATTATTTATCCAGACAATTAGAGGTTATTTTTGAAAATTCCAGTGATCCCCTTTTTGTTACTAATAGCAATGGAGAACTACTGGCAGTAAACCACGCTGGGAAAAATGTAAAATAACTAACATTACTGTAGGTTAATACTTCATTATAAAGGAGAAATGTAGAATCATCTATCTAATTTTCTAACGCCAATACATATTAAATGGAACGAATATGGCAAAAGAGCTAGGCAGATATAATATCAATGTAAACTGTGTACAACCTCGATTTACTTTAACCAATAAGAAATATTCCTTTAGAAAATCTCAATTAAAGTATAGGATATAAGATTTTGATCCAGTGCTGTTATGCCTGTAAAATGTTGCATGCAAATTATTTTTACTTGACTAAATGCAAAATATATATTACAATTACATGTAATATATATTTTGCATTTTTGTTGGGAATCGAGGTGATTTATATTGTTAAGAACAGTGTTAAACTGAGCCGTAATGAGAAACAACTTACTCAAGAAGAACTTGCTGAAAAAGTAGGTGTAACAAGGCAAACAATAGGACTTATAGAGAAAGAGAAATATAATCCCACCATAGCCTTAGGGCTTAAGTTATGCCAAGTTCTAGATAAGTCTCTAGACCAACTATTTTGGTTAAAGGAGGATACAAATGAAAAATGATGAAAGAGTAATTATTAATGTAAAGCAGGCGAAAAGTATTGCCTATACGATTTTTTGGTTTGGAATACTTGCAGTACTATTATATAGGTGGTTTGTCTTGAATCAAACCCTTGTAGATACCTTTGATTTTTTCTTAGTTTGGATTATTGCGTCATTAGCACAATTTTTTGCTTTAGCCATTAAGGGTATTCCCATCACATATCCTGTTTCAATGAGTAAAAAAGAGCAACTATATTTTGCTTTTTTAAGTCCATTATTAACAGGAATAATATCAGCGATTATTATAATTTTTTTTAAGGAGGGGGTAGAGTTTAAACGTATATTGAGAGGTTTTGCAGGGGGTTTTTTCGGTATGCTTTTTCTTTTTTTTCTATATAAAACTATTTTCTATTTATGGGAAAAAAGAAATACGTAGTGCAAATGCATAAGAGATATTTAATTTAAGATATACGCGTTTAGCGTAGAATTTTATGAGAGGAGTAGTGTTTATGCTAGAAGTGAACAATCTTGTGAAAAATTATGGTAAAAAAGAAGCAGTTAAGAATATTAGTTTTACAATAAAACCAGGAGAGATATACGGTTTTTTAGGACATAATGGAGCAGGTAAGACAACTACAATTAAAGTATGTACTGGGCTTCTGAAACCTACCTCAGGAACTGTAAAAATATGTGGCTATGATATTATGAGTCAGCCGCTTGAAGCAAAGAAAAACTTTGGATATGTTCCTGAAAATCCATATTTATATAATAAGCTCACAGGTAGAGAGTTTCTAAATGTGGTTTCTGATGTTTACATGAAAAGAAAAAGCAATGATATAGGAAGAAAGATTAATTCGCTGCTAGAAAATCTTCAGATGACTAATGATGCTGATAAACTCATCGGAACATATTCACATGGTATGCGAAGGAAAATTACTCTTTGTGCTGCTCTTCTCCACAATCCTTCAGTTATTTTTCTTGATGAACCTACAACTGGTCTTGATGCTTCAAGCGCAAAAGCAGCTAAAGATTTGTTTAGAAAGTATACAGATGAAGGTTCGGCAGTTTTATTTACAACTCATGTATTAGAAATTGCTGAAAAATTATGTGACAGAATTGGTATAATATATCAGGGTGAATTGTTAGCAGAAGGATCATTTGAGGAGCTTAAAAGAAAGTATAAAGCCTTTGGGTCAACGCTCGAAGACATTTTCTTAAACATAACAAAAAAAGGAAGGGGGGTTAACACAAGATGAGTTATATTCTGTGGTTTATAAAATTGCGACTTCTAGTCTTGAAAAATAGTATGTGGAAAGATACAAAAACAGTTATGAGGACCCTATCAATCGCAGCGGCAATAATAATTGGACAGATAGTATTAACTAATTTAATCTATAGAAATATTTTCAGCAATATGGTAGTTTCGGATGAGCTTGTTAAAGGAATGCTAATTGTATTCTTCTTTGTGGCTGTTATCTGGATATATCTTACACCATTTATTCAGAGCATCAGCACCTTTGTTAGAAATTTTTATAAATCGCCTGATATGAGTTACTTAATCTCAATTCCCATTCCTTTAAATTATGTTTTTTTGTTTAAGTTTTTCGAACATATAATTAGCAGTATTAAATCTATTTTATTTTTGTTTTTTCCTTTTCTTGCGGCAATAGGAATGTGGGTAAACGCACCATTGATTTATTATATTATGATAATACCGTTATGTATTGTTATCTCTATTATACCCTGCGCAATGGGTGTTATGGTTGCCATGGTAGGATCAAGAATAGTATCAATAAAAGCATTCAACATAGTTACATCGATTTTTACTTTCGTCATAAATATAGTTTTTGCTGTACTTTTTACTCGAATACAGGATATATCCACTACATATAGTGCAAAGCTTATTGAGTTTTTGGAAAAACCATTGATGTCTAATGTAATTCCTGTAATAGCGGGTATAAGACTTTTTTATGCTACGATTATTGGAGAGTGGGCTACATATGCTACATTGTTTTTAGTGATAACATCTATATTGTTTACAGCGGTTGCATTTATGATATCAAAGAAATTGTTTTTTGAAGGGTGGGCAAAAAGCCAATTTGTTGAATCCCAAGTTAGTAAGAAGATAGTAGTTGTTTCAGATAACTACAAAGATTCCAACAGTAACGAAATATTCGAGTGGATAAAAACTGAGTGGAAGATGGCAATTAGAAATCATGAAATGCTTATGAAGTCAGCTTTTATGCTTATGTTCTTTTTGTTAGCGACATTTATTTTTATATACAGAGGTTTATTTTCGAACCAGCCTTTGCTGGGTGTTTCTTTACTCATAACAATCGCATCTATATTTAATATTATTGCTGTCTCAATACCTTTTGTAACAGCAGACATAATGAAGGATAAAAATCTTTGGAAAAAACGTTACTGGCTTCTCAAGATTATGCCATTAGAAGAGAAGAAAGTATTCAACATACAATGCATTATGTTTTTTGTTCCCGGTTATATCGTAAGCCTTGTGGGCATTCTTGCTTATTCAGCAGTAAATAGCTTAGGCATACATTTGGTATTACTATCAATTTTAAGCATATTTGTTATACTTTATGGTAGTTCAGCCATATATGCTGCAGTTGAATTGTTATCATTAACTGAGTTTTTTGAAAATAATGCTTTTTTAGGCAATCTTATTACTATAATAATTCCTGTTCTTTATGGCATTTTTTCGACTGGAAGTATAGTTTTGTTTCTTGCTAAAGATTTTGTGGCTGAGGTAATGATTCTATCTAATATTAGTGCTATTTTAAATCTTCCTATTGTGATTATATTTTCAGTTACAACAGTAGTTGCAGCATATTTGTTGTCAAGAATAGTCTTTATAAGGAAATGGAAGCAGTTAGAAATCTAAAAGAGAAGGTTTAAATCACCTATATGTGTATGGGGTTAGATGTTGACCAATGGATTTACATTATACTTATCCTAATGAGCATATAAGTTCAAAGATTAGATGCTACAAGAGCAATAAGCAGTTAGCTGTTATTTTGAGATGAGTGAAGTTTCAAATGGTTTTGTTTGTTTTTAGGTTGCTATAGGTATTTCGACGGCGAGAGGGAGTCGTGTACATCAATGGCGACAGCTTTGTAAAATCTATTCAGCTACACTTGGAAGCATTGGAGTATTATCAATAATACCCCAATGCTTCAACTCGTTTAGATAAGTCAACAAAAAGGATTTGTAAATTGAGGAGATTTTAAAAACTAGAATTTGCTTTTAACAGAGCTTTGGGTGTTATATTCTAAGAGAATGTCAACAGTTTCTGTTTAGTCGATACCAAAATAAAT
>JANQLB010000019.1 GCA_028280805.1 Tissierellales bacterium
TTTTTCCTTCTATTAAAGTATTATAGACTTCAAAAAACTCCTTAAGTATTATTCCGGTACTCCATCCATCATACAATATATGATGATTGCTAATTATCATTTCATATTTTTCATTATCCAGTTTGCAAAGATAGATTCTAAAAGGTACTTCTTCTAGATTAAATTTGTTTTTTCTATCATTTATTTTTATTTCACTTAATAATTCTTCTCTCATATCAACATCTTCATGAGATAAGTCACATTTAATAATTTCTACCTCATGATATTTTAATATTATTTGTACCGGTTTTTTTAGTTTTTTCCATTTAAATAATGTTCTAAGCATTTCATTAGACTGTACTACAAGGTTCCATGCCTCTTTAAAAGTATAATAATCTATTACTCCTCCCATTTCTAAACTTAACTGCTCAAAATACCGATTGCTATTTGTGTCCTTTAAATAATGAAATAACATACCTTCCTGCATAGGTGTTAATGCTATAATATCTTCTATATTTTTCTTATCAACTTTACTTGAAATATTCATATGGTTATTCCCCCTATTGTTTATACTAATATTTCATCTCAGTCGTTTTCACTAATGTCAACAATTTTAAAATCTAAAAATTCAGATAATTAAATTCCATCTATATTTCAACATAGTAACTAAAATCGTTACCACACTTAATAAGTTCTATTAATCAGCTTTTCTAATTACTGATTTCTGCTATAGCCTTATCTTTTTTATTTACATTTTTCCTAATTAATTTCTTCTTATTGTATTTCTCTTCTCTATTCATTTCAGTAATTTTACTGATTTCTAAAGTAACTTTATCTGCATCTCGTGAAATAAAATAATGACTTCTACCTTCTACTACAATGTGCTGGACGTTAAATGAGAATTTTCTCCATTTTTTATGTCCGCGTTTATGATTGTATGTTACAGGGTCCCTGTCAGCAATTATGTTATAGATTGTTGTTGTATGTTTAAATATCCTATACTTTATTTTTCTCCGTCTTCTATATCTAAACTCTACTAATTCTATAATTAGTTTTTGAAAGTGTCTTATAATATCAATTGATAAGCTGTCAATGAATCCAGCATTTCTTAGGCTTGTAACAGATTGTCTAAACTTCGTTCTCTTAGCTGCCGCGACTGTTACCTTATTAGGCTCCCTTATTGGCACAAGTCCGCAAAGTATTATTCCTTCTACTTTAACTTTTAATTTTCTAAGTTCATCTGCAATAGCTACTGCAATAATACTTCCACCGCAATGTCCTAATAAATAAATATTTTCTTTACCTTGTCCAGCTATCTCCTTAGCTCTTATCTGTGCAAATTTTTCAATAGTCATTTTTTCTCCATCTGTTTCATTGCCTATGTCAAAAATAGAGGTAGACATTATTCTAACCTTAATATTTTGTTTATCAAACTCTCTGGCTAATGCTCCATAACAGCTAGCATCTCCTCCAATATATGGGACGCCATATATTGTAGCTTTTGGGTTAGGTTCTTTTGTTAGTTCATAGAATATTTTGTCTTCTCTTTCTGTAGAGGTAATAAAATCAGCCATTCCCTTAATAGTTGGATTTTCATATAAATCTATTAAATTTAGAACTTCTAGTTTAAATGCTCTCTTTAAATGTTCCACAAGTTTTACCAAAACAATAGAGTGTCCACCAATCTCAAAGAAGTTTTCATTAATACTAATGGACTCTTTAATATCTAATACTTTTCTCCATTCCTTCTCCACCAGCTTTTCTGCTTTGTTTCTAGGTCCTATATAGCCTTTTGAGCTTATAGATAACCGTTTTGGTTCAGGTAATGCTTTTCTGTCTATTTTGCCGTTTGATGTAAGGGGTATTTTATTAAGCTTAACAAAATATGACGGCATCATATAATCCGGTAATTTTTTTGATAAATACTTATGTATTTCTGATAATGCTAATTCATTATCTCCAACATAATAACCGCATAAATATTTATCTTTATTTTCATCTTCTCTATCTACAATTGTAACTTCTTTTATATTTTCATGCTTTAATAGCTGGCTTTCTATTTCTCCCAATTCTATTCTATATCCCCTTA
>JANQLB010000021.1 GCA_028280805.1 Tissierellales bacterium
GCCAGAGCAACAAGAGCCAGAGCAACAAGAGCCAGAGCAACAAGAGCCAGAGCAACAAGAGCCAGAGCAACAAGAGCCAGAACAACAAGAGCCAGAGCAACAAGAACCAGAGCAACAAGAACCAGAACAACAACAACCAGAGCAACAAGAAGATATATTAGAAACAGATACAAATTTAGATTTTGTAGAACCTCAACCAGTAAATCCATCTGAAGAGAATAATGAAGAATAATTTTAAAGATAGAGCTGCTTTATTGCAGCTTTTATCTATTTTATAGGCATGTAAGTTTGAAATAAAAAAATACATGCCAAAATATATACAAGTTGCTTAGTAATTTTAAATACTTAAAATTACTCCTTTTATTGTAATGAAAATAATAGTATTATATACTATAATAGATTAAGCTAGTAACTTGAGAGGTGATGACATGAAAGCTGAAGCAATATTAGATTATTACATTTGTAACGGTAAAGTATTATCAACAGAAAATTTAAATGGATTTAATAAAATTTCTTTTTCATCAATCTATGAAGTTATAAGAATAATAGATGGTATTCCTCTTTATAAAAATGACCATATTAATAGAATGAGAAAATCGGCAGAATTACTGGGATATAAAATAAATAAATCTAACAGTGAAATATCAAAGGAAATATATAATTTAATTGAAATTAACAAAGGATATAATTTAAATATAAAGATAGTAAGCAGTAATCCAGATAATCAAGAACAAATATTATTAGTATATTTTGTTAAGAGTTTTTATCCTTCTGTAGAAAATTATGGAAATGGCGTAGATACTATTCTTTTCCATTCGTATAGAGAAAATCCACATGTTAAAATAGTTAATGCTGATATAAGAGTTAAAGTAAATATAAAGATAAAGGAAGAAAAAGTATTTGAAGCTCTTTTAGTAAATGAAAATGGTTATATAACAGAGGGCAGCCGATCAAACATTTTTTTTGTTAATAAAGAAAAGATTTATACAGCACCGTCTGGAAAAGTATTACTTGGTATTACGAGGAAAAAAATTCTACAAGTTTGCAAAGATTTAAGTTTTGATATAATTGAAGAACATGTTCATATAGACCAGTTAGATAATTTTGATGGTGTATTTATGTCAGGGACTTCTGTAGGTATTCTGCCTATAGCAACCATTGGTGATAAAAGGTATAATTCATCTCATAATATAATAATAAATGATATACAAAAAGCATACCTAAAGAATGTAGAAGAATACTTAAACTCTATGAAGCGTTTTAAATAACTTAATATTATATGATTTAAGGAGTGAAGATAATGCTAAAGGAATTAATTAATGAGGGTTATGGAAATGATTTGAGTTTAAATTGTGCCGAAAAAATCTTATATGGTTCAAATAAGGTTTATAACTTAGGTTTAGAGGGTGAAGCATTAAAAATGGCAGCCGGATTTGGTGGAGGAATGGCTGTTGAAAGTGTATGTGGAGCTTTAACAGGTGGAATTATGGTTTTAGGCAAGCTTTTTAAATCTCATGGTATTGAGAACAAGGAAAAGCTTAAAGAAATTGTTAAAGAGTTCATAGAAGCATATAGACAAGAAATGGGAGAGATAGACTGTACACCGTTAAAAGATAGATATAAAACAGAAGATGATGGCTGTCACCATATAATTGTAAAGGCGGCAGAAATTTTGGAAGAAATTATTGATAAAGAGAAAAACGTTCCTTTAAAATAAAAAATTATACAATAATAAAACTGTATATTGCAAAACAGTTTTTAAGGGAAGTTTGGAAAAGCTTCCCTTTCACTCGTATTTTGCAGTACTTTCAGATATTTAGCTTTTTACTTAAATAATTCATTTACAATAGGAATAATATTAATTAGTGGTTCTTCATAAGGATGAATTTCTTTAATAACTTTAACTGCACTCTTAACGTATTCTCTTTTACATCTTAATTCAATCTTACATTCTTCACCTTCGCATACTTCATTTAATTTACCATTAAAAGGATTTGAACCTTCTAAAGGTCTCCAGTATCCTTTTACATTTGCTACAGAAATAACATTATCATAATTTCCAACCTTACAAGCGTTTACTTTAGTAAGCTCAGTTCTTAACTTTATTACATATTCTTCTGGAACATATATTTCAATTTTTACCTCTTTAAATTCCATAGTCATAATCCCTCCTTTCAGACAAATAGAAAAAGGGACAAATGGGACGGTTCTCGTTGACACCTTTTTCATGTTTATAATTTTAATATTTCCGCTTCTAAGTCTTAGTGTAAAGGTAAGTAGACAACCAAAATTCAAAAGGAAGCTTAAGAAACATGAATTTTTTAGTACTAAACTTACACCAAATTTAAAATCTGAGTAATTAAAGTGAATTTAAGTCTTACTTTATATAAAGAAATCCTTTAGATTATTATATAATCTTTTGTGTTTTTATAGATATATTTTAACGATTATTATAATATTATCATAAATTAATTGCAAAATTTCAAAAAAAGTATTGATAAAAAAATGCAACAGTGCTATACTGTTATCAGTTGAAAAAAATTATATGCAATCGAAAGGAGGTCGCTAGTATGATGTTGATTATAAGTAAAGTAGAATTGATTACAACTAAATATCAAAAGTTAATAAGCGACCTGAGAGTAGGATTGTAATAAATTTGATTAAAAGTTATGTTTTAACTTATTTGTTAAAAACTTTTATTTGACTATAAAATTTAATTATGATTTCTAGTCGCAGGTAAAAGTCTGCGGCTTTTTATATTTTAAGCTTTAATAAGTTCATAGGTATTTTACCTACGATATTTTTAAGCTTTTATTAACGCAGGCATAAATGTCTGTGTTTTTTATTTTTTAAAAGACTATTTAATTATATTTAAGGAGGAATATTTAATGGAGAAGGTAAATGAAGCAAGTATAGACAAAATAAGAATTGTAGAATATGACAATTCGTACGCAAAATCCCTGACTAAAATGTGGAATATGAGTGGTGACAATTGGGGGGGTCGAAATTCAGTTATTACAGAAGAAGATATTATTCAAGAGAATGAAAATAGTGATAACTTAAATATCTACTTAGCTGTTGACGGTGAAGAAGTAGTAGGATATTGTTCATTTGGTGAATATAAATTTGACAAAGGAGCTTTATATATTCCATTACTTAATGTAAGACCTGATTATCATGGTAAGAGGATAGGAAAAAAATTAGTTTTAAAAGCAGTAGATAGAACAATTGAACTTGGCTGGCCTCGTCTGGATTTATTTACTTGGCCGGGAAACACTAAGGCAGTACCCCTGTATAAGAAAACCGGTTTCTTTTGGGAAAAAAACGATAATTCAACTCACTTAATGAATTTTATACCTACTGTACTTAATGCTGAACCTTTGAAAGAATATTTTGAGGATATAGATTGGTATAAGGATAGTATTAGAGATATAAAAGTAAAACCAGATGGTGATGAAGAAAAGGATTATTCAAATTATGAGTATTTATGGCAAAAGGATGATAAAATAATAAAGGTAGAATTTGAAAAAAAAGGTAGAGGAATAAGACTTATAGAAACGCCTGATTATCTAATTGAGGCTAAAATTGAGAACCATAAGCTTATTTTTGGTAATGAATATAAGGTAGAATACCATATGGTCAATAAAACAGGTAAGCCTCTTAATGTTAGTATAAAGGGTTTAGATGATAACAATATAAAATTTTTAATGGATGAATCAGTAGATGTAAAAGAAAAACAGATAATTACTGGTGTGTTTGATCTTGAAGAAATTAAAGAAGAACAAGATAGCTTTAAAACTCATCCGGCAGTTACAGCTAAAGTAACTATAAACGGTAAAAGTATAGTTTTTAAGGTAGGAATTGAAACATTATTTCCGGCTAAGATAAATATAGATTCAAAATCTAATGAAAAATATATTAATGCTGAATCTGAGTGTTTCTTAAATCTTCAAAATAATTTTGATGAAGATGTCGTATTTAAACTAAAATTGACTAGTTCACAAGATGTTGAGTTTTTAAGTGATGATTTAGAAATTAGCATGAAAGCTAAAGAAAGACAATCTATTGCTATTCCATATATTCTACGAAAACCTTGTTTATACAGCACTAACATAGATGTAAAAGCAGTAACAAAAGATGGATTAATAAGTTTTTCTCCTAAAGTTACAGGTATATTTAAGTGTAATACTGGTGCTTTTGGAGGAGAAACAAAAGAATACTGGATGGTATGTAATGGTGAATATACATTAAAATTGATTAAATTTGATAATGAAGTAGTTTTTGGTAATTTTACGCAAAAAGAATTTGAAACAGCTATAATTAGTCCAAAGCTAGGTATGCCATTATCGTCAGAGCTTTCCAAGAAAAAACCAGATAAGGTTGAATATATAACTGATGACAAAAATATAACTTTAAAAGCTGTATATAGTTCATCTGATTTTAAAGATATTGAGCTTACAGTGTTTTTTACATTATCTCCAAACGGCTTAGTAAAGCATTATCATCAAATAACTAATTTAGGAGATAGAAAAACTGATAAAGAAATACATTTAAGAAAAAGTGTATATTATAATTTTTCTAATTCTTTTATACCTTACGAGAATGAAATTGTTCAAAATATTGGGCAAGATGCTTCATATTTTAGCTTCTGGGAGAATAGTAAGCTTTCAGAAAACTGGATATTCTCAAAGGCTAATAAGGCATCTATTGGAATCTCCTGGCCAAAAGAAAGAAAGCCTAAGTTTTTTGAATGGTTTATGGGTATAGATGATAATTTTGGTATCATTGATAGCAAACAGACAATTACTACTGAACCTATGTATCTAGCCATAAACACATTTAAAGATTATAAGCAGTTTAGAAATTTTGCTCTGCAAAGTGATAAGAATGAAGAAATAACAGTTGTAGATAAATTTGACTTTTCAATTAACAATGGAAATCCATTTGTAATTGACAGCTTTGATATAAAAATCAAAAATCATCATAAGATTAATTTTAATGGAGATATAACTATTCATTCTATGATGGATAAATTTCCTGAAATATCAAAAACTTTTATAGGTACTGAGGAAATAAGAGAAAATGTATTTAGTATATCAGATTATACATCACCAAAGATGGATATAGTTAACTGTGATGTAGATTTTGAAGATATTGCATTTAAGAGACAATCTGCGATATTTAATATTAATAGTCATAAGGCTGTTATGAAAAAGAAGCAGGAAGAAGGTATGGAGATTCTTTCTATAGATAATGGAAGTATTATAATGAAAGCTGCTCCACAGTTTGCCCCTTGCTTATATTCAATTACCTATAATCAAAGAGAGTGGCTTCACAGTTCTTTTCCAACACCTAAACCTTTTTCATGGTGGAATCCTTGGATGGGTGGAATTGGTTTTGCTGCTGAAAAGCTGTCAACATCTTCAGTAATGAATGAGGAGAGTACAGGAGAATTTGTGGAGTTAAAGGATAATTTTAATAATTTATGGCAGGGTATAAAGTTAACTTTAAATATTAAAAAGCATGATGATTACAAAGGTTTAAAGATTAATCAATATTTTATGACTATAGCTGATTTACCTGTTATCCTTACTACAACAGAAATACTTCAAAATACCGGCTATTACTTTGATTCAAAGGAATTTTTTACTTATGTTTTTATAAAACCAGAAGATAAATTAAAAGATTCATGGTTTGATTGTAAGAATTTAAGTGGAGATATTATAAAATACAAGGGTGGTAAACGCTGTGATATTGAAGAAAGTCATATGTTAACTTTCGGTGGAAAAAACATAAAAGATAGGCTGATAATGTATAATACTGGAGAAAAGCCAATCCATGCTAGGACTAACAATTTAACCATAGGAAACGTAATTTATAACGATATTTCATGTAAATCAGGTGGTAAAGCTGTAACTAAGCCTGCATTCCTATTTTTTAATAAAGATTCTGTAGAAGAAAAATTAATTAAAGATTTTAAAAATATTAAGTTAAAAATTTAGAGAGACTAGGCTGTTAAATGGGCAAATTCGGAAATAAGGAGGAATGATACATGGATATTAATGAGAAGAAAACTGCTGTATTATTATTTGATCTTTTCAGTAATTACGAAGTCAGTGTGGCACTTTCAGTTCTTTACCAAAGTAGCAGAAAGTATGATGTATTCTGTTTGAACGAAGAAGCTAGAAGTGAGGAGGGTTTGCTTGTAAGAAGGACGAAAGCATTGGATGATATTTGTATTGAAGAGTATGATTCTTTACTAATACCTGGATGTATGGATCTTAGAGATGTAATAGATGATGAACATATACGCTGTTTCCTTAAGAAGTTCGACTCTCCGCAGATGATTATTGGAAGCATTTCAAGTTCGCCGATATTATTATTAAAAGCGGGACTGCTTGAAAACAGAAAATATGTAGCTGGTGTAATGAAAGAAGAATTAATGAAAGAAGGATTTACTATGAAACAAATGCGTAATATGAGAGATATTACAGAATTGAAGAATAGCGATGGTACAATCGATACTCTTTGCATTGACAAAAATATATTAACTGCCATTGGTTGTGACTTTATTAAATTTGGAATTGAGTTTGGCAAAATGTTAAATTTAAAGTTTGAATCAGGCTGGTATAGTGTTAATTAATTTAAAGTTATATGATAACAAAACTAATATCGGCAGTTAATTTTAAAAATATCTAAAGGAGGTTTTTTACACTTATGACTGATAAAGAAATTAATATAAGAGATTTAAATATTGATGATATTAATGAGGATTTACTAAACTATTTTAATAGATACCAAGAAGTTAAAAAAGTATGGCGTATAGAGAATAATAAAAAAGTTATTAAAGATATTAGCTTTATAGAACAATGGGACCACATTGAAAAGCAAAATATCATTAAAGGATTTAGAGAAATTTTAAATAATAATGGAATAGTTCTTGGTGCTTTTGAAGAAGGCAGATTAATAGCTTTTGCATCATTAAACAGTACTCTGTTAGGAGAAAACAGGGAATATCTTCAGTTATGGGAATTACACGTTTCTTGCGATTTTAGAGGTAGAGGAATAGGAAAAATGCTATTTTGTAAATGTGCAGAAAAAGCAAAAGAATTGGGAGTAACTAAGCTGTATATATCAGCCCATTCTTCCATTGAAACAATGGGTTTTTATACTAGAATGGGTTGCGTGGACGCACAATGGATATATAAGGAACAGGTTGAACTAGAGCCTTATGATTGCCAATTAGAATACGTTTTGTAGTTCTAATTACTATATTAAAGTTATTCAAGTGAAGCGAAGGAAAATTGATGAAGGATTTTAAATTAGGAGATGGATTGGAGATAAGTAAAATTCATTAAAAAAACTACTGCTAGTGAGGATGATAAAAATGAGATTAGATAAAGATTTAATTAAGCAGATAGTTGAAAGTCAAAAAGAATTTTCTGGAGTGATTTCTGCTAAACAGGACGATAAGGTTATTTTTGAGAATAGTTATGGTTATGCCAATAGAAGTCATAGGGTAGAGAATAAAATAAATACTAGATTTGGAATAGCATCAGGTTGTAAGCTGCTAACTGCAATTGCCGTAGGTCAATTGGTTGAGAGGGGTAAGATAACCTTTAAGACATATCTAAAGGACTGCTTAGATATTACTTTTAAACATTTTGATTCTGATATAACAGTTGAACATCTGCTAAATCATAGCTCTGGGATACCTGATTATTTCGATGAAGGAGTTATGGATGATTACTCTGAATTATGGCAGGAAAGACCTATGTATAATATAAGAAGTCTAAAAGATTTTTTACCCTTATTTCAGGATAGAAATATGGAATTTAAGTCAGGTGAAAAGTTCAAATATAATAATTCTGGTTTTATTGTTCTTGGATTAATTATTGAACAGCAATCAAGCATGACTTTTGTAGAATATGTAACTAAAAACATTCTGGAAGCTTGTGATATGAAAGATTCAGGATATTTTTACTTCAATAAACTGCCTGAAAATACTGCTCTAGGATATGTTAAAGAGGATTGTGGAGAATGGAGATCTAATATTTATGATCTACCTATTATAGGTGGACCAGATGGAGGACTCTTTACAACTGTAGGAGATTTTTCAAAGCTATGGAGTAGTATCTTGAATTATAATATATTAAGTAAAGGTACAGTTAACACAATGTTTAAGCCTCAAAATCAGGTGAATAATACACTGTATTATGGATATGGTGTGTGGATAATAAAGGAGAATGAAGAGATATTTAAATATTTCGTTATGGGTTTTGACCCAGGAATTAGAATGTTCTCCTCATATTATCCTAAGGATAATATAGAAGTTACCATAATCGGTAATACAGAGTTTGGAGCTGGAGATATTTCCAAGGCAATTCAAAGTTATATAAAGGAGAATGATAATGAAAATAATTGATGCACATCTTCATTTTTCAAATCTACAAAAATTTAAGGATACTGCGAATAATTTATCTAATATAGATTATTCCTCTAAGGGTCTAACTAAAGAATTTAACGATTCAAATGTAGTATTGGGAATAGGAATGGGATTAACAGAGATGAAAAAAGGAGCTTTTCCTGATGCCGAATCTAAAAATCCTATGGATTTAGATTTAGAAAAAGAACTTCCAAAGTTTTTGGTATATTGCTTAGGTATTAATCCGGAAAGGCTAAAAAAGAATCAATTAGCCGATATAGATGAGGAAGCAAAAAAAGACAGAGTAGTTGGGTTGAAAATATATGCAGGATATTATCCCTACTATGTATATGATGAAATATATACTCCTGTATATGAGATAGCTAAAAAGTATAATCTTCCTATAGTAATACATAGTGGAGATACCTATTCTGATAGAGGACTTTTAAAATATTCTCATCCTCTGGCTGTAGATGAACTGGCAGTTAAGCATAGGGAAATTAACTTTATAATAGCTCACTTTGGAGATCCTTGGATAATGGAAACAGCAGAGATTATTTCTAAGAATCCAAATGTATATGCAGATTTATCCGGGTTGATTGTGGGCGATGAAAAACAGGTAGATAGATTTAAAAATCAAAGACTTTTTGTTGATCATTTTAAACGCGGATTTGTTTATGCTGATAATTATTTTAAGCTTTTATTTGGAACAGACTGGCCTTTAGTTCAGATAAAGCCTTATATTGATTTTATTAAGCATCTTATACCTGATGAATTTCATGAATATGTATTTTACAGAAATGCTCTAAAGGTGTTTCCTAAGATAAAAAGATATATACAATACTAGCTATAAGCTAAGGAGTAATAATTATGATTTATGAATTGAAGAATAGAGATTTTAAAAAGATAGAACATTTATTAAGTGGAGATTTTATAAATTTAGGAATTAAAGCAGTTATACAGGAATTTAATCCAGGATGGGTTTTTGTTGATAATCCAGAAAAACCTCAAACTGCCGTGATTTGGTCAAAAGGAATTTGTGGCTTTTATTTTGTTGGTGACGATAAAAATGCAAACTTTAATAACAGTATTAATTATTATATTGATAAAGAAATTTCTCCTCGAGCTAAGGATTTAGGATTAAATTCATTTGAGTTTAGTGGTACTACTTTAGAATGGGAGAATACATTAGAAGGAATATTTCATAATAGAGATATATATAAATCTAAACAATTTGTCTATAAGTACAAAAATTTAAAAGAAAGAACTTTAGGTGAGATCCCACTTCATAGTGACTACTCTGTAAAAACAGTTAATCATGAGTTATTAAATAGTAATTTTGCAAATTTAGATTTTATTAGATCAGTTATTCTAGAATGGTGGGATTCTGAAGAAGATTTCTTAGAAAAAGGAATTGGATTTTGTATTTTACATGGGCAAGAGATTGTGAGCAGTTGTATATCAAGTTTTGTTACAGAAAACTCAATGGAACCATTTATTGTCACTTTAGAGAATTACAGAAAAAAAGGTCTTGCAAAAAAAGCTGCCAGTGAGTTTCTAAAATATTGTAAAAACAATGGTTATGAGCATGATTGGGATTGCATGGAGGAAAATTTTGGATCAAGAGCATTAGCTGAAAGTTTAGGATATGACAAAGTGTTTGAATATTCTCTCTATAGGTTTGAATTAAACAAGAAAAATAGCTAAAAGGAGTATGATTCATGAATTTCATAATTAACAATGAAACGCCTTCAGATTATCTTCAAGTTAAAAAAGTTATTAAATCTGCTTTTAATATAGAAGCAGAGAATTCAGAATTTAATGAATGGATTTTGGTTGAGAAAATACGAAATAGTGAATATTATATCAATGAGTTATCACTTGTAGCTTTGATTGAGGGTAAGGTTGTTGGACATATTTTATTTACACCAATGAAAATAAATGATGAAAATAATTCTTATGATTCATTAGCTCTTGGTCCTGTATCTGTTCATAAAGACTTTCAAAATAAAGGAGCAGGAAAACAATTAATTAAATCAGGAATAGAAAAAGCTAAAGAATTAGGATATAAATCTATAATTGTAATGGGTGATCCTCAATATTATACAAAATTTGGATTTGATTTAGCTTCAAAATTCCAAATAGGAACAACGAGTGACTATAATGATGAATATCTATTTGCCCTAGAACTTCTAAAAGGAGAATTATGTAGAGTAAGAGGAATAATTAAATATTGTCCATCTTTTTATGATGAACATGGAGAATTGATGTAGTATCATACTTAAATTAAAAGACTATGCAGTTTAAAAAGTTCCTAGGATGTACTTAAGTACATTCTAGGAACTTAATATTTTATAAGATATATCTAGATTATTGACAATTATATAAAACATTAAAAAAAGTTGCAAAAACAAAAACAATATGATATTATGTTTACAAATAAGCAAACAAAAACATAAATGTTTAAAAAGAGGAGATGTATTCTATGGAGGATATTAATAAACTGTTTTGGAATTGTGATATTGATGAAATGAAAAGAGGTTATATCTGGGATGAAGATAAGGGAGTATATATATGCTTGATTTGCGGAAAATCATACGAGGAAGGAGTTGTTTATTCACAAGAAGATAAACTGTATACTGCTCAAAGAGCATTGAGAAATCATATTTCAAAAGAACATGGATCAGTTTTTAAGTATCTAATGGACTTAAACAAAAGATATACTGGTATGACAGATATCCAGAGAGAAATGCTTGGGTATTTTTATAAGGGGCTAAGTGATAAGGAGATTGTTAAAATTCAAGGCAGTGGAAGCACATCTACTATTAGAAATCACCGATTTAAGCTTAAGGAAAGACAGAAGCAGTCAAAGGTTTTTTTGGCACTGATGGAGCTTCTGAATGAAAAAAATTCTGAAAAACCAAAGAGCGTAAGTAACTTGGAAACTAAAGAGAATAAGGATGAGTTTGTACCAGTACACAAGGGAGCAACCATGGTGGATGATAGATTTGCAATTACTAAAGAAGAAAAAGAAAAGGTATTAGAAAGATATTTTAAAGACGGCAAGTTAACAGCATTACCTTCTAAAGAAAAGCGAAGAATAATGATTTTACAGCATATCATAGAAGATTTTGAACCAAATAGAAAATATACAGAAAAAGAGGTTAATGAAATCATAAAAAGAAAAGTTTACGATTATGTAACTATAAGAAGATATTTCATTCAGTATGGATTTATGGATAGAGAGAAAGATTGTAGTGGTTATTGGTTGAAGTTATAGAAAATAAACATTTATAACGTAGAAGAAGTTAACATAAACCTATTTGTAGAGTAGTTAGGCTGTGATTTGTTAAGAAAACATATATGCGTGGGTTAAGGAGGATTATAGTATGAATGTTTTAGAATATATAGAGGGTTTTCTAAGTATTGAAAATGAACAAATTAAAGAGTTAGCTCAAGAAAATAAAGAAAGAGATGATATTCAGCCTTGTGTTGGACTTCATACAGGAAAACTATTAAGTTTATTAATAAGATTAATCGATGCAAAAAAGGTATTGGAATTTGGTACTTGTATAGGATATTCTGCCATATGGATTGGAGAGGCTCTTAGGAGTACAGGTGGGAAGCTAATATCAGTTGAATATGATAAAAATCTCTATAAAGAAGCGAAGATAAATATTGAGAAAGCTGGTCTTGCTTCGGTTATAGAATTAATACACGGAGATGTTAGCTATGTGGTAAAAGAGCTAGAAGGTAACTTTGATGTTATTTTACAGGATTCAAGTAAGCCATTATATCCTGACATGTTAGATAAATGTATTGAATTAACTCGGAAAAATGGTTTAATAATTGCTGATGACACCTTATTTAAACCCATGGGAATAGCAGAAAGATTTAGTGAACCCATGGACAGATATAATAAAATGGTGTTTTCTGATAAACGACTTTATAGTACTATATTACCCATTGGTGACGGAGCTACAGTTAGTGTGAAATTAACTGATTAATGTTTTTAAGAAATTAAAATATGATAAAGAATAATAATTATGAAATGGAGCAGAAATTATGAAAAAACAAGAAAAATTCGTATTAAATATAGATAACTATTCTATAGCTCAACTTGATGCTGATAATAACATTGAAGAATTACAGAGGTTATGTGAGGCATGTACTGACTATTATGAGTTGTGTGAAGGATGTACTACTCCATCAAATGCTTCGGAAGAGCTGTTTACAGATGTTCCTCCAGGGAAGAAGCCTGAAGATAAAAGGATTTTAGGTATTTATGAATGTAAGGATGAGTCAAAAGAATTAATAGGAGTTATTGATATGCTTATTGACTTCCCCAAGGAAAATACTTGGTATATCGGACTCCTTATGATTAAGCCTAGCATAAGAAATAACAAATTAGGAGAGAGAGTTTTACATCAGTATAAGGAGTGGGCTTCGAGAAATGGAGTCAAGGAGTTAAATGTAGGTGTTTTAGAAGAAAATGAAAAGGCATTTAGATTTTGGAGCAGGATGGGATTTGAAGTAGTTAAAAAAATTGATAATTTTGAGATAGGTAATAAAGTGACAACAGTTTTTTCAATGAGGTATGAGTGCTAGTTACTTAGATGACGAAAACCTTAAAGTCAGTCAGGTGTAGCAAGAAGATTAATAATTCTAATTGGTTCAAATACAACTTAATAAAAATATGTAATACCTATTTCATATAAGAATAAATCAAAAAATTATATTAGACATTATATTATTGGCAGGAGGCTTTACTATGAATAAATTACAAGAAAGGAATTTTGGGCTTTATGCCATAGGTAGACTTGTTTCCTTGATAGGTAGTGGGATTCAAATGATTGCTATTCCATTATACATCTTAGATTTAACAGGGTCTGGAACAATAATGGGAGTGTTTACTTTCATAAGCTTGCTCCCAATTTTACTTATGGCACCTTTTGCAGGAGTTCTGGGAGATAGATGGAATCGTAAAAAAATCATGGTCAACATGGATTTTGCAAGGGGAACACTTATATTATTTTTAGCTGCATTAGCTATCACTAATAATTTGAATATTTATATTTTACTTGTATGTCAGGTGTTCATATCATTAATGGGTTCTGTGTTTGATTCTTCAACAAGTGGGATGTTTCCTGAGCTTGTAGGTGAAGATGATTTGATTAGAGCAAATTCAATTATAGGTGGTATCAACAGCTCGTCAATGATTATTGGTCCAATTCTAGGAAGTATCATATATGGATTTGGAGGAATAAAGTATGTTTTCTTAATAAATGGTGTGTCATTCATGCTATCGACAATAAGTGAAATGTTTATTAATTATACTAGTACAACTGTTTCTAAAGAAAAAATATCAGTTAAGGTATTCTTTGAGGACTTTAAAGAAGGCTTTATGTTTATAAAAGCTTCCAAGAGTATTAAGGCATTTATTTTCTTTGCATGTGCAGCCAATTTTTTGTTAAGTCCTGCCTTCTCTGTTGTAATACCTTATGGGCTTAAAAAGTTTATAGGATTTAGCTCTGAGCATTATGGGATTATCTCTTCAGGATTCCCTATTGGTATTTTTCTAGGAAATATTTTAATAGGTGCAGTAATTGTCAAAAGCAGTAGCAAACTATTAATTAAACTTGGCTTTTTTGTTCAGACATTTATCAATTTTGCATTTACATTAACATTATTCCCAGACAGTATTAGCTATTTTGGTGGACCTTCAATATTACTTTTAGTAATTATATTTGTTGAGTTTATTGTAATGGGAGTATTTAATGCCTTTGTAAATACTCCTTTAAGCACAAATTTTCAAAAAATCATTCCTAACAAAATGCGTTCGAGGGTTTTTTCAGTCCTTGGCATGCTTGCGCAAGCAGGAGTACCTTTTGGAGCAATAATATATGGTGTATTATTGGATTTAATTCCTGTGTATGCTTTATTTATGGCAATGTCAATAGTGTTTTTAATTGTAAGTCTAGTTTTCTTAGGAATAGCTCCAGATGAATCCTTTGAACCTAAAAAGGCAAATATATAAGTTTCTTAGAAAAGAAAGAGACTAAAGATTAAAATTAATCTATAGTCCCTTATTTTTTTAAGGTTTATATTTCAAAACAGTTTTACTTTAAAGAATTACTTAATTCCATAAACTTGTTTATTTCTTCTTTGATAACATTTAAAGAACTTCTCCAGAAGTCTACTGAACGAACGTTTATATCCATCATACTGCATACATCAGCAATATTATTTTTACCAGTAGCAGCAAGAAGTTTATCGTAATGCTCTGTAAAAGCATCTCCACGCTTAAGATATTCAGCATAAACTCCTTTAGCAAATAACTCTCCAAATGCATAAGGGAAGTTGTAGAAATTTAGTTTGGAATAGTAGTAATGAGGTTTATTTGCCCACATATATGGATGTAGGTAGTTGTGGTCAAGTCCATCACCATAAGCTTCTTTTTGAGCATCAGTCATAATTTTCTTTAGCTCATTTACAGAAAGAGCGTGGTCTTTTCTAATTTCAAACAGCTTGCTTTCAAATAAGAAACGACTGTATATATCAACAATAATTTGAGCATATGATTGTATACAAGCTTCAAGTATACTGAATGCTTCTTCTGTATTAGCTTCCTTTAGTGCAGCTTTAGTTACTATTGTTTCAGAGAATATGGAAGCTGTTTCAGCTACAGGCATTGTATAAGAACTGTTTATAATAGTCTCATCAGTAAGACAGAAACCGTGGTAAGCATGACCTAACTCGTGGGCTAAAGTTGTCATATTACTAAAACTTCCATTGAAGTTTGCTAATATTCTGCTTTCATTTATTGCCTGCAGATTTGAACAGAAAGCTCCACCTCTTTTACCATCTCTTGGCTCTGCATCTATCCAGTTGTTTTCAAAAGCATTACTTGTAAAATCAGCTAATTTATCACTAAAAGTTCTAAAATTCTTAATAATATAGTCTTTTGCTTCTTCATAGGTAAACTTTATATCAATTTTCCCCATAGGTGCAAATAAATCATAGAATGGAAGACCATTTTGATGACCTAAAATTTCAGCTTTTCTTCTAAAATATTTGTGAAAAGCTGGGAGACTTTCTTTCATAGCTGTAAGCATAGCATCTAAAGTTTCTTTGTCCATTCTAGATTGTATAAGAGTTTTTTCTAAAGGTGATTCATATCCTCTCATATCACATACAGTTAAAACTTCTCCTTTAATACCATTTAAAGCTGCAGCAGAAGACTCTTCAATTTTTTCGTAAGCTTTCAGCTCAGCTTCATATGCGTTCTTTCTTACTTTAGGATCTTTGTTATGAGCTAAATTTCTTACAACCGGCAGAGGCAGCTTTTTTTCTTCTCCATCAACATTTATATCTACCAGCAGCGTAGAACCGACAACGTTTTGAAGATTTGACCAAGCTTTAGAGCCTGTATTTGACATCTTGGAAATAATAATTTCTTCTTCCTCTGTTAGTAAGTATTCAGCTTTTTTTGCAGTTTCCTTAAGAAAGAATTTGTGTTCCTTTAAAAAATCAGAAGAATTTATTATCTCATCAAGGCTATCTAACGATTTAAGCCATTTTTCAAATACGACATTAGGTTCAGTTAGTTCAGTAAATTTATTTTGAAGTTTGTCAGCAGTTTTTAGTGCCATTTCATTTTTTGCATCAACAGATGCGGTTAATCTTGCAAATGCACTAAGTTTACTAAATAGAGTGTAAAAGTCTATTTGTGAGTTAAGGGATGTTTCAATTTTGTCTTTTGCATTATCAACTGAATTAAGATTTTCTTTAGTCCAGTTTTTAATCTCATCAATTTTGTTATAACATTTTTCTAAATCATTTTTAAAATCCTGTGATTCAAATGAAGTGTAAAGTGAATCTAAGTTCCATCTCATGCTCATATTTTTCCCCCTATAATTTTTTAATTTTTCTCGTTATTATTATAATATACCTTAGGAGAAAATATTTCAATAAAAATCTTTCGTAACACTAAATATTTTTAATAAGCTATTTTTTCATATTTCCTAATTATAAGTATTAATATTACAAGACTTATTAATTGTTTTTGCTAAAAAATGAATCAAAAAACTGTAACTTGAGTAATCTATTGATAATTGAGTATTTAAAACCTGTAAAACAGTAATATATTATATATAAAATGTTATTATTTATGTTAAAATAGAAATTAAAAGGAGGAGATTAATATGGACGTTTATAAATTTAGATTAGACCAGATAAAAGACAAAATGCAGGAAAAGGATTTAGATGCTGTTATGCTTTTTCCTTCAGCCAATTTGTATTACATGACAGGCTTTGAAACTTCTGCTTCAGAAAGACTTTTACTAGCAGTTATACCTATGGATGGAGAGCCTTTTTTTATTGCACCAAAGTTATTTGAAGGTCAGATACGTAAAGAAGCTTCTATTAAAGAGATAATAGTATGGAACGACGAAGAAAATCCTTATCACATATTAAGAAGTGTTTTGGAAGAAAAAAATTTAACTGATAGTAGAGTTGCAGTAGATGATACTATGTGGGCTGAACAGTTATTACATATTTCTCAGACTATTACGAAGCTTAGTTTTACACAATTAGGTCAATTAATTAACAGTATAAGGGAAATTAAATCACAAGTTGAAATTGACCTTATTAAAAAGTCTAGCAGTATAGTAGACGATGTTATAGAGGAAATGAAAAAGATTATTAAACCGGGAATGACTGAAATTGAAGTAGCAGCACTTATGGAATATGAAATGAGAAAGAGGGGTTCAGAAGGACCGGCTTTTGAAACTATAGTAGGTTCAGGTTTTAATGGAGCTTTACCACATTATAATGCCGGAGAAAGAGTGATAAAATCTGGTGAATTTGTAGTATTAGACTTTGGTGCTACATATAAAGGATATTGTTCAGATACTACTAGAACTCTTTGTGTTGGAGAACCGACAGATAAAATGGAAGAAGTTTATAATATCGTTAAAAAAGCACAAGAAATAGGAATTAAAACTGCTAAACCCGGAATTAAAGCTAAAGAAATAGATAAAGCTGTTAGAAGTTATATTGAGCAAAAAGGATATGGAGAGTACTTTACTCATAGAACGGGTCATGGCTTAGGTTTACAGGTTCATGAAGAGCCATATATCTCTGGAATCAGCGAAACAGTTCTACAACCGGGAATGGTATTTAGTATTGAACCGGGTATCTATTTAGAGGGTGAATTTGGTGTTAGGATTGAGGACATAGTTGTGGTTACAGAAGAAGGCTGCGAAAGGATGAATAAAACATCAAAAGATCTTACCGTTATAGGTATTTAGAATAGAACATAAAACTTAGCATTTTGCTTAAACTTCTGATATATATAGATGTCCGAGTTCATAGTAAAAGTTATACATGTCATTAGTTTTGAGATTGGATATCTATAGGCATCCAAGTTTTAACCTTGCTTTATTCAAGAAAAAATGTATACAAGGAGTGAATTAATGAAAAAAGCTATATTTCTAGATAGAGATGGAGTTATCAATGACAACACAAAACATGTTAATAAGCCTTGTGATCTTGTTATTTATGATAAAGCTAAAAGTGGAATGAAAAAACTTTATGAGGCAGGATTTTGTCTCTTTGTCGTTACTAATCAAGGAGGAATTGAGCTTGGTCATGTGACGAACGAAGAGATGAAAAAGATACATGACAAAATGATAGAAGACTTAAAACCTTTCTGTAAAATAACTGATATAAAATATTGTCCTGATTTTAAAAGAGAATCAGAATATAGAAAACCTAAGCCGGGAATGATATTAGAACTGGCTCAAAAGCATAATATTAACCTTAATGATAGTTGGATGGTAGGAGATATGGATACTGATATTGAGGCAGGAAAAAGAGCAGGTTGTAAAACAGCTAAAATAGGTAAACCAAATAAACTCGCTGAAATCAATGTTAGAAACTTGGATGAAGCTGCTCGGGAAATACTTAAAAACAATAATTATTTATGATGAAAAAATTAAAAGCCTGAGAAACAGATTTAAAATTTTGTTTCTCGGGCTTTTAGCTATAGCATAACTAAAGGGTAGGAATTATCTTTTTTATCTTATAATTTACAATACTAACACTCCTGCTTTTAAAGCTAAGAGTAGAGCTGAGTAAACAACCAAGATTCAGAAGGAAGGTTAAAAAACATGAAGTTTCTCATTTTAATTTTTAGGTTTTAGTTTATCTTTAATAGCTAATTTAAATATTTCATTAATATCATTCTTTGACTTCTCTATTTTTTCATTAACTTTGTCTGTTATACCAGTTTTAGCATCATTTAAAGAAGCATCAATCTCATTGTTTATAGCTGCTTTTGTTTCTTCAATATAATTAGAAAGTTCTTGATCTGCTCGGTCTACTTCGTTATTTTTATGTTCTTTTAGGTTATCTTCAAACTCTTTAGCTTTATCACCTATGAATTTATTAATATCTTTCTCATACTGAGCTTTTAAATCATCAACTTCACTTTCTGACTCAGAAATATAATAACTTTTAATTTGTTCTATACCTTGTCTAATAAGAGTAATAATGTCTGAATCTAGAGCTACTACAGCATAAACTTGAACAGATGATATAAGTATGAAAGCTGTAATTAATACTATAAATAATCTCTTTTTTTTCTGCATTTTTTACCTCCATTTTTTAATAGATACTATGTTTATAACCCTTTAGTTTAAAGCTTGTCCTGCGTTGATATTGTATTAAAAAACAAATACTGTTATAGTTTTATTGTATAAACAAGGATTATTTATGTCAACTAGAATATTATGTAAACTGATGAAAGAAAAACTAAATTTTTGTTACAAAACACTACTGTTATTTTTAAACAAAAAATAAAAAAAGAAGTTTTAATAATGATTAGAAAATATTTTATTATAATAATATTATTATTAAATAAAGCTGTAATATAAAAAATGAAAGGACTGGCTTTTGCCAGTCTTTTCATTTTAGTTTAGTAAGGTCGGAAGGGAAAAAATCCGAAAGGTCTTCCAAAAGGTCTGCGGAATCTTGATCCTCTGAAAAGTACTACAACTAACAAGAACCATAATAATAAACTAGAAGCACCAAAGAATTGAGGTTCTATTCTTCTACCTCTATATTTTTTTACATTTGACGAAGCTTCATCAATTTTTATTAGACTTTTTATATTATTAATATTATTTGCAGTAGCGTCGTCAACAAAGCCTTCCACTTGAGCTAGAAGTTCAAGATTTCTAATGTGTTTCTTCTTAGTCTCCATATCAACTTCTGCTTGAGCTTTTTCAATTGCTTCATAAAGTTCGGCATCAGTTTTATTTGCATACTCTTCAGCAAATTTATCAAATTGTTTCATTGTATTGTCATCATAAAATATGTTGTTAAACATATATGCAAAGTTATTTTGAGATGCTTTAGGCATTTTTACAAACCTCCTTTTATTTATTTCTTTTCCAATAGTAACATATGTCCAAATCCAAAAAAAGTTACAAAAAATCCAGATTATTTATTTTTAAACTTTTATTTTCTAAGCACATTTTAGATAAATATAATTATGTAGAAGTAAAAAAACTGAGATTAAGCTTATTTAAAGCCGTCTCAGTTTTTTACTGTTAAATGATTTAATTTTCAATAATTTACATATTTATGATATATTAAAGTAGTTAAGATGTAAGTTAAGTGATATTTTTAATTTTAACTATAACTTATATTTAGTAAAATCATCACAAAATTCACACTTATATTTAACCTTTTTCTTATCAACTAAAGTAAATTGCGGAATAGCATAGATATCATTGTTGCTGACACATCTTGGATTATCACACTTAAACAATCCTTTAACTCTTTGAGGAATTTCAACAGTTTTCTTTTCAATTATTTCACTATTCTCTATGATATTTATAGTTATATTAGGATCTACTAGACCGAGCATTGTGAAGTCTATATCTATTTTATCTTGAATCTTTATAATATCTTTTTTTCCTAATACACTACTAGGTACATTCATTAGTAATACTACCGGGAAATCAACTTTTGCTAAATTAAGTCTTTCAAATATTTTTAATCCATTACCTGATTGTATATGATCAATTACTATTCCTTTTTCTATACTATTTACAGTCAACATATTAATTCACCCCCAAAAGATGTGCAATTAGTGACATTCTGGCATATACTCCATACTTGGCCTGCTTAAAATATACAGCTCTTTTATCATCATCAACACTGTAATCAATCTCATTTACCCTTGGTAGAGGGTGCATAATCATCATATTTTCTTTAGCGTTTTTAATTTTGTCACTTGTTAATATATAACTGTTTTTTAATTTTAAATAATCTTCTTCGTTAAAGAATCTTTCTCTTTGAATTCTAGTCATGTATAATACATCAACTTTATTTATGACATCTTCTAAATCTTCAGTTTCAATTATTTCTACATTATATTGATTTTTAACATAATCTTTAATATAGACTGGCATTTGAAGCTGACCGGGTGAAATAAGATAAAAAGACATTCCTTCATATCTAGCTAAAGTTTTTATTAAGGAATGAACTGTTCTACCATATTTAAGATCTCCGCATAATGCAATTCTAAGATTTTTTATTTCACCTTTAAGATTGTTAATGGTAAATAAATCGGTTAAAGTCTGTGTAGGATGCTGGTGACCGCCATCTCCTCCATTAATTATAGGTACACTAGAAAAGTTAGAAGCAAGCTTAGGAGCTCCTTCTCTAGGATGACGCATTACCACTATATCTGAGTAACCATCCATAACTCTAATAGTATCAGATATACTTTCTCCTTTTTTAACAGAGCTGGTGTTTGCATCAGCAAACCCTAAGATACTGCCTCCAAGTCTAAGCATAGCTGCTTCAAAACTAAATTTTGTTCTAGTACTTGGCTCGTAAAAAAGAGTAGCTAATATTTTACCCTTACATAGGTCTGAATAATCTTGTGGATTCTTCTCCATTTTATGAGCCAATTCAAATATCTGGTTCAATTCCTCTAGTGTAAAATCGTTTGGATCAATTAGGTGTCTACCTTTTAAACTCATAATAAATTCTCCCTTCTGTTTTTAAATTTGGGGAGACTAATCTCCCTTTTTAGTCTCACTGGACTAAATTAAAGGCACAAAAAAACTTCTTACAACAAAGCAAGAAGGTAAGTTTGGTGATACACATGTGCAGCAATTAACAAGAATATTATTACTAGAAACTATAATCTTTGCTAATTTAAAAATTGTAAAGTCAAGATAATAGTTTTTAAAAATATACTTATGTTATTGTTTGCACATTTAAAATTGTTTATACCTTCTTAGCCTCACTGGACCAACTTAAAGGTTCGCTTATATTAAGCTATCATATAAAATGCTAAAAGTCAATAAAAAATATAATAAAAAATTATTGAAATTATTAAACTATGATAATAGGAAATATATACTATTGAAAATAGTTCTAAATTATAGTACCATAATTTGAAGTCAATTTAAACAATTAACGAAAGGAATAATGTGGCTAATATGACAAATGAAACAAATGAAACTATGTTAAAGGAGATAAGAATTAAGCAAGACAAGCTGAATAATCTTGTATCAAAAGATCAATTTAAAACAGATTCTATAACTAAGGAAATATTACAATTAAGCTGTGAATTGGATAAATTGATAGTAGAATTTCATTTAAATAATAAAAACACAAAAAGTAAAAAATAATTACATATAGTATTGTAGTATATAGAAAAGAGTAAACAATTTTTTAGTTAACTCTTTTTTTGTTTGGGTAAGAAAATGAAAGTAAAGTTATTGTTGCAATGTAAAATAAAGTTTGGTAATAATAGTATTGAGGTGATTTTATGTCTAAACAAAAACTTGATAAGATTTTAGTTGTAGATGACGATGTAGAAATCTGCAACATGATAGAAATGTTTTTAAATAAAGAACAGTTTCAAGTAATAAAAGCTCATGATGGATATGAAGCTTTAGATAAATTCAAAACAGAAACACCCAAATTAATTATCTTAGATGTAATGCTTCCTAAAATGGATGGCTATGATGTTTGCAGAGAGATAAAGAAAATAAGTAATGTTCCAATTATTATGTTAACTGCTAAAGGTGAAACATTTGATAAGGTTCTCGGATTAAGACTTGGCTCTGATGATTATATGGTAAAGCCCTTTGACCCTGAGGAGCTTGTGGCAAGGATTAGGGCAGTTTTAAGAAGAACGGATGGAATTACAAAATCGCAACAGCAGATTATATTTCCTAATTTAGCTATTAATATGGATAATTATAGTGTAAAAGTAAAAGAACATATTATTTCATTACCCAAAAAAGAGATGGAACTTTTGTATTTCTTAGCATCTCATCCTGAAAAAGTATTTACTAGAGAACAGTTAATTGAGCAGATCTGGGGTTTTGATTTTATCGGAGAAACTAGAACGGTAGATGTGCATATCAAGAGATTAAGAACTAAATTGATTGATTTAGAACATAGTTATGAAATAAAAACTGTGTGGGGAGTAGGATATAAATTTGAGGTGAAGAAAAATGTTTAACACTGTCTTTAAGAAAATGACCATAGTGTATTTTATAGTAATTCTAGTTACGTTTATGATACTTGGTTTTTCACTAATTAAGGTATTTGAAAACTACTATTTTGAAAGTAGAACTCAAGCCTTAATTGATGAAGGACAGAAGCTAAACAGTACTATTATTGATTATTTAAATAATAAAGTCAGTTATGAAAGACTATATATTACACTGCAATCTATAGAAAGATTCTTAAATTCTAAAACCTGGGTTATAGATAAAAAAGGAATAATTTATGGTGTATCCAGTGAATCAGAGGAAAAATGGATTGGAAAGCAGGTTTCCACTAATGATGTTATTGAAGTCTTTGAGGGTAATATAGTTACAAACCGTGGAGAATATGACGAGGTCTTTGGAGGGCCAGTTTTAACAGTTGGCATTCCAATATTTATCAATGGAAAGGTACAGAATGCTGTTTTTATGCACTCTCCTATATATGAAATAAACGAAGCCTTAAATGAAGTATCTGAGCTCACCATAACAACTTTAGCTATTTCATTAATTATTGCATCTTTACTTATTTATTACACAACTCAAAGAATAACAAAGCCTTTAACTGAAATAACTAAAATAACGAAACAGATTGCATCAGGAGAATTTCATAAAAGATTAGATATTAAAAGTAGTGATGAAATAGGAGAACTCTGTCTTTCTTTTAATAATATGGCTAGAGAGATTGAAAAAATAGAACAGACCAGAAAAGGGTTTATAGCAGATGCTTCTCATGAATTAAGGTCTCCTCTCACGCTTATTAAGGGATATGTAAAGGGCTTGATGGATACTGAGTTATCAGAAAGTAAGAGAAAAAAATATATAAACATAATATATGAAGAAACTGATAGATTGTCAGAACTTATAAGTAATTTGTTAGATTTATCTAGGATGGAATCGGGTAAGTATTATTTAGAACTTGAAACATTTAATATCAATGAACTTTTGAGAAGAAGTATTATTAAGTTTACCAATAATCTAGAAGAAAAAAATATAAACGTAGATGTAAATTTTTCTAAAGACCCATTAATGGTATTAGGAGAAAAAGACAGTATATCACAAGTTGTCTACAATATAATTGATAATGCTATAAAATTTATGAACGCTTCTGATACACGAAAACTTATAATTGGCACTATAGTTGAGGATGAAAAGGCAATTGTTTATATAAAGGATACAGGAGCAGGGATACCTCAAGAAGAAATTAGTAATATTTGGACGAGATTTTATAAAGGTGATAAATCAAGGTCTAGACAGATTAAGGGAACAGGATTAGGATTGTCCATTGTGAAGGAAATAATAAAAGCACATAATCAAAACATATGGGTGGAAAGTCAAGTCGGAGACGGAACTAAGTTTACTTTTACCTTGGAATTAAGCTAATGAGTGTGGAAAGTCAGGAGTTTTTATCATCAAGTTCTATCATATCCTGCAAAAGTTTCTGATATTTATTTAAAATTTTATCAAGTTTCTTGCTTGCTTTTAGAACATCAGGGTGTTTTAAATCTTTTTCTTCTTTAATTATCCGGTTTAGATTTTCTCTTAATGACTCAATTTTTAACATTAATTTATCAAGTTCAGCCAAAATTATCACATCCTTACAAGAAATAAGTTTTTATTAAAAAACCGAGTTTAAATAAACAATTTTATAATTATTATTTTGGATTATATCATGTATTAATATACACACAATCTACAATGTAAATTTACAATTTGTTCACAATTTATTCAATTTTGTTTTTTATAATTAAATTATATTAAGAAGTATAAAGAATAACTTCTGTTTATAATAATATGTTAAAACAATACCATCAAGCAAATTGTTAAGTTTTAAAATTATAGTTAATAAAATACAAAAGGAGGTATTTAAATGAATGGTTCACATGAAGATTATAAAGGAAAATATCGTAGAAGTAAACTGCTTAATATAGTTTTTATTTCAGTAATTGTTGGTGTAGTTATTGGAGGGACATTTTCCTTTGGTATTTTTGGAAATATAGATGCAATAAACTTTCAGCCGGCTAATGCTAGTGACACAAATTCACCTGATATCAGCAATATTCAGAAAGAGATACAAAAAATACGAGATGAAATAGAAAATATACAAAACAGTACACAATACGATAGCCCTGTTATTAGTGTTGCAGAAGAGGTTTTACCTTCTATAGTTATGATTAGAAATAAGGTGAAAATGAATCCATATTTTGGATATGGATCAAGAGGGTCAGTAGACCAAGGTACCGGCTCTGGTATAATCTATAGAGAAGATGGTTATGTAATAACAAATCAACATGTTATAGATGGAGCATCAGAGATAGAAGTTGTTTTAAATGATGGAAGGGTATTTAATGCAAGAGTATTAGGGGAGGATTCCAGAAGTGATTTAGCAGTACTTAAGATTGAGGCTGATAATCTTAAAGCAGCAAAATTTGGTGATTCTGACAATGTTAAAGTTGGAGAAATAGCTGTAGCTATAGGAACTCCAGCAGGAGAAGAATTCTCAGGAAGTGTTACGGCAGGAATTATTAGTGCTTTAAATAGAAGCATAAACATAGGAGAAAAGAAATTTAACCTTATACAGACAGATGCTGCTATAAACCCCGGAAATAGTGGAGGAGCATTGGTTAATAAGAATGGAGAGGTTATAGGTATAAACAGCATAAAGCTTTCTTCACCAGATATAGAAGGTATGGGTTTTGCTATTCCAGTCAATAGTGCTGTTCCCATAATAGAAGAACTAATTACAAACGGCTATATTAAAAGACCATGGATTGGAATACTGCTAGAAACTATGAATGAAGAAAGGGCACAAACATATAATGTACCTAAGGGTGTTTATATAGTAAGAGTATACCATAATAGTCCAGCAGCACAAGCACAATTACAAGTAAATGACATTATCACTGAAATTGACGGAGTAGCTATTCAGACTGCTGAAGATTTGGTTAAAATTGTTGAAAATCATGAACCGGATGATGTTATAGAATTAAAGATTTATCGTGGTGAAGGTTATATAAAAGTTAGCGTTAAATTAGGTATAATGCCGCCTAATTAAAATGATAATTTTGTTGATACGAAAATCAATATTAAATTTAAGAAAATGAGTACCTTAACATATAATTAAGAGGTAGATGATTAATCATCTGCCTCTTTGATACATTTTTTTATATTCTTCTTTAGGTAACAAAGCTCCTCCTGTTAACCAAGAGATATGTGTGCTGTTATTGTGAGAATCTATTAAAACAGGTCCTAAAAGGCTTGATGCTGCTGAAGGTTCTACTTTTATATCTTCTGAATCCTTGAGTAACTTTAAAAGGTTAAACAGCTCCCTATCTTCTATAGTATATATACCATCTATTAGTTTATCTGCTATTTTAGCTACCAGATTGGAAGGTGAACTGACTGCTAAACCATCAGCTTCAGTTATATTGTCAATTCCATATTCTTTAACACTTACATCACTTAATTTTTCAGTAATAAGACCTAATACCATGCAAGGAGCATGGGTAGGCTCTACGAAATAGCAATGTACATTATCTCCATAGATGTGTTTAAGTCCGAATGTTATTCCTCCCGGAGCTCCTCCTACTCCACAAGGTAGATATACATACAATGGATGGTCTTTATCTACTACAACCTTTTGTTTTTCAAGCTGTGTTTTTAGTCTTAGAGCAGCTACACTGTATCCTAGAAACAAATCTTTTGAATTTTCATCGTCGATAAAAAACGCCATAGAATCTTTTTTACATTGTTTTCTACCTTCTTCAACAGCTTTAGAATAATCATCATCGTATTCTATAACATTTACCCCCTTTTCTCTAAGAAGATTTTTTTTCCACTCTTTAGCATCATTAGACATATGCACATCAACTTTAAATCCTAGTACAGCAGACATTATGCCGATACTTAATCCCAGATTTCCCGTTGAACCTACTGCAATTTTATGCTTAGAAAAAAGGTTTTTAAATTTAGGACTTGCTAAATTAGAATAGTCATCATTTAAGTATAGAAGCTTATTATCTAAAGCTATTTTTTCAGCATGTTTCAAAACTTCATATATACCGCCTCTGGCTTTAATAGAACCTGCTACTTTTAAATTATTATCACATTTAAGTAAAACCCTGCCTTTAATAGATTTATTATATGTACTCTCAAGTATTTTTGTAAAATTATATCCTGTAACTAGAGGAGACTCTATTATTCCATCTTTAGTTTCAGGAAATAGCTTTCTTATAAGCGGTGCAAATCTTTCTAATCTATTAGAAGCATCTATAATATCTTTATATTTTAAGGGTAAGAATTCTAGTGCTTCTCTCATATTAATCTTATTAGGATTTTCCCATAATAAGGGCTTAAGATTAACTAAATCCGTAAGTGTTTTTTTATTATAATCATTCATAATATCTCTCCTTACAATAACGAAATTGTATAGCTTTGTATCTTTGTAAATTATAATATCCTAATATTAATAAAACATCAAGAGTAGTATATTGTCTATAATTAAAATAATAAGGTTAGATTAAAAATATTTTTAATCTAACCTTATTATTAAATATCACGTCTTATTAAGCCGAGATTCTTTTTTTATTAGATGGTTCCTCTGAATCATCTTTGGCATCTTCAACTACTTCTTTATAACTATCAAACAAGTTATCAAATATACTGTCCCAGCTTCTTTTTAGACAATAATTTCTGCCATTTTGAGCTATTTTTTTTCTCAAATCAGAATCTAATATCAGTCTTTCACAAGCATTATAGAAGTCTTCCTTATTCTTTTCATTACAGGCTAAACCATTATATTCATCAATAAGATTTTCTTTGATACCGCCAGCATAGCAGGCTATTGAAGCCAATCCTGATGCCATAGCTTCTAATATAACATTTCCATATGTTTCTGTAGGAGATGGAAACATAAATACGTCTGCACAAGCATATGCTTTAGTTAGTTCTTCTCCTTGTAAAAAGCCTGTTAAAGTCATATTAGGAAGTTTATTTTCTTTTATTTCATTATACATAGGACCATTACCCACCATTAAAAAGTGGATTTTATCCATATATTTTTTATTAAGCTCTTTTGCAGTTTCCATAAAAACATTTAAATCTTTTTCAGGAGATATTCTTCCAACATAAAGAAAAACCAGTTTATCATCAATATTTAATGATTTTCTATATTCTATATCTCGATTAGCAGGAGAAAATTTATTGGTGTCTATGCCTCGTCCCCATATTTCTAAATTCTTAATGCCTTCTTGTTCTAGAAGTTTATATGTTACTTGAGAAGGACAATAATTTTTCCTGCAATGCCTATGAAACCAGCGGAAAAATTCCCAGCAGATATTAGTTAAGAATTTCAGATGGAAATATTCAAGATATTGAGCAATATTTGTATGATATGAAGAAACAAGAGGTACATTATGGCTCTTTGCATATTTTAGACCGCACAATCCTATATTAAAAGGTGTAACGATATGAACAATATCAGGCTTAAACTTATCTAACTCTTTAGCAATAGAAAAATAATTTGGTAAAGATACTCTGCAATCTGGGTATAAGAAAAACTTAAAGCTAAAGAACCTAATGATATTCTCGTTGTATTCTTGTTCTCCATCAACAGGAGCAAATACTCTGTATTCAATATCGTTTTTCTCCATGTATTCAACATATTTACCTAATGTCTTTGTAACACCATTTATCTGAGGTAAAAAAGTGTCTGTAAATAATGCAACTTTCATTATAATCTCCCCTTATAGTTATTAAACTTCGCTATTAAAGCTTTTAACACAAAACCAATTCAATTGATGTGAGTATGAAATATACGTAAATCCTAGTATGTAAGATTGGTATTTTCATAATGATTTAACAACATAATATTAAAAAAAAATTATAACTTCATCATATTGCAATAATGTTAAAGGATTGTGAATTATTTGTTATGATTAAGTTATACATAATTTAAAAATATAAGAAAGTATTTGTGATGCGTAACACACTAACAATATTTACTAATATATATTATATAATATATATATACTTTTTTAAATATAATATTAATATTATTTTTAACGATAAGAATCAGTATGTTAATACTATATTATTATGTTCAAAACTTATAAAGTGATTATCATTAAAAATGAATATTAAATTTTCTTAACAAGCTACCTTCAATTAAATAATAAAAAAAGTAAGAGAACATAGATGCTCTCTTACTTTTTTTTATATAACATGATTAGGTTCAGGCTGGAACACATAGAATGTGATATAATAGTAAATAAAGAAAAAAGAGTTATAAAGGTGACATTATCACAAATTAATCAATCATGTATATTTACTCTTGACAATATGTAAAATAATAACTATAATATATTAAAATATATTAAGATAAATCTATGACAGGATGAGTAAACTATAGTTAGTCTAACAGAGAAGGGATGCCGTGGCTGGAAGCTCCCAAGATAAAAATAGTTGAAAACTAACCTTGAGCTGAGTCCGAAATCCATTCAATTGGGTAAGGAATTTCCGTTGATTACGTTATAATCATTAGAGTGAATCTTTATTTTTTAAAAGATTCTAAATTAGGGTGGTACCGTGTGAGTAACCTCTCGCCCCTAGAATGTCTAGGAGTGAGAGGTTTTTTATTTAAATCAAAAATGAAGGAGGAGTTTAAATGGCAAATATTAAAGTTACATTACCAGATGGATCTATAAGAGAGTATGATGGAAAAATTACAGTTATGGATGTAGCTAAGGACATAAGTGAAGGATTAGCGAGAGTTATAGTTGGAGCAGAGTTAAATGGAGAAGTAGTAGGTGTACAGGAGACAATAGATAGAGATTCAAAGTTAAACCTGCTAAAATTTGATGATGATGGAGGAGCGGATATTTTTAGGCATACCAGTGCACATATCTTAGCTCAAGCTGTAAAAAGACTTTTTCCTAATACAAAATTAGCAATTGGTCCGGCAATAAGAGACGGATTTTACTATGATTTTGATACAGATCATAGGTTTACTCCGGATGACCTTGAAAAAATAGAAGCAGAAATGAAGAAAATTATTAAGGAAGATTTAGGGCCTGAAAGATTTATTAAAGTTAGAGAAGAAGCACTTGAATATTTACAAGAGTTAGGGGAGGATTATAAAATTGAATTGGTTAAAGATTTACCTGAAGGTGTAGAAATATCCTTTTATCAGCAGGGAGATTTTGTAGATCTATGTAAAGGACCACATTTGTCTACTACTAAAAAGGTAAAGGCTTTTAAACTAACAAGTATAGCTGGAGCTTATTGGCGTGGTGATGAGAAAAGACCAATGCTTCAAAGAATTTATGGTACATCGTTTGAAAAGAAGAAGGATTTAGATGAATATTTAGAAAGACTTGAAGAAGCAAAGAAAAGAGACCATAGAAAACTTGGCAGAGAATTAGATTTATTTAGTATGCACGGAGAAGGACCCGGTTTTCCATTCTTCCATGCTAAGGGTATGACACTATGGCATACTTTAGAAGGATTCTGGAGAGAAGAACATAATAAAAGAGGATATTACGAGATTAAAACTCCAATTATATTAAACGAACAATTATGGCATCAGTCAGGACATTGGGATCACTATAAAGAGAATATGTATTTTACAAATATAGATGACTCGGATTATGCTATTAAGCCAATGAATTGTCCCGGTGCTATGTTAGTTTATAAATCCAATATGTACAGCTATAGAGATTTACCTTTAAAAATGGCTGAACTTGGTTTAGTTCATAGACATGAGCTGGCTGGAGCATTACATGGATTAATGAGGGTAAGAAGTATTACACAAGATGATGCTCATATATTTATGTTGCCTGAGCAGGTTAAAGATGAACTTAAAAAGGTTATTGAACTTGCTGATTATATGTATAAGGTATTCAATTTTAAGTACCATATAGAACTTTCAACAAAACCTGAAAAAGCAATGGGAACTGATGAACAGTGGGAGATGGCTACTAATGCTTTAAGAGAAGCTGTTGAGGAAATGGGCATAAAATATATCATAAACGAAGGTGACGGTGCTTTTTATGGACCAAAGCTTGACTTTCACCTTGAAGATAGCATTGGACGTACTTGGCAGTGTGCTACTATCCAGCTTGACTTCCAAATGCCAGAGAGATTTGATTTAACTTATGTTGGTAAAGATAATGAAAAACATAGACCTGTGATGATTCATAGAACTATACTAGGAAGCATGGAAAGATTTATTGGTGTTCTTATAGAGCATTATGCCGGAAAATTTCCAGTTTGGTTATCACCGGTTCAAGTAAGTATACTCCCTATATCAGATAAGTATAATGACTACGGATATGAAGTAGCTGACATGTTAAAAGCTAAAGGAGTTAGGGTTCAAGTTGATACAAGAAGTGAAAAAATAGGGTATAAAATCAGAGAAGCTCAGTTAGCTAGAAATCCTTATATGCTAATTATTGGAGAAAAGGAAATTCAAGAGGAAAAAGTATCTGTCAGACATAGAGATAAAGGAGATATAGGGGCTGTTAAGTTAGAAGAATTTCTTCAAAAAATAGCCGAGGAAATAAAGGAAAAAAATTAGATTTTTAAATACAAGAGGGTGGGTTTATTAAAACATTTGTTGACCCTCTTGTATTGATTAAATATAATCATGTTGAGAGGAAGAAAACCTGTGAATTTAGTTATACTGTTTGATGATGACTTCATAAACCAAAACTATGTAAGATTAAAAGGCAGAAGACTTAAACATGTAGTTGATATACATAAAAGTAATGTAGGAGAGACATTAAAGGTTGGATTATTAGGCGGAAAAATGGGAGAAGGGTTAATAACAGAGATTACAAAAGATAAGTTAGAGATGAAAATAAAACTTACCTATAACCCGCCAAAACCTTCTAATATTCAGCTCATAATGGCAATGCCCAGACCAAAGGTTTTTAAGAGAATAATTCAAGATGTAACTGCTATAGGTGTTAAAAAGATATATATTATAAAGACTTGGCGTGTAGATAAAAGTTATTGGAAAAGTACAGTACTAGAAGAAACGACTTTATTCAACAATATGATTTTAGGTTTAGAGCAGAGCAAGGATACTATCTTACCTCAAATACATATTAAAAAACTCTTTAAACCTTTTGTGGAAGACGAACTGCCAGCAATAATTAAAGGTACTCAGGCAATAGCAGCACATCCCATGGCACAGGAGCAGTGTCCAAGAAATATATCAGAGTCATTAACTTTAGCTATAGGTCCGGAGGGGGGATTTATTCCATATGAAATTGATATGTTAAAGAAACAAGGTTTTAAAGTATATAACCTAGGAGAAAGGATACTTAGGGTAGAAACTGTAATACCTTATTTAGTTGGAAGACTTTCGTAAGGTTAAATTAAAAAAGCGAGAAGTATAGTATCTATCTCTTTTACTTTTGATAAATTTCAATACAAAATAAAAAGCTTCAATTAAGTAAAATTGGGATCATGATTTTGAATTGAAAGGGGATGTAGAAATGAAAAAGATAAAACTTTTTTGTTTACCATATGCAGGAGGGTCCAGTTCAATATTTAATAGATGGAAAAGTGAGCTTAATAGTTTTGTAGATGTAATTCCCATTGAGCTTGCCGGTCGGGGTAAGCGATTTACAGAACCTCTGTATACAGATTTTGATGAAGCTGTTAATGATATTTTTAATATGGTTAAAAGTGATCTTGAATATCCTTATGCATTTTTTGGACATAGTATGGGAAGTATGTTAGTTTATGAGTTGTGTCATAAAATAAAGGAGAAAGGAATGTCTTCTGCAACCCATATTTTCTTTTCAGGCAGCAAAGCACCTAATATTCCTAGAGAAGAAGAATTGATACATAAACTCCCTAGAGATGAATTTAAACAAAAGGTAATTGAATTAGGAGGTACTCCGGAGGAATTATTTGAAAATGAGGAGTTACTTGATTTGTTTCTGCCTATACTTAAGGCGGATTTTAGAATTGTTGAAGAGTACAAGTATATTGAAAAAAGAAAATTAGATTGTAACATAACTATCTTATATGGTGAAGAAGAATATAGTGACATGATTAAGATAACTGAATGGAAAAAGCACACAAAAAGTAGTTGTAGTATATTTAGCTTTGAAGGAGGACATTTTTTTATAAACAAAAAAGAGAATGAAGTTTTAAAAGTAGTTAACAATACTTTGATAAATTATGTAACGAGAATCATATGATTTCAAACCTTTCTAAACAAGAAAGTATCTAGCTCTTTAAACATACATAAAATGATAGCAGCTAAAAACAACACTACAAAGTAAAATAAAGAAATTTAAAGAAAAATGTCAAGTGCATTATAATGCAAATCGTATTTTTAAATTTAGCTCTTTTACATGTTACAAATGATTTATTTGGAACATGTTAATAATATTTATGGAATACGTTAATAATACTTATGTTTTTTAATAAATAGAGAAACTATTTTCATAGTTTCTCTATTTTATTTACACATAATGTTTAGATATAGTAAATAGCTAAACTCCTGTATTTAACAAACTCATTGACTATGTGAAGTGATTAATATATAATATGAAATACAATAAATATAATATAATGAAAAAAATTAATAAAGAGCATAAAATTACAAGAAACGACAAGAAACGACATAATACGATGCAATATAACATAATACATATTGCAAAATTAGAGCGTGTTAAAAAATATGTTTTTCAGGAGGAGTTGAAATGAATAATTGCTTTAATCTTGTAGATATTTTAAAAAGCCAAAGTAATAAAATCGATAAAGGAATAACTTTTCTAAACAAGACAAAAGAAGAGTTTTATTCTTATAGTGATCTTTATAATGACGCTGAAGAATTAATGTCATTAATGATGAAGCTTGGAGTTAATCCAAAAGATGAGATGATATTGATGATAGAAGATTCCAAACAATTTATCCAAACATTCTGGGCTTGTATTTTAGGAGGCTTCATTCCAGTACCTATAGCTGTAGGCAATAATGATGAATCTTTCACAAAGTTTTTTAACGTCTGGAATACGCTGCAAAAGCCTTATTTAATTACCAGCTCAAAAGATGTTATAGAAAAAATTGAGGAATATGGATTCAAGTATAGCTACAATAACATTATTGAGGAAATGAAATCTAAACGAATTGTGTTATCTGAAATATTAAAAGATATTGATTTCAAAATATTTCCTTCAAGTGTAATTACTAATCCAACTGAAACTGCTTTTATACAATTCTCATCTGGTTCTACAGGTAGTCCTAAAGGGGTTGTGCTTACTCACCAAAACTTGATGGCTAATATCAATTCAATTATAAAAGATGCTGAAGTTAGTATAGAAGATACATGCATTAGCTGGCTGCCGCTAACACATGATATGGGACTTATTGGTTTTCATTTAGTTCCTCTTACTCTGGGTATTAATCAATATCAAATGCCCACGAAATTGTTTATAAGAAATCCTATTTTATGGATAAAAAAAGTTAGTCAATACAGAATAAGTATTTTATCCTCTCCTAATTTTGGATATAAGCACTTTTTAACTTTTTTTAATTTTGAATTAACAGAAGATTTAGACTTATCATGTGTAAGATTAATATTTAATGGTGCAGAGCCAATATCCCACAAATTGTGCAATCAGTTTTTAGACACAATGGAAAGATTAAATCTAAAAAGAAATTCAATGTTTCCAGTCTATGGATTAGCAGAAGCTTGTTTAGCTGTAACTTTTCCTCCTGTATCAGAAGAATTAAGAACTGTAACTGTGGACAGAAATTCTTTAGAACTTTATAAAAAGGTGGTATTTAAGAATAGCTGTGATAACACAGCAGTTACACTTGTAGATGTAGGATATTCTGTAGTGGGTACCAAGTTAAGGATTACAGACAGTGATAATAATGAATTATCTGAGGAAACAATTGGATATATTAACATTAAAGGGGAGAATGTTACTGCAGGTTATTATAACAACCAAAGTGCAACTCAAAATGCTTTAACAGATGACAAATGGTTAAATACTGGAGACTTAGGTTTTATTAAGGATAATAGATTGATAATTACAGGTCGAGCTAAAGATATAATATTTGCTAATGGACAAAACTACTATTCTTTTGACATTGAGAGAGTAGCACAAGAAGTAGAAAATTTAGAGCTTGGACAAGTTGTTGCAGCTGGAAACTTTGACGAAGATTTAAATGAAGATAGAGTTATTATTTTCATATTGGCTAAAAAACGAAAATATAATAAACTGCCATCAATTATTAAAGATTTAAAACAGCACGTTTATTCACATACTGGACTTAAAATTCATGATGTAGTTCCTGTTTCTAAAATACCAAAAACAACAAGTGGAAAAATACAACGATATAAACTAAGAGAGAATTACCTAAAAGGAGAATATGATTTAAATATTAAAGAAGTGGAAAAATTCATATTTAATAATCATGAAAATAAAGTTAATAGTGAACAGTATACTCATTTAGAGAAGAAATTAGTAGCTATATTAAGAAATATGTCTAACATTGAGAAAATTAGTCTCAATGATAATTTTCTTCAATTGGGCATAGACTCATTAAAAGCATCTATATTAGTAGATAAAATTAGTAAAGAATTTTCTATAGAGTTGCAGCCTGTTCAAGTGTTTAGATTACCTACAATTAAGAAACTGGCAGAATACATTGAAAATGCAGATAAGAAACATTATGACAGAATTGGAGCGGTTGAAAAAAGAGATTATTATGAACTATCACCGGAACAACAAAGTATATATGCTTTAACTCAACTTGATAAAAACAATAAAGTTTACAATATACCATTTGTATTACAAATAAAAGGTGCTTTAGATAAGGATAAGGTAGAACATGTATTTAAACAACTTATATTAAGACATGAAAGTTTAAGAACAGAATTCATTAACATAAAAGGGAAAATTGTTCAGAAGATATATGATGATTTTGAATTTAAAGTGGAATACATAACAGCAGAAGAAAGTGAAGTTTATAATATAATTCAAAGGTTTAGTCGACCATTTGACTTAAGTAAGGGTCCCTTGTTAAGGGCTATATTAATCAAAGTGTTTGAAAATAAATATATTATGGCCCTTGACGTACATCATATTGTTTTTGATGGTACATCATCAATAATATTATTAAGAGAATTTTTTGAGTTATATCATGATAAGAAACTACAAGAACCTAGAATTCAGTATAAGGACTACGTTGAATGGAATAAACAAAGATTACAAACGGAAGAGTTTAAAAGTATAGAACAGTATTGGCTAAGCAAATTCAATGGAGAAATACCCAAAATTGAATTACCGTTAGATTATCCTCGTCCACCTATTCAAAGTTATGAAGGAGAATGTTATAACTTTACATTAGGTGAAGAGCTTTCAATCCAGTTAAAAAAATTAGCTAAAAGCAATGAAATTACATTGTTTATAATGTTGCTATCAATTTACAATATTCTGCTTTATAAATATTCAGGTCAAGAGGATATAATAGTTGGAGTTCCAACAGCAGGAAGGAATGATAGTGATTTAAGCCAAGTTACTGGTATGTTTGTCAACACCTTAGCCATAAGAAATAAATTAACTGATAGTGATATATTTGAAGATTTTTTGAGCGATGTAAAAGATTGTATCCTTGATGCAAACGAGAATCAAGACTATAGATTTAGTCAGCTAGTTCAAAAACTTAAAATAGAACGGGATAAGAGTAGAAATCCACTATTTGATACTATGTTTATGCATCAAAACTTAGATTACGGGAGTGTGAAAAGTGAAGATTTAGAAGTTAGTCCTATTGATTTTCATAATAAAACATCAAAATTTGATATGACTTTAAGCTCCAATGAGCTAAAGAAAGATATAAAATTCAATCTAGAATATTGTTCCAAATTATTTAAGAGAGAAACTATTGAAAGAGTATCAAACAATTATATTAAGATTATAAAAAAAATAGTCCAGAATCCCAAAATTAAAATTAAAGATATAGAAATTTTGTCAGATGAAGAAAAGAAAGAGTTAGTATATAACTTTAATAATACTGAAGCTGTATATCCAAAAAATAAAACAATTCATAATTTGTTTGAAGAGCAAGTGGAAAAATCACCAGATAATATTGCAGTAATGCATGAAGATATAAAAGTTACATATAGAGAATTGAATGAAAGAGCTAATAATCTTGCTTTTATTTTGAGAGAAAGTGGAGTGAAACCAGATACAGTTGTAGGTATAATGATGGAACGTTCTATTGAAATGATAATAGCGATTTTTGCAGTATTAAAAGCAGGAGGAGGATATGTGCCTATAGATACTAAATATCCTGAAGAACGTATTAATTATATATTAAAGGATTGTAATGGTAGGTTCATATTAACTGATAAGAGTTTAATGTCTAATGGTAAGGTCTTAAACTTGAATAAAGATATTTTGTATAATGGTAACCGTGGCAATCTCAAAAACATTAATAATCCTAATAATCTATGCTACATTATATATACTTCCGGCACTACAGGATACCCAAAGGGAGTTATGATAGAGCATAACCAGATTTTAAATTATGTGTATTGGGGAGCAAAACAATATGTAAACAATGAGAATCTAAATTTCCCATTATATACATCTATATCATTTGATCTAACGGTAACTTCTATTTTCATTCCATTAATTACCGGCAATTCTATTGTCATTTACAAAGAAGAAAATAGCAACAATTTAATTGAGAAAATGATTAACGAAAGTAAAGTTGGGGTTATAAAACTAACTCCATCTCACATGAAATTGATAGAAGGTAAAGAATTTAATGATTCAAGTGTAAAAAGATTAATTTTGGGTGGAGAAAATCTAAGTGTAAATCTTGCAAAGAATATCTATAAAAACTTTGCTGGAAATATAGAAATATATAATGAATATGGTCCTACTGAGACTGCTGTAGGGTGTATGATATATAAGTATAACCTAATATCAGATAATGGAAAATCAGTACCAATAGGTAGACCAATATCTAATGCAAAAGTATACATACTAGATAAAAATTTAAAACCAGTTCCTATTGGAGTTAAAGGTGAACTATATATTTCAGGAGACGGAGTAGCTAGGGGATATATAAATAAGCCAAAATTGACGAAAGAGAAGTTTATTGAAAATCCATTTATAGAAGGTCTAAAAATGTATAAGACAGGTGATTTAGCCAGACGTCTTTCAGATAATATAATTGAATTTTTAGGAAGAGCTGACGGGCAAGTAAAAATTAAAGGATATAGAATCGAGATCGAAGAGATAGAACGTCAGTTAGCAAAACATGATAATGTTTATGATACAGTTGTTATACCAAAACAAGATAAAAACGAAAATGATATTTTGTGTGCATATGTAGTAGCAGAGCATGAAGTGTCTATTTCTGACTTAAGAAACTATCTCTCAAGAACATTACCTGAGTATATGATACCGTCATATTTTTTCAAGATTGATAAAATTCCATTGACAATTAACGGTAAGGTAGACAAATATGCCATTGAATCAATGGGAGAGAAAATTAATAGCCAAGCAGAATATGTTGAACCACAAAGTGATAATGAGAAAATTATTGCCGAAATATGGGGAGATATTTTAGATATTGATAGAGTAAGTATAAAGGATAATTTTATGGAATTAGGAGGAGATTCAATAAAAGCTACTCAAGTTGTATCTCGTTTAAATAATTTAGAAATACATTTAAGTGCCAGAGATATACTTACTTATCAAACGATTGAACAAATAATTTCAAGTGTAGATTTAACTGCAAAAACTAGAACATATAATCAGCAATTATTATCAGGAGAAAGAGAGTTAAATCCAATTGAAGAATGGTTTTTTTATCAAAAATTTAAGAATCCAAATTATTATAATCAATCTGTATTACTACAACTGAAAAGAGATATAGATTTAAATATGATAGAAAAAGCTTTTGAGAAGCTAATAAAACACCATGATGGACTTAGAACTAACTATGATAAAGAACGAAATTTACTGTATTTTAATAATGATCATTTAATTAAACCCTTTAGCGTTGAAAAATATGATATTTCAAGTGTTACTAATGATAAAAAATCACAAAAACTCGAAGAGATTTGTGTGAATACAAAAGAAGGATTTGATATATTTGATGGATTGCTTATTAAGGCAGCAGTTATCAAATATAGCGAAAACAATCTAAAATTATTTATTTCAGCTCACCATCTTATAATTGATGGGATGTCATGGAGAATTCTACTTGAAGATTTATATGTTATATATAATTCATTAGAACTAAAACAACCTGTTAATTTAGCTGAAAAAACTGCTTCTTTAAAAGAATGGTATCATGAATTAATTGATTTCTATACACCAGAGAAAATAAATCATGAAAGAGAATTCTGGGAAGATATTGAAAGAACACAATTTTTAATACCATATGATTTTAAAACAACGGACTGGACAGTAAAAAATTTAGAGTTTATCACAAGAAGTCTTGGGGAACAAGAAACTCAGTACTTATTGACAGATGCAAATAAAATATACAATACTGATACTTTGACTCTAATGCTTGTGGCTTTAGCAAAAACTTTAAACGATTGGACAGAAGACGATTGTTTTGTGATAGAAATGGAGAATCATGGAAGACATATACATAATATAGACTTATCAAAAACTATTGGATGGTTTACAGCAATGTACCCCTTAAAGCTAAAAATTGATACTAATAACATTTCTAAGCAAATAATGTCTATAAAGGAACAGGTAAAAATAACTCCTAATAACGGAATAGGGTATGGAGTTTTGAAGTTTATAAAACAAGAACTTCGAGATGTGAAACATAGTAAGCCTCAAATAAGATTTAACTATCTAGGACAATTTGATAATGAAGTAGATAATGATTTATTTTCTTACTGTAGTGACTATACTGGAAAAGAAATTTCAGTCATTAACAAAATAACAGCAAATCTTGAGATTAATAGTATGATTATTAATGGAAAATTAAACATTTCTTTTGGATACAATAAGAAATATTTTGACAAAAACACAATAGCAGGTCTTATGGATATTTATCTTAATAGTTTAAAAAGTATTTTAGAATTTCTTAAGCAGGAAAAGGATATATACTTTACTCCTTCGGATTTTGAAACTCTTGATATTAGTGAAGAAGACTTAAATGAGATATTAGGATAACTAAGATAAATAATAGGTAAAAACCATATAGATACCTCAAAAAACTGAGAAGAAAAATATAGAGATATTTCTTAAAAATAATATACAATAAATCAAATATAAGTTAAAAAATGCAATTAGGTAAGATAGAAAGTCACCTTCAAAATATACCTTAGCTGTAGTTCAAAATCATCCTATAATGATTATGAGAATACAAATAGGTAAAAACGTCGAATAGTAGTAAAGAGGAAAAAACAGGTGAGGAGATGAGAAAATGTTATTAGCTAAAAAATTTGAAGAACAAGTTAGTAAAAATCCAAACAAGTTAAGTATAGTATCTGATAAATGTCAATACACTTT
>JANQLB010000024.1 GCA_028280805.1 Tissierellales bacterium
ATATGCCTGAAGCCTTAAAGATTGAAAACATATTCATTAGTAAAAATGGCAGTAAGTACATCATACTCATTTACATTTCAACTGATCAAGCATTCTATAATAAAAAAGATATTATAGATACGAAAGCTAGAATTACTAGTATGCTTGAAGCAGACCATCCACATTTGTCAGTGGATATTATTCCTGAAGGGAACTCAATTACCAAATAATCAAATATATGAAAAAAACTAAAGGCAAATAATTAATTTAATGACAAGTATAATGCTATTTTATGAAAAAGTTTAAAACTTAGATTTTTTCAATTTTCCACAGAATCCAGCCTTAGACTATATAACAGCGGGTATATTCCATTAAAATGGTACATACCCGTTTCTATAAAACGTCAACAGGGACGGTTCTTTTTGACACGAAATTATTTTCTGTGGAAATTCAAGGCAAACATGGTAAACTTAATTGCACAACTAATCTTACAATAAGATAATGAGTAAACAGTTAAGGAAAAGCGTTACATTATAACAAGGTTTATTTTACTGTTCTTTATAATGCTGTTAATTCCAACAGCATGACAACGGGATGTTTAGACCGTTATTTTTAGATGATGTTTGAAACCCCACGTTGTCACGTTAAAAGTATCAAAAGTTTTTAAATTTGATTATTTGAGATAGTTCTGTTTTTAATCTTGAATCAGCTCTTAGTATACCTTTTACTTCAATTGAATTAATAGCTTTTAATGCCAGTTCTGGAGTAATGTCATCTTTTAAAACAAGCATACCTACTATTTTTAAATTAAGTTTTTCATTAGCACTAACTTTTTTTTCTAAATAATCTTTACCATACATAAAAATCCCAATACCAAAATTATTTTTTGTAATAGCATCTTTTATAATATAGTTTTCAGTATCTAACTTATTTCTAATAGATGTTTTTATGAAATCTGTCCTATTTGAATAAAATCCATTTTCTACAAGTAAATCAATTTTTCCTAAATCAACAACGTTTATGTTTATAGTTATTTTTTCTGTATTTGACATAATTTAATCACCTCATAATAAATGATATAGTTTTAACTTATAATTAAATTATCACAAAATTACCTTCCTGACAACATCCATATGGAAGGTAATTTTTGATAATATGTCAATGAAACTTTGTTAATTTCCTTCTATGAATATAACACTCCATATTAGCATAAAATACTTTATTGTAGAATTGTTATTTTTTAATTACACGCATAAAGGAGTGTTCAAATGAAGGCAGTAGTAATGGCAGGAGGAAAAGGAACTAGATTAAGACCACTAACATGTGACATTCCAAAGCCAATGGTACCGATTGTAAACAAGCCAATAATGGAATATTCAATTGAGCTGTTAAAAAGATATAATATAGTAGATATAGCAGTAACTATGGCCTATTTACCCACCGTCATAACTGACTATTTCCATTCTGGAGAGGAATGGGGAGTGAACTTAAAGTATTTCGTCGAAGAAACACCTTTAGGGACAGGTGGAAGTGTTAAGAATGCAGAGACATTCCTTGATGATACTTTTATTGTGATTAGTGGAGATGCTTTAACTGACATAAATATTAAAAAGGCTGTAGAATATCATAAGATGAAAAAATCAAAGGCAACAATTTTGTTAAAAAAAGAACCAGTACCTTTGGAATATGGAGTTATTATTACAAATGAATATGGAAGAATAATAAGATTTTTAGAAAAACCTAGCTGGGGAGAGGTATTCAGTGATACTATCAATACAGGTATATATATTCTAGAGCCTGAGGTTCTGAATTATTATAAAAAAGGAGAAAATTTTGACTTTAGTAAAGATTTATTTCCAAGACTTTTAAAAGATGATATACCTATGTATGGATATATAATTGATGAATATTGGTGTGATGTAGGAAATCTTAGTGCTTATATGCAGTCTCAATTTGATATGTTAAGTGGTAAGATTAACTATGACATTGATTGCAGACAGGTAGAAAAAGGGGTATGGATAGACAAAGGAGTTAAACTGGGAGAAGTAATGAAACTAAATCCTCCGGTTTATATAGGTAAAAATTCAACAGTTAATGAAAATGTAGAATTAGGACCTTATACAATAATTGGAGATAATTGTTTAGTTGGAGATGAATGTTCATTAAAGAGAAGTGTAGCTTGGAAAAATATTCGATTTGGTAACAGAACTAAGGCAAGCGGAAGTATAATTTGTAATGATGTTCACATAAAGGATAGAGTAAAGTTATATGAAGGATCTGCCATAGGTATGGAAAGTAAGCTTATGTCAGGAGTTATAGTTAAGCCAAACATAAAAATATGGCCGCATAAGATTATGGAAGAAAATACTGTTGTTAATCAAAATTTAATATGGGCATCTAAAGCATCTAAAACCCTTTTTGGCAATAGAGATATTTCGGGTGAAATAAACATAGACATTACACCAGAATTTGCTTCAAGGCTGGGTTCAGCTTTTGCTTCTATCATGAAAGATGATGACACCTATGTAGTAAGCTGTGATGATTCCAATGCAGCTTCTTATATTAAATGTTCCATGATTTCAGGAATATTATCTACAGGTGCAGGTGTTATTGATATAGATAAAGTTATTGTTTCTATGAACAGGTATGCAGTAAGAAATTACGAGACTAACGGTGGTATACACATTAGAACGGACAATATTGATCCTAATAAAATCTATATTGAATTCATTAATAAAAATGGAGCTAATATCAGTAGAGATACTGAAAGAAAAATTGAAAATATTTTTAATAGAGAAGATTTTGAGAGGTGTAATGCAAATAAAATTAAGAACTCTATAAGAATAGATAGTTTTGTATCACTATACTTTAAAAAAGGGTCTAAAATCTTAAAAAATATATCAGATATTAAAAGAAAAAGCCCAAGAATAATTATAGGTTCAAGGTCAATGAATATTCTTAATCATGCTAAAGCGTTTCTTGAATATATTGGATGCGATGTTCAGGTAGATTTTAACATAGGAAATTTTTCTACTGGTAAAGACTACTTGAATTACTTATCAAACCAAGTTATTAACAGAAGCTTAGAAATGGGAATATTATTTAGTGAAAACGGCGAAAATATCATATTAATAGATAGTAAGGGAAGAATAATTGATAAAGAAAAATATGTTGCTTTGGTATCTCTTATAATACTAAGAGCTGGTGATGTAAATAAACTTATTGTACCAAACAATTCTCCGAAAATAGTAGAAAAAATGGCTGAAGATTACAATATTCAAGTTGTAAGAACTAAGTCTAGTCCTTCAGACATCATGAACAATATGCTGAATATTGATTCTGACTCTGAAGATTCTTTACTTCAATATATATTATATTTTGATGGGATATGGGGAGTAGGAAAAATAATTGACTTTTTAGCTGATAAAAATATTTCATTAAATCAACTTGCTAATGATATTCCACATTTTTACTTCATCAAAAAGGAGATTGAGTGTAACTGGAATGAAAAGGGCAGGATAATAAGAGAGATAATTGAAGAACATAAGGATATGGACTTAGAATTGTTTGAAGGAGTTAAGATAAGTGATGATAAAGGATGGACTTTGATACTGCCAGATAGTGAAAGACCTGTTTTTAATGTCTATACAGAGGGTCTATCAGAAGAATTTGCTCAGGAGCTGTCAGGCAGATATACAGAAAAGGTGAAAAAATTATTAGAAAATCAAGGGCAGTAAAAGCCTTTGATTTTTTAACCCAAACGAATAATCATAAGGGAGGATTAATTATATGATGTTACCCATTATGAATAAAAGAAAAACAGAAATAAAAGCTATAAAGGATGTCTTATTAAATAATGAAGAACTTATAGAACATGGTATGGAAGTTGCATCTAACCATATTACATCTGATAAAAAGAAGTCTATCGGTATGTTATTAAGAAGATTAGATGAGAGCTTTAAATCAATAACAGATACATATCTAAGATTTAATAAAAGGTTAAAAAACAACGATGAATTATGTCCTGCTTCAGATTGGCTGTTAGATAACTATTATCTATTAGAGGAGCAGGTTAAAGAAGTAAAACAGAATCTAGGAAGTGATAGATTTCTTAAACTTAAGCTTTTAAAGAATGGTGATTTAAAATATTATCCAAGAATATATGCAATTGCCTTGGAAATAATTTCGCATACTGATGGAAAATTAAGTGGAAAAAGTTTAGAAAGTTTTATTAAGGCATACCAAACCAAAAGTGTTTTATCTATATCTGAAATATGGTCATTATCACTTATGGTTAGAATTGCCCTTATAGAATACATTAACAATATATGCAGGAAAATTGAAGAAACTCACAGCCAAAGAGATAAAGCAAATGAATTAGATTATACAGACCACAGAAATCTTCTGTTTTTAATAAGGGAAGATTTAAAGACTCAAACAGTAAGTCCTGATTATATTGAACATTTACTTAAAATGATTAGAAGAAAAAAGATAGATCAAGGAGAGATAATTCAATATATTGAAAGCAAATTAACAGAGTATAACACTAACATAGACTCCTTAATACAGGAATCCCACAATCAGCAGGCATCTAAAAAAATTTCAATTGGTAATGCAGTTACAAGTTTAAAAGTTGTTTCAAAAATAGATTGGAATGAAATTTTTGAAGACTTAAGTATAGTTGAAGAAATATTAAGTAAAGACCCTCTAAATATATACTCTGAAATGGATTTTGAATCTAGAGATTATTATAGGCGTCAAATAGAAAAAATTTCAGAAAGATGCGGGACTTCCGAGGCAAGAGTCGCACGTAAAGCTAGAGAGTTTGCAGAAGAAGAAGCAAAAATAGAAAAAAATAGCAAGCAGGCACATATTGGTTACTACATAGTAGGAGAAGGTAGAAAAAGACTTATTATGTATTTAAATCCTAAAACATATAAAGGAGAGCTTCACAATGTAGCTTTATCTAAATATCTTCTGCCGATAGTTTTATTTACCGTATTAATTGCAGGAGCATTAGCTGTTTACTCATATATAGTATCTCAAGATATAATTGTCAGCGTAATAGCAGGATTAATATCATTAATTCCTGCAAGTGAGATAGTTCTTAATAGTGCTAACTGGTTAATTACTCATTTTTATCCTATTACTTTTCTTCCGAAACTGGAATATAAAGAAGGTATTCCGGATGACGCTTGTACCTTAGTAGTAATTCCATCTCTTATTACAAGTGAGGAAGGAGTAAAACAGCTTTTAGATAATATTGAAGTTTATTATCTAGCAAATAAAGACAAAAACTTATTTTTTTCAATTGCTGGTGATTTTAAAGACTCAAACATTGAAAAAACGGATAATGATGATAATATTATAAATATAGCTGTAAGAGGGGTACGTGAGTTAAATAACAAATACAGTCAGGGACAAAATATCTTTTATTATTTTCATCGTCATAGACAGTATAGTAAGAAACAGAACTGCTGGATGGGATGGGAGAGAAAAAGAGGAGCATTAGTTGAATTAAATTCCTTATTGATAGGCAGTAACAATACATCATATTCAATTATTGAAGGAGATATCTCTGTATTACGCAGGAAAGTTAAATATGTAATTACTCTTGACAGTGACACCAGATTAACTATAAATACAGCAAAGAAGCTTATTGGAACTATTACTCATCCATTAAACAAGGCAGAATATGATGAAGAAAAGAAAATTGTAAAAAGCGGTTACGGTATAATACAGCCAAGGATTACAATAGATATAGAAAGTGCTAACAAGTCAGTTTTTACAAGGATATTTGCTGATTCCGGAGGTATAGATTCTTATTCCTCAGCATTTTCTGATGTATATCAAGATATGTTTGGAGAAGGAATCTTTACTGGTAAAGGTATATACGATTTAAATATCTTTAATAAAATTTTTAAAGATGAAATACCGAATGATACGATTTTAAGTCATGATCTTTTAGAAGGTAATTATGCAAGAGTTGGTCTTACAACTGATATAGAGCTTATAGATAGTTACCCATCTAAATATAGTTCTTATATAATGAGGATGCATAGATGGGTTAGAGGTGATTGGCAGCTTATCAGATGGCTATTTTCAAAAAGACTTTCATCTTTATCTAAGTGGAAAATATTTGACAATCTTAGACGAAGCTTAGTTTCTGTTAAGTTAGTTTTATTAATCATTCTTGGATTGACAATTTTCCCGGGTAATTCTTTGATTTGGATAGGATTTTCTCTTGTAGTTATTCTATTTCCATTGATAATTTCATTTTTTGAATATATTATTAACAAATATTATCGAAGTGTTAAAGATAAGCTTCATGGAAATTTAATCTGCGGTTTTAAAAGAACAGTGTATTATTCATTAATTAAGTTTTTATTTCTTCCCTATGAAGCATATGTTATGACTGATGCAATACTCAGAACACTTTATAGAGTTTTTATATCGAAGAAAAATCTTATAGAGTGGACAACAGCAGCTGATACGGAAAGAAAACTTAAGGATTCACAGAGAGCTTATTTCTATAGAATGAGGTATTCTATATTTATAGCTGCTGCTGCTATAATTTTGATAGGTTTTACATATCCTCAAAATTTATTATATATCATACCATTAGGTTTATTGTGGATTGCATCACCTTATGCAGCATACCGTATTAGTTTATCTCAGCATGAAAAGATTTACAATCTTGAAAAACAAGACAAAGAAGTATTAAGAAGAATTACAAGAAAAACTTGGGCATATTATGAAGATTTTGCATGTGAAGAAAATAATTATTTGCCACCTGACAATTATCAGGAAGATCCGCCTAATGGGTTAGCCTATAGAACATCTCCTACTAACATCGGTTTTTTATTATCATCAATATTAGCTGCACGAGATTTTGGTTATATATCAACATTTGATATGGTTGACAGGATAGAGAAAACTATATCAACTATGGAGAACATGGAAAGCTGGAAGGGACATTTGTATAACTGGTATGATACCAGAACGCTAGAACCGCTTGCACCCTTTTTTATATCAACTGTAGACAGTGGAAATCTAGTAAGCTACCTGATAACTGTAAAAGAAGGTATAAAAGATTATTTAAACAGACCGTTTGCTGATAATAACTTAGTAAAAGGATTAAAGGATACACTTTATTTAACTGAGATAGAAATAAAAGAAAATATAAACGATAAAGAGAAAAACAATCAAAAAGATATTAAAAACATAATTGACAATATAAACAATGTTCTTCAGAATGATTTAATCAACTTATCTGACTGGCATAAATTAATCATAGAAATGAATTCCAGATTTACACCAGATATAATTGATGAAGGTTATTGGGCTGAAAAGCTTATATTTACCTTGCAATTATTCACCAATGAAATTGAGCTGATTTATCCGTATGAGAATATAAAGAGTTATTTTAATATTATCATGAATACAAGTAAAAACAGTAATGATGAAGATATAGAAAAATTGTTAAATCAGATTGATAGTAGTTCTTCACTAATAGAACTGGCTAATATATATGAAAATATAACTGTTAAGCTGAATAAAAAGCTTGAAAACATTGAGAACGAATTTAGTGAACATAATAAACTTTTAGGTATAAAAGAAGAAATTAAAAAAGCATCTATATATATTAAAAACAAAGCTTCTAAAGCAGAAAATCTTATAGCTAGAATAGATAAATTTATTAATGAGACTGAGTTTAAACCTTTATATAATAAAAAAAGACATTTATTTGCTATAGGATATAACTTAGAAAGTCAAAGTTTAACAAATTCGTATTATGATTTATTGGCTTCAGAAGAAAGAACTACAAGTTATTTGGCAATTGCAAGAGGAGAAGTACCGTATAAACATTGGTTTAAAATGGGTAGAGCATTATCTATAGTTCAAGGATACAGAGGACTTGTGTCTTGGACTGGAACAATTTTTGAGTATTTAATGCCCAATCTTATTATGTATAACTACAAGAATAGTCTTTTTGATGAAACTTATAGAACCGTTATTAAGGCACAAAAATCTTATGGTGATAAGAGAGAAGTACCTTGGGGTACATCAGAATCAGGATATTATGCAGTAGATGTAAATTTAAATTATCAATACAAAGCATTTGGAGTACCTTCTTTAGGATTAAAGAGAGGATTGATAGAAGAAATGGTTATTTCACCATATTCTACGCTTTTAGTACTGCCTTTAGCTCCTAAAGATGCATTTAAAAATATTAAAAGGCTTATAGAAGACGGTATAGAAGGTAGATATGGATTTTACGAAGCTATAGACTATACACCTAAAAGAATTCCACATGGAGAAGAAAAAGGTATAGTAAAAAATTACATGGCTCATCATCTTGGAATGAGTTTAGTTGCACTTTGTAATTTTTTTCATGACAATACCATGAAGAAAAGATTTCATTCCGACCCCGTAGTAAAAGTGGGAGAAATACTTTTACAAGAGAAAATTCCGTTAAGAGTAGTAGTAACTAAGGAAATAAAAGAATCAATTGAGCCATTTGCTGAAGATAAAAGAGAAGAAATTATTGCTCCTAGAATTTATGGAATTCCAAAGCCTCCGTTACCTAAATGTCATCTGCTTTCAAACGGCAGATACTCTGTAATGATTACAAATGGCGGTGGAGGTTACAGTAAAATAGAAGATTTACAAGTTACCAGATGGCGAAAGGAAATGTTTAACAATACCTATGGAACCTTTATATTTCTTAAAGATATAGATAAAAACAGGCTTTGGTCAGCTACCTATGATCCATTCAAGGAGGAGCTTGACAGTTACAGGGTTGAATTTTCTCAAGATAAAGCTGAGTTTATAAGATCATATGATAATATAAGTACTCACACTGAAGTGTTAGTGTCTTCTGAAGATAATGTGGAAATAAGAAAAGTAAAAATTGCTAATCATGGAAGTGAACCTGTTAATATAGAAATAACCAGCTATTTAGAACCGGTGATGGCCACTCAAGCATCTGATGTTGCCCATCCTGCATTTAGCAAGCTATTTGTAAGGACAGAAGTTTTAGAAGAATATAATAGTCTGATTGCATCTAGAAGACCAAGAGAAGAAGGAGAAAAAGAAATATGGGCAGTTCATACTATGCTCGTTAAAGGCGAAGTTATAGGCGGAGTACAGTATGAGACTAATAGAGAAAACTTTATTGGAAGAACAAATAATTTAATAAATGCAAAAGCATTTAAAGAATCTTTAAGCAATACTACGGGTATTGTGATAGACCCTATAATGAGTTTAAGAAAAATAGCAGCAATTCCTCCATCAGGAAAAATTGAAGTATTTTATACTACAGGAGTATGTGACAATAGAGATGAAGCATTAAAGCTCATTAAAAAATACAATACTAAAGACCCTATTTCAAGAGCTATGAAGTTTGCCTTTACAAGAAGTCAGGTAGAAGCTAACTATCTAAATTTAACAGGAAAAGAAGTTGAAGAATATGAAGAGATTCTTTCACACATAGTTTTCTTAAGTCCCAGCAGGAGAAAATATGCTGATTTTATAACCAAAAATAACAAAGGGCAGACGGGACTATGGGCTCATGGTATTTCCGGAGACAATCCAATAGTAATGGTTACTATTAATAAAGAAGAAGATATAGAAATAGTACAAAAAATCCTTAAAGCTCATGAGTATTGGAAAATAAGGGGACTAAGAGTAGACCTGATAATACTTAATGAGGATAAAAGTAATTATATTCAGCCCTTACAGGATTTAATAAGGGATATAGTATTTGAAAGCAGAAGCAGAGGTATGGAGAATGTATCCGGTGGAGTATTTATTAGAAAATCAAATGTAATGACACAACAGGATATAATACTCTTATATACAGCTTCCAGTATAATTTTAAAGGGTGAAAATGGATGTATCAAAAACCAATTACTTGATTACAACAATGAAATAAATAAAACAGAAAATGATTTACCGGAGAGTAAAAACTTTAAGAAAAGTAATATAATCTATATAGACAAAGAAGCAGAAACATATGATTTTCTTTATTACAACGGATATGGAGGATTTAGTAAAGACGGCAGTGAATATATCATAAAATTAAGTGGAAAAGGTCATACTCCTGCACCTTGGATTAATGTAATATCCAATAAAAATTTTGGTTTTATAGTTACAGAAAGTGGAGGAGGCTATACTTGGTCAGAAAACAGCAGAGAGAATAAAATAACACCTTGGTCTAATGACCCGGTTTCAGATACATCAGGAGAAGTGATTTATCTTAGAGATGATTATAGTGGAAATATTTGGACAATAACTCCACTGCCCATAAGAGAAAAGGAAAGCTATATTATTAAGCATGGACACGGATATTCAAGTTTTAGCCACAACAGTCATGGTATTAGTCAAAAACAGGATGTATTTGTTTCTACTGAGGACAGTGTTAAGCTTTATTATATTAAACTTAAAAATAATGCCAGCGATAAGAGAAGTATAACATTAACTCATTACATCAAGCCTGTTTTAGGAATCAATAAAGAACAAACAGAGCAGTATATAACTACTGAAATTGATGAGAGTACAGGTTCATTACTTATAAGAAATTCATTTAATTCAGATTTTCCGGGTAGAATTGTTTTTATGGACTGTAGTGAATTAGGCAGAAGCTATACAGGAGATAATAGAGAGTTTATAGGAGACAGAGGAAATTTATCCAGCCCGGAAGCATTAAAAAGAGAAGGATTATCAAATAGAGTAGGGGCTGGATATGACCCTTGTGGAGCTACTCAGATTACAATAGATATTGGAGCTGATGAAGAAAAAAATGTAGTTTTTATGATGGGAAATGCTCAGAATATAGATGAAGTAAAAATTCTGGTTAATAAGTATAGGAACATAAACATAGCAGAACATACTCTTAAAAAGGCTATTAAATACTGGAGAAGCTACTTAGATACCATAGAAGTAGATACTCCTGATGAATCTATGAACATAATGATTAACCATTGGTTACCTTATCAGACTATAGCTTGTAGAATATTTGCTAAATCTGCTTTTTATCAATCAGGTGGTGCTTACGGATATAGAGATCAGCTTCAAGATGCTATGAATTCAATAACATTATACAGTGAAAATACTAGAAATCAAATTTTACTAAATGCTGCTCATCAATTTGTAGAAGGAGATGTTCAGCATTGGTGGCATCCAACTGGAACTGAAGGAGGAGATAAAGGAATTAGAACAAAATTCTCGGATGACTTACTATGGCTTCCTTTAGCTGTTACAGAGTATGTAAATCAAACAGGAGACTATGAGCTGTTAGAAGAAATTGTCGGCTATATAGAAAGTGAGCCGTTAAAAGATGATGATGTAGATGAAAGGTATGAAATACCGAGACAATCTAAAGAAAAATCCTCTATTTATGAGCATTGTATAAGGTCAATTGAAAGAGGTCTGCGTTTTGGAGAACATGGTATACCTCTTATGGGTTCGGGAGACTGGAACGATGGTATGAACAAGGTTGGAAATAAAGGAAAGGGTGAAAGTATCTGGCTTGGATGGTTTTTATGTAAAATACTGCGAGATTTCTCACCTATTTGTAAACGTAGAGGTGATTATGATAGGGCAGAGAGATATTTAACTAATGCTGATAAAATAGCTAAAGCTATAGAAATGGAAGCTTGGGACGGAAAATGGTATAGAAGAGCATATTTTGATGATGGAACGCCTTTAGGTTCAGCTCAGAACACAGAATGTATTATTGATTCTCTAGCCCAGACCTGGTCGATAATTTCAGGTTACGGTGATACAAATAGAATAAAAGAAGCAATGAATTCTGTAGAAAGCTATTTGATTAAAGAAGATAAAGGATTAATTCTTCTTTTCACCCCGCCTTTTGATAAAAGTGAGTTAGATCCCGGATACATTAAGGGATATGTTCCCGGAGTCAGAGAAAATGGAGGGCAGTATACTCATGCAGCAGTGTGGGTGATTAATGCTTATGCCTTAATGGGGCAAGGCGATAAAGCATGGAAACTTTATAGCCTCATTAACCCTATAAACCATAGCAGAACCCCCATAGAAGCAAATATATATAAAGTTGAGCCGTATGTTATGGCAGCAGATGTGTATGCAGCCAGTCCTCATATGGGCAGAGGAGGATGGACGTGGTACACAGGAGCTTCCGGATGGATGTATAGAGTTGGAATTGAAAATATTCTGGGGTTAAGATTAGAAGGAGATAAACTTAAAATAGATCCATGTATTCCTAGTCACTGGAAAGAATACACTATTAAATACAGGTATTTTGATACAGAATACAGTATAGATATAAAAAATCCTCAAAGTATTAATAGAGGAGTTAAAGAAGTATATCTTGATGGAGAAAAAATAGAAGGAAATAAAGTTAAACTAAGCAGTGATAAAGAAAAGTATAAAGTAAAAGTAGTATTAGGACATTAAGTGTAACGTCTATATATGGATGTCTATATAAGGCATCCATATATTTATTATTTAAAAAATGTTAAACTTGATAAATCGGACATAATTGTTTATAATAGATTTGTTAAGTTTTTTTTGGTTGGATTTCTCGTTATTGAAGATATTTAGCTTGATAAAACTAATATCTATATATATTATAATGTATATTGTAAAGGAGGTAATGGGATGGCAAAAACAAATAGAGGTAGAAATCTTAGAAATTCTAAAGAATGGAATAGAGGTAGATGTCCGGTTTGCGACAGAACAGGTATTAAGCTTCTGTATACCAACACTGATGAAAATAATGAAGAAATTAAAGTATGTAAACAATGTAGAAACAAGTAATTTGTAAAAAAATCCAAATCGTTACAAAAGATTTGGATTTTTAACGTTTTAGTAGAAATGGATAAGTTTTTAAGTCTTGACAAAAAAAATCATACGTGTTATACTGACTTTTAGACTTTACAATAAGATATTTGCTGGTGATTATTATGGGAAAAGGAAACAACAGAACAATTGCAAAGAATAGAAAGGCTAGACACGATTATACTATTGAAGATACTCTAGAGGTAGGGATAGTTCTTAAAGGAACAGAAGTAAAATCTATTCGTCAAGGCAAGATCAATCTAAAGGATAGCTTTGCCCACGTAGATAGTGGTGAAGTTTTTCTTCATAACTGTCACATAAGTCCTTACGAACAAGGGAATAGATATAATGTAGACCCTACTAGGAAAAGAAAGCTTTTACTTCACAAAAGAGAGATTAGAAAACTTATAGGCTATACTGCTCAGCAGGGGTATTCACTGATACCTCTAAATGTATATCTAAAAGAAGGATTGGTAAAAATAGAGTTAGCTGTAGCTAAGGGTAAGAAACTATATGACAAAAGACATGATATAGCTAAAAAGGAAGCTCAAAGAAGGATACAAAGACATATTAGTCCTAAAAATATTTAGAGATTATAATAAATCCGGGGGCGAAACAGGTTTCGACGGAGGTATGGATACAGGAGTAGCCGGGCGTGGTTTTGCTTAGTACCACGTTAAAAAGCTGGGCATTAAATTTAATTGCAAACAAAAATTACGCTTTAGCTGCCTAATAAAGCAGCTGCCTGCTTCATAATAGTCCCGCCTATTATGATGTAAGGCTCATTAAACTGCGGGGAACTACTACAGGGGTGCTTCGACCTGTAGTAGATTAATTGAAGCTAGCTGATTAGAAAGCCTGTTGTTGGGCGTTTTATAAGGCGAATATTAATTCAGCAACTGTCTCGGGAGAAGCTCGTGGGTAAGTATTTTCGGACGTCGGTTCGACTCCGACCGCCTCCACCAAATTATCTACTATCTATTGATAAATGTGTAAAATAAAGCATAAGATTGCCGGATTGGCAACCTTATGCTTTAATTTCGTTTTTGTATGCGGAAAGTTGATATATTATAGCGTGTTCACATAAAGCTATTACGTGCCTTTGCGATTGATTATTTCGTATTTTACGTTTATAAAGAATAGCTGGAAGGTCTTATCCTCACGGGATATATATCAGCGAAGAATATGGGAGTTTGCTTTATCTACATATATTTACAAGTGCTTATTAGGTACAGATTAATTTACTCCGCTTTTTTATTCACAAAATCAACTTTATATTGCCATTCGCCGTATTTTTGTTCGTTGTCAGTAATTGTTCCTTCTGTGAGGCTGATGCGTAGAACGATTGAGTCTGGACTTTCTTCGTTGCCGTGATCATCGAACCATGCGAAGATTTTTTTCATCTTCGCTCTGATTTCCGCATTCTTCTCGTCCTTAACCCAGCCAAGATTCTCAGCCGTACCCTGAGCTGCAAACAAGTTTAATCCACAGATGGAAACCTCATTGTTCTTCTCAATTTCCAGCGTTTTGTTTTTCCACGAAGATGAAGAAACAAAAAACACGCCGTCTTCATAATATCCGTTAACCATGCGGACAACAGGGCGAGGATTGTTGTCGGCGTTCGGCGATAATGATATCGTCGCAAGGGCAATAAGGTTGTCCTTACCGTTTCCGCAGAATTCCTCCATAAGTTTGATTGCGTTTTCGTATTTGCTCATTTTCAATTTCCTCCATTCAAAGTATAATTTATTTTAACTCAAACACCTTTCCGTTAATTACGCGGAAAGTGCTCATTTTCTTAATTTACACAACATTTCTTTATCAAGCCATGTTTCAATATCCTTGCTGATACTTAATATTGAGTTATCCAAAGGTAGGCGTATCCCCTCACAACCCTTCTGACAAGGTTCATTACGCAGCTTCCTATCACAGCCATATCCCTTTGCAATTTTTTCCCGTAAAGATAAAGGGAAATTTTCAATAACATCCACATATTTATCTGTTTTTTTGGCTCTTACAACTAAACAATAACCATATCTTGTAGATAAAGCAAACTCCCATATTCTTCGCTGATATATATCCCGTGAGGATAAGACCCTACGGCTATTCTTTATATATGAATAAGCAAAATGAATTTCGAATGTTGATATGATCGCTGCACAAGTCATTCCCATATCTATATAATGCCGATGTAATTCTAATGCAAACTTTTGGACTTTTTCGGGTAACGGATGTAAAAAATCTTTTAAAACATCGAGTACGTCCGTATCTTCTGCTTTCATTAACCTGTAATCGCACCGTAAAAGATTATCGTGATTATTGTCGTTCTTATACCTTTTCACTCGCAGTTCTATATCTGCAATCGACATGGCTTTTAATCCCGTTAGCAAGATGGGAGCATTCGGATATGATACTTCTAATAATTGTACTTCCGAAATATTAAGCCTCTTTGCTTCTAAATCAATGCCGGTAAAAACAAAACCGCAGAGAGTTAAAAAACGCAAACATTCAATTAGCTTAGAAACAGAGTTCTTAGGCTTCTTTTTATTTCCTTTCTCATCGATTGAGGGAGTAAATGACGGTATTTCAGTTATCAATAATGAATCGCCGCTTTCAGTCAGTTTACTATGATAACCTATGTCAGATAATAGGTCTGTAATATTATATAAAAACGGATAGTCTGTCGCATTCCTCGGATTTTTTTTCAGCTTGAAATATAAATGTCCGTCTGATATTAGGCGGTCACAAAATAAATATAAAAAATCTCTGAAGACAATAACGCCGTTTCGTATATCTTCTTCACTTGCAACGTTTTCAAACATGGGTTTCAGCGCATAAGTCTCAGGTATATTCGCCGGTATCAAGTTTTTTATGTATTTAGCAATTTCACTGATGGTTTTTTGAGTTACCGGGCCGTGATATGTACTCATTTTTTCACTCCTTCTGTTTTTATTATTATACTGTTTTTAATGCGACAACAGGATGTCATATTTGATAATATAAGTTTTCGCCGTAGTCATATGTAATCATGAAGCCGCCTAATTATAGTTCTTTTCTTGTATCATTTTATAAGGCTTTACACCGTGTTGCTGATTGTTTCAATCGGTCAACCAGCAACGTTCGGGGATAATTATATTGCCGCCAGTGCAATATGCAGTTCTCTTATAAGCAATTTACTTTTCCTTAATTGGGAGCAGCAAATCAAGCTGTAAATAACTCATTTCAGTATTGTGCTTTTGAAAAAAATTATAGACATTCAACATTTCTTCAAACCCTTGACCGTAACCTGTTTCTGCCGGCTCCCACCGTGGAGAACCACAATCATTATCGTATTTATCACTTGAATCAACCCATTCCTTAAGCCGCTGCCAATCCTTGAAGTCCCACGATCTTAACACATGAGCAGCATATAAACCACCCTTGAACTCTCGTCTTACTAACGGTGCCGGTATTTCCATACTATCGGGAACAGACACCCACGCTTCATGTCCATGTGAATTATCTCCAAGTTCTGCATCACCTCCCAAACAGTCGAAATCGAAACAGCGTGCGTCGGGTTTAATTTTTAGCAGTCCGCTTTCTTTTATAAACTTATTTACTATATTCGATGCTTTGTCTAAACAGCCTTCTCCCGAAGCAAAAGCAGCGGCTACAGTCATTGGTGGCAGATATATAATCCGCACATCCTTGTCCTCCAGTTTCATTAATTCTTCGTTAGCTTTGTTTAATTCTTCAATTGATAAATTCTCCCTCGTTTTTTTGATTTGATTATCAGAAAAAGAAAGAGAGCTTATAAGTGAGAACACAGCTTCCTCACCGAAGAGCTTTAAATTAACATCGGCTTTTTCATTGATTTCCTCAACAAAACGCGTCAATATGGATTTAACAGTAGACAGTGCGGTAATTTCACCATCTATTTCACTTATGTTTTTTCTGAAAATTTCCACTGCTTCCACCGCGTCGCGATTGTTAAGTATGTTTAAGATTTGCTTCACGGGAACGCGCAACTTACGTAGGACTATGATTTGCCGCAAACGGATTATGGCGGTTTCATCATAAACCCGGTAAGCATAATCGTCTTTTCGCAGACTTTGAATTAATCCCACTTGCTCATAATAACGTAACATTCTTGTAGAAATTCCGTAATCTCTTGACACCTGACTGATTTTTTGAAGATCCATATCCATATCATAACCTCATTTCTTTTTCTTAATTTTATTATAAAGTACGACACGGTGTCAAAGTCAACAGATTTATACAAATATTCGTATTTTTATTTTATCTAAAAGTGCATTTGGAACATACTATTATTGAATCAAGAAAAGTGCGAGGTGTAGGAAATATACAGTATGTGTCTCATATGAAAACCAAGTAATCCGGATCCATGACATTCATCACTATTCTTGACTTATACAATCCAGTTATAATTATAGATACACGACAGATAATATAAATAGAGTAAATATGGAGGTGTTTTAATGATAGCTGGTATGCAAAACGTGGTCAAACGTTTTGGAAATGTGCAAGCACTGGATCATGTTAGTTTTGCAATTCATGAAGGAGAAATTTTAGGGCTGCTCGGACCTAACGGTGCCGGCAAAACCACGGTAATCCGTACACTAGCGGGATTGATTAAGGCAGATTCCGGCGAAATCACGTTGCTGGGAAAAAAACAAGATGTGAACAACATTCGACTGAAACAACACTTAGGGCTGGTCACTCAGGAAGTGACGGTATTTGAAGAACTGACCGCTGAGGAAAATCTACGCTATTTTGGCGGATTATATGGCGTTAAGGGAGATAAACTACGTCAACGTGTTAAGGAAACGCTGGAATTCGTGGGATTATCTGAGCACGCAAAAAAAGTACCGGGGAAATTCTCGGGAGGTATGCAGCGCAGACTCAATATTGCTTGTGCACTTGTGCATTCTCCAAAGTTCCTTATTATGGACGAACCGACAGTCGGCATCGATCCGCAGTCACGCAGTTATATCCTTGAGTCTGTCAAACGGCTAACGATGGAAGGAACTACACTGCTTTATACCTCTAACTATATGGAAGAGGTGCAAGCTATAGCTTCTCGTATTGTTATCATGGATCAGGGTAAGGTAATTGCAAGCGGGACATTAGATGAACTGGTTAGCCGTATCCAACATGAGGAAACCATTCGCATAACTGTATCGAATCCTTCTGTGGCACTGGCAGAACGTTTTCGGGCGATACAGGGTGTTAAGACGGTGATGCATAATGGTGCAGACTATACAATTGTATCCGGTGCGGGTTCAGACAATCTCAACCGGGTGTTGATGGTAGCTCAGCAAAGAGGAAGTGTTTCCAATATTGTAGCTGACAAACCTACACTGGAGGACGTCTTTCTCACGCTTACGGGAAAGAAGCTCCGAGATGAGGAGGCGGGCGTATGACAAGAAATTTGTTTTGGGTAAGCTTCTTTCATTATCTACGCCGCTTGTCCAGAGGTTATTTAGGCATCCTGATTTTTGTAGCTTTACCGTTAGTTATTGTATGGGTTTTGAGTTTTGTGTATTCACAAAATACCGAAGAACAGATTTATGTATTTGGATACAATATGATTTCTACTAACATTTCTATTGGAATGATGCTTATTTTTCAGCTTAGTGGAGGAATTTATTTGCTTAATTACTTGAATCATGATTTAATAAAACCTATGAAGTGGCGACTTAAGGCATCCCCCTGTGCCACATATACCTTAGTCTTTTCGGGGACAGCCGCCTGTTTGGTGTTTACTGTTTTACAGGGAATTTTAATTGTCGTTGGCACATCTTTGCTACAGGATGCCTACTGGGGTAATGTGTGGATTGTTATATTCGTTATAGTATTGGTTTCAATCATTTCACAGTTTTTGAACATCACCCTGTTTCTTTATATTCGCAATGTCAACACGGCGGAATATATTTCATGGTTTCTCTCATGGGCTATGGCAGTTTTGGGAGGCTTGATTTTCACTCTGCCTGATAACGCTTTTTTCAGCTTTATGAAGCAATACGGCACTCCGTTCTCTCTTGCTCAAAGTGCTATCCGTGAATCAGGCTTTCTTGGGACATCATCTACAAATATGCTGGTTTGTATTGCGGCTCTTTTGGGAATTGCAGGCATTTTAGCTGTGCTTGTAATAAAATTGGGAAGGCGGAAACTGATATGACTATTTTCCTATTTGCCTTTATACGTAGCCTGCGAAGAAAATCCACACTGGTGGCAATGTTTGTACTGCCGCTGGCAATTGTTTTTATCCGTACTCTATGGACATTGGAAAATGGGAGGGGCTTTTTGTTTTACGGGATGATCATCATGTTCGCTGCTTTTTCACTGGTTCGTTCCATCATGATCGACCGAATGACAGGAACGGTTGTTCGGATATTTGCGGCACCGGTAGCCACATTCCAATATCTTTTCCAAAACCTTCTTGCTTTCTGGCTGATAATCGGTGTACAAACAATAGTATTTGTAGTTATAGGATCAGCTTTATATGGTTGGGGGATTGAGATGGCTGTACGGCTCATTCTTTCTTATAACATTTTTGCAGTTGCATCCTTAGCATTTTCACTGGCGTGGAATTCAATGTTTCGCAGCAAGGTAATGTCTGATGCGATTTTCAGTATTATCATATCCTTAATGGCGTTGCTGGGTGGTATTTTTATCCCTATTTCTATGCTGCCTGATTTTTTGAGGAAAATCGGAATGCTGTTCCCAACCTATTGGCTCTCAAATTCACTTTTGTTTATACAAGATAAGGAATGGAACGGTCAGTATTGGCTTTCGATCCTCATAATGTTCTTGTTTTCGGCTGCGTTCTTGTTATATGGCAGTAAACGCAGGCTTGAATAGTCAGCTATAAAGGGAGATGATTTTTATGGGTAAAAGTATGTCGCTACACGAAAAGATATTTATAGTGTACCGCATGATGGGGATGCTCCTGTTGTACATTTTGTGGACTAAAACCGGCAGTGATGTGGCAGGATTATTCCTGCTGCTGTCACTACTTATTTTAATGCTGTTTCGTTGGCGTTTTCCAAAGTTGAAATGGACGCTCATCATAGATCAGCTTGTTGTCATCAGCATTTCTTTTTTATGGGGAAACAGCCAGTATATCCTTGCACTGGGAGTGTTTGAAGCGGCATATTTGGGATGTCCGCTTTTTGCACTTCCCTCTGTATTTTACACCGTACTGTACAATCCGGAAGGATTTTTATTTCTGTTGCTGACTCAGAGTGCCTTTGCCGGAATTGCCCTTTGGGGCTGGAGCAAGCAACAGGAATCTGCTTTTAGGAATATGGATGAGGAACGCAGACGTTACTACGAAACCGAGAGCTTGAAACAGGAACTTCTGGCTGCAAACGTGCAGATGGTACGAATGGTGGAGCTGTCCGAACGCAGTCGTATCGCCCGCGAGATTCATGATGATGCCGGACACGAGATTGTGGCGGCATATATGTCACTTCAAACGGTTCAGGCATTGTTTGAAACTGATGCTGTTGAAGCGGAAGAAATGTTCTGTGAGGCTATAGAAAGGTTAGGATCGGGTATCTGCAAAATTCGTGAGGCGGTACACAACCTTACCCCTCTTACCGAAATAGGAGTTGCTGCTCTGCACAGACTCAGTGATAGATTTTCACATTGCCCTATAAATTTTACAGTATATGGAGATACATCCAAGGTTTCAGCATATCTATGGGTGATTCTGGAAGCTTGTCTGAAGGAAGCACTCACAAATGTTATGCGTCATGCGGATGCAAAAATTGTGCGGGCAACGCTGGATATTACTCCCTGTATTGTCCGACTTTGCGTGGAAAATGACGGAGTACGTAAAAATTCTTATTTTACCGCTGGGTTGGGGCTTAGAAACCTACAGCAACGTGCAGCGGCTGTGGGAGGCAATATATCAACCAGCATAGCTGAAAGCTTTCGTCTGGTGTGTGTGCTGCCAATTTTATAAAAAGGAGTTTTTAACATGAATATAATTATTGTAGATGATGATCCGTTGATTTGTAAAAGTCTCACGCTCATGCTGTCAAAAGAACCTGATATTAACGTGTTTGGAACGGCGAATAACGGAGAACAAGCTCTAAAACTATGTGAGCAGTGTCTTCCTGATATGGTTCTTATGGATATTCGTATGCCGAAAGTCGACGGTATTCAAGCGACACGTCTAATAAAGAAGCGATTCCCGAATATACGGGTGATGATGCTGACGACCTTTCAAGACAAGCCGAATATTGAGATGGCACTAAAAGCCGGTGCAGAGGGCTATTTACTCAAAACCGACCGTATAATCGACATTGCCTCTAAATTACGGATGCTTACACAGGGGACGGCGGTTATGGATAGTGAGGTACTTAAAACACTAACGTCACCTCAAATACCATCTCTGGAGCATTTAACACCTCGGGAAAAGGATGTTTTGGATCTTGTGACACAGGGGTTTACCAATAGAGAAATTGCTGAGAATTTATTCCTTAGTGAAGGAACGGTGCGTAATGTGCTTTCCGTGGTCATGGATAAATGTAATGTAAAAAATCGAACGCAGCTTATTCTGGCTGTTATGGGGAATAATAATGATTTTAAATCATAATCCATGCTGCCATTTTGTGACATTGGTATTGCTAAAAATAGAATTTATTACTTTACTGGTAATATAGAAGGTGTATTGCTTTCTAAAAATCTGTAAAACACAAATTCTTTATTTGTTGATATATTAGATAAAAAACGCATAGAATGTGACTATATAAAAGAAAAGCTTGTAATCATATGTATTTCAGGTTTTATTAGTTGTTTAATATAGAAATTAGTTCTATGTAAAGTAATTTTTCCATTTGATTTCAAGCTGATTAGTCTCTTAAATAGAGACTTCTTTTGTTTTTTAACACAGTTGATAATAATTTATACTTAAAGTAGTTGACAAATAAACAAAACAATATTATACTAAGATTAGTGAATCAAAACCACTGGTCTTAATGTGACAGGGAGGAAACAATGGCTAAAAGAGTTGAGGGTGTAACTGAAAGAATTTTAGAGTGTGCCAAGCAAGAATTCTTGGAAAAAGGTTTTAAGGATGCTTCTTTACGAGATATTGCTAAAAAAGCAGATTCCAGTAAAGGGGCAATCTACGTCCGTTTTCCCGATAAAGAAAGCTTATTTGCAGCATTGGTTAAGCCTAGTTTTGATGGTATAAAAAATTTACTCATTTCTGCACGGCAAGAATTTTTAGAACTGCCGGATAATATAAAAATGAAAAGAATGAAAGGTTTTTCAGAGGATAAAGTTTCTTTAATTATTGAGTATATATATCAGAATTATGATGCTTTTAATCTACTGACAACATGTGCAGCAGGAACTGAGTATGAAAATTTTATTCATGAACTTGTTGAAATCGATATAGAACACAACTATAAATTATTTGGGACTATGTATAGAGATATGCTAACCTCTAGGCGATTTACACCAGAGCTGTTGCACATCGTATCCAGTGCTTTCTTTTCCGGTATATTTGAAATTGTTGTCCATAATATGTCTAGAACAGATGCTGATCATCATATTAAAATGCTCTGTCTTTTTTTTGAAGGTGGATGGAATACCATGTTAAAACGATAATTATTTTTTTTGCACTAAAGTTAGAATAGTCTAACATAGGTATAAGCTCTAAAGAAATGTTGTTAAAGATTGGAGAAAACTTACTGTTTCATTTAAGTTTACAAATCGTTAAGCTATTTAAGGAGGTAATTATGGAAAGTATAAAACGAATGTTTGCTTATGCAGACAAAAGAAAAGGTAAGCTTTGGGGAAGTATAGTGTTTGCTTCACT
>JANQLB010000059.1 GCA_028280805.1 Tissierellales bacterium
GAATAGATGTTAGAGGAAAGAGCCTCGTATTAAATTACAAGTAAGGAAAAAGCTACAAATAGATCTTAACATTGGAGAAAATAAGAATGAAATACTTTAAATGCTGTATATTTTAATTTTTGTCTTGCTTGAGCAAAAGCACTAGCTGTCACCGTATAGTCCATACCTTGATATAGGGTAAATTCATTCAATATTATTTGTAAAGACTTTACACCTTTCCGTAATATTAGTAAAAAAATAACATGAAATGGTAATTTTCTGTTTCTTGTGAAATCAGTTGGATTGTTTTTATTGCGAGAAATGAAGTTACTATTTTTTAACTTCTCAGATATAGCATTTATAATGGATTTTTTTAATCATATTTAGACCTTATTCATATTATTATTAATAGGTTTAAATAATTGCAAAAACAACAACTTAGCTCAACTGTTTTCTTAACTTAATGGCAGTGATTCCGGCATGACCCGTGAATACCCTCTACCTGTTGTTTATTTTCTTTATAATGTTTTGTTAATTTATTTGGCTTTATAATATACAATTATAAAGTTTGTTATTTGCATGATTTTTCTTCCGTCGCTGAAGTTAGAGTAGCATTAAGAAAATATTTGTAGTATTATAATAACCAAAGATTACATCAAGGTTTAGGATATAAAACTCCTGCTGATGTATATTTTGGTTAATAACAATGTCTATTATAATTAGACATAATATAAACTAGAGAATGTATCTATAAATTCTCAATATTTTGTCCAGTCCAACGGACCTAGTTAAGGGGTAGAACAATGCAATATAAAAAAATTTTTTCTTCATTCATAATGTTATTAGGACTATCTTGTTTTTCTGGTTTAGCAAATAGCAAAAAAGTTGAAGCGAAAGATATTAATTTCAGACTTACTAGTAATCACAAGATTCTCCATATAGATATGAGTGCGGGCGTGTTGGAGACTCTCGAGCAAGAACTTAAAATCAAAACGGCAAAAATTATAAACATATGGATACAAAGTAAAAAACCTCTTTATCAAGAACGACACAAACATCGAATAATAACTACAAACGGAAACCCCCTTACTTTTTATACAGATATAAAATTACCATCCCCTATCCTGAAAAAAAATGATAAAAAAAATAAACTGGTGATTCGTTTTCAGTGGGAAGCCTCTGGGGTACAAGAAATAAATGAAAACTCTGAACTAAACTACGATGTGATCAATTGTAATAAAAAACTGAAACAATCTGTTAAGAAGGAGAACATTAGTTTTGATATTGCACAAACATCTTATGTCTTTGACAAAATAAAAATTTAGCAACTGCGTCGTACCCCATCGTCATTGATGGCGGTAAAAGTTGATTTAAGCTAAGACAAAATGAATGAAATATCTCGCCGCTTATAATGAACTCGCTCCTGTATTGCAAGAAAAATATTGATGATATCGAGATTAATTTGCAGATATATATACGGCTTGGAAGGGGAATACGAAAAATACCGAGTATATCAAGATAAACTACATAAATCTGATTTTGATAAACTAGTTGATATTGCTAAGAAGAAGTTAGAGGAATAAATATTTTAGTTCAATTATTGCTCAATCTTTGTTCTTTTTTTAACCAATGAAAATAAATAAAAATGATCTGAACTACTATTAGCAAAAGATTTAGTGCGCTTGTGAATATTTATATGTTGGTTATATATTGCTATATTGAATTTTAATTCTTTTTTATTAGTTAAGTGGACTTAAAAAAGAAGTCACTTAAAGTAACTATTTTAATATTATTGGATTTTATATATTTATGAGAATTTTTATCGAGATTTAAAACGAGGTAGGGATTAATCTTCCAATTTCTTCTTAAGAATATCAATGTTCCTTTGGTATTTCTTTCTAGATTCTGGGTTCTTAATAGTATTTAAAACTATATTAGCAGCAGTTAGAGCCTTTTGATATTGGATAACGGCTTGCTTTTCTTTTCCGTTCATTTCACAAGCTTGTCCGAGTAGATAATGATACCTAGACACTAAGTAATGGTTTTTGCCATATATTTTCTTAGCAATTTCTAAAGCTTGTTGATAATACTGTATTGATTGTCGTTTGTTGTTAGTGCTGATAGTTGGCCATTTAGAGACAATGTTTTGCTCTTTTTCCATTGCAGGTATTAATCTATCTTTGAAGTGTTTGTATAGAATATTATAGGAATGTTTAATTGATTCTAAAGCATCGGTA
>JANQLB010000105.1 GCA_028280805.1 Tissierellales bacterium
GTTTAATATAATTGGAGCTTTAGTACTTGTTTTATCATTCTTTATTTCTGTCATAGTATATACAGTTAATAGAACAATTCTTAAGAATTCTATATTATCCAATATTAAAGATTTATAAGAATAGGTAATTTTATTCCTTGACACAAAGTGAAGGGATTTTTAAGTAGTTTTATATAATTAAATATAGGTTTAAGAAATGTCTAAATAATAGCCACTTGAGACTGACTCAGTTTCAAGTGGTTTTGTTTATTTTTGATTAGTTGTCGTATTTTGAATGTGGTACGGCGTTGGTGCAATGGTTGTGAAGCTTAAATTATTATTATATCAGTGCAAAGAGACTGTATTAATCAGATATAATTCATAATGATTATTCATACGGTAATGTCAATTATGTATTGAAAGGTGCTATGGGACCGCACAGTAGATATTCAGAATATTTCCCGATGCCGCAGGTTAAATAATAAAATGATAAGAAAGGCATGCATGCATATTGAATGGTCATCAATCTAAATATTAAGAATATTGATACAGCAGTTGAAATGGTCCACACATTTGCAGAGGTATCTAAATTTAAAGATGTATATGTGTAAATTTATTGTGATTTTGAATACTATTTAAATTGCAGTCTCGATCTATCAAATATATAGAAAAAGGTCAAGAGTTTCTTGAAATATTAAGAAAATGAAATTTTTTATGATTGTTATAATTTTTATGATACAATGAAAAAAATTTATATTGCTAATTAATGTAAGATGAAATTACTATATATAATTATGAGCTATCGGAAATAAGTTAGTTAGTTGAAAGAAAAAACTAAATACCAATTAATAAGCTATGTTTATAATGCATTCTAATGTCAGTATAATACATTTTAGTGCTTATCTCAAAATATCAGAATATTTAGACTATATTTTAAATGAAAGGATGATTGAATAATAATATGTTAGGTAAATTGCTGTAATTTGAATTGTTCAAATGAACAACCAATAACCTGTAGTAAGAAAGGAGGATAAAAATGTCAGCAAGATTTTTAAGAAATATTATTCAGAGTTTGGATGGAATGGAATCGAAGTACAGAAAAAGAACTCCATCAATGTCAAATTTTAGAGTTATTGCAGGTGTTGTTATTATCATTGTATTCTTCATAGTATTTGTGTTTTTTATTTAAAGCTCTATAAGTCTTTATTTTGTTAGTATTTCTACGACTACTGACATCATTATTGACATAACATAAACCTCTTACGTATTAGTGTTTCTTATATTTAATTATAATTATAATGAATTTAGTACCAGCTGGTAGTAACAAAGTACACAGATATAGTATGAGGTTATACTTTCAAGGGTTGTCAATAGATTGCTGATAATAATTATTAAAAGAAGGTGAACAATGAACAAAAATATTATTGAATTAAAAAATATTACAAAAAAATATGGATCTAATAATAAGACTAAATTTATTTTAGAAGATTTATCTTTTTCTTTTGATTTAGGAATAACAACATCAATTCTAGGTACAAGCGGTTGTGGAAAGACTACTCTTTTAAATTTGTTGGGAGGTATTGATTCAGAATTTGATGGAGAATTGTTATTTAATGGTGAACCAATACAAGATTTTGATAAATATAGACGAGAGAATGTCAGTTTCATTTTTCAAGATTTGAATTTAATAAGCCACCATAATTTGATAAAAAACATCACTATTGGGTTGACTAACGATGTTGAAAATAAAGAAGAAAAAGCCTTAGAGCTTTTAAAACGAGTTGGTCTTTTGGAGCATGCATACAAGAAACCACACCAACTGTCTGGCGGTGAAAGGCAAAGAGTGGCTATCGCAAGAGCATTGGCCAGAGAAACAGATGTTTTGTTTTGTGATGAGCCAACAGGAAGTTTGGATGAAGATACAAAATTTGAAATAATGGATCTTATAGTAGATATTTTTAAGGATAAAACCATTATTTTTATTACACATGATGATGAATTAGCAGAAAAATATTCCGATGTCGTATTGAAGATTGAAGACAAGAAATTGGAAGAAGTTCGACGTAATGTAGTTGACGTTCAACTATCTACTCATGATTCTACCGAGGATTGTAAAAAAGACAAAACTTTTAATAATAGGTTTATAACCAACTTACTGTCTAGTAAGAGGAGTTTGTTTAATGCATCTTACTTAATAATAATAATCTCAGCTGTTTTTCTATTCGGAATAGGGATAGTTAAAGGTGTTGAAAATGAGATTGATAATGTTTTGTATGATAAATATAAGACAGATAGAATTCAATTACAAGTAAGAGGAATGACTATCAATGGTTTACAAGGTAATGTAGAAGATTACAATCAAGCATTTAATACAAAGATTAAAGGATTTATGACATGGGTGTATACTACAACAACCTTTGTGTCGAATAATGAGAGTCGTTATAATTTTTTGAATTCATTACAGCTTGATATAAAAGAAAACATTGTACCTGATATCACGTACGGCAGGTTCCCCCAAGAAAATAATGAGATACTCTACAGTAAAGGGGCTGCAAGGCAAAAAATCTTCGATTATCATAGTATGTCAATTGAAAGGGATGATGAGTTAAATAGTCTATTTGATTGGCTAATTGATTTATCAGACGAGGAGTTGTTCCATGAATTGACTGCCATTGATATATCTTACAAAAACAATTGTATATACAATGATAAGAAATCATACAACAATGATTTGGAGATTGTTGGCATCATTGATGATTATTCTTATCTTCGAAATTATGAATTGACAGACGATCAAATAGAATCACTGAGAAGGTATAATTATATTGTGAACTATAAACTGTCTGTAGAACATAATGGAGAAGAAAAGAGCATCTATGTAAACAATAACATTTATATGCTTCAAGAAGAATTTCAAAATTATATATCGGATGTATATATAGGATTAAGTGGACTAAAACACTCATATTATAGTATTTTTATAGAAGATGAAGATTTAGATTTCCGAAGTGAAGTGTTTAAAAATTACTTGCTTTTCAAGCCACTCTTTAGAGGTCGTGATTATATTATAGAAGAACGTGATCTTTATTACAGCTATGTGCATGGGTATAAGGTGGCGATAATCAGTGGATGCATTATCTTGGCGATTTTTGCTGCAATTGCCATATTCAATGGAATAAAAACAAACATTGATCGAAACAGAAATAATATTGGGATATATAAATCATTAGGTTATTCATCCAAAGATATAAAAACA
>JANQLB010000108.1 GCA_028280805.1 Tissierellales bacterium
GAAGTGGAACAAAGAATATTTTAACAGGTGGAGGAGGTCTTTCATTAAGTAATGGAGGAACTGCAGCACTATCATCTGGTGGAGAGATGGCTTTAAATCGATTTTTTACATCAGGAATATACTTTTAGAGTAGTTCTAATAAGGGAAGAAGTAACCATGCTCATCAGAGAGCTGACGAAGGTAGACCTGTAAGTTCTGCAAGAAACGATGCACAAAAAGCTAAAGACTCTCAAATTCTTTTACAGGAAGATGGAAGATGGATTGTCAAAGGAAATAATGGAAGAATACATGTATTTGAGTCTGAGGGTCAGCATGTGACTACATTTAAAAATCCATCAAGGAATACTAATTTGAGAATTAGGCGTGGACAATGGTATAGACCATCTTATGAGGAACTAGAACAATTTAGGAAAATATTTGGTCAATAGGAGGAGAAATTGTGGAATATTTAAATCATAAGGAAATTGCAAGTGTAAATATATTTGATTTAAGATTATCAGAAGGTGAATTAATGGTATTTGAGTCATGTATTGATTATGTTATTCGTAATTGTGATGAAAAAATATTATATTCTTTAACTGGTTGCGAATCAATAGATGAATTAAAAGATTATCAGAAAGAGGTAAAGGCAATAATTATGAAATATGTAAGAAAAGAGTATTTGCCTTACAATTATAATGGTTAGTAAGGATATTGAAGTATTCTTGTAAGAAGTTCTAGCATTTAGTTGGGCTTGCTCATGCAGTAGATGAAAGCTTATTTAAATCATTGTTAAAACACCTAAATAGATAGGAGGATATCTATGACTTTATTTGATGAGTGTATTGAAGCATTAGGAGATAATAGTATAATTCTTTCTGAACAAGAAACTCAATTAATATTTGATAAACTTGAGGAAGTATATCCTTTTACACAATGGGGTAGAATTGACTGGTAAAAAGTTTAAAGAAAAATTGAATTAAACTAATATGTTACAATTTTAGAAAGCATAAAAGAAAATTTAAAATATTTTAATACATCTGTTTATATCTTATGGGATGAAGCAAGTTTACTCGCTGTTAAAATTGATATAAATGATGTTATAAAAGTTTTAGATAATGTTACTGCAGATATAATATATAGTAAAATAACGTGCTAATAGTTGGAGTAAAAGCAGAAACGATAAGATAATATTTTCTCTTGGAACCATGCCAAAGGGTCGGGATTGTCGATAACTCTGACCCTTTGACACTTTTTCCACAATTTATTATACCGCTGTTTATATTTTTTCACTCTTCATATGATAAATAGCTAAAAAACTCCTCATGCAATGCAATGTTTTCTTTCAAAGATTTTTAGAATCAACATTAATTAAATCAATATTAAGCTCATCTGTTAATTCATCACTCAATAAATAATTTTGTAAATGAACATATTCACCTTTCAATATCTATTAAAGCTATTATTCTTTTATTGTTAATTTCATTATCTCAATGTTTAAGTCATCAATTTCAGAAATGTGCCACTGAATATCTGCTATGAATTTATGAATCATCATAATTTTGTCAGTAGTTTCATTACTCATGATGTCTTCATAAATATCTAGTGCAACGATACCACTCTTGAAGTTATCTAGTATCTTCTCCAAGTCCTCCAAATTTTCTTTTTGCTCATTTATTTTATGAGTAAATTCATTTTCTAAATTATTTTCGTTAAGAATACCTTCTAGATATTTAAGTATTTTTGAAAAATAGAAAATTGTATCGTTCATTTACTATTACCATCCTTTTATTATTCTTCCTACAGCTTTCTTAGTCTTATCAACATTCAATGTACCATCTAAGTTCAATACATGTTTGACTCTACCGGCTTTATCAATAACCTCTAAGTGGTCTTTGTGTAAGGCATCTAGATATACTCCATATCCTTTCTTCAAATATTCATTTCCAGTCTTATTTGTAACTTTGTAAATTGACTGTCCATCATACTGGAGTTTAGTTTTGGATAGGTTTTTGTTTATACTCTTTCCAAAACCATCTGAGAAGAATTCACCCATATTAGAAACAGATTTACCTGTCTCCTTACTCCCTAAATTCTTAGCAAGTATATACGAGTTTTCAACAAAATGTCCAGTAGCTTTTCCCGTAACTCCTACACAAAGTGCTCCAGTTACACTGAAAGCAACTGCATCTACAACCGTCGGGTCTGTAACAACACTACTTAATTTTATCTTATTTTTTTCTCTATTTCATTAATATTTTTTATATGCTCTATTAGCTGGTCTTTTATATTGTAGATATAGTTTACTTAATAGTTTGGTGTAAATTTAAAGAGGATAGCTAAGCTAAAGATATTTACATATTTTGCTCTTTTTCCGTGCTTGTATTGGTATGTTATATCACCCAGCAAAATTGCATCATATCCTTTGCTTTCAGACAAGTCACTGTCCCTTGAACTCGTACTTATTGATATATTTTTAATAAAACCCCCTATACGAAAAATATATTTGAATAGTTATTATTAACATCATAGTTGTTAGTGAAACAAATAGACTTAATATGAATAATCTTATTTTGCTTTTAATATCATTTCCTAGTAATATGCTGATTACTAAACTACATAATATTAATGGAATTATATCATTAATAAATGCAGGAAAAGGTAGCTGTATTCCAAATTCAAACCCCCAAAATATAGCTATAAAGTAAATAAGTGCACACAAAAAAGATATAATAACTGTACTTATCACCAAATATTTCTTAATCATTAAGTAATTTCCCCCTATCCACAAATTCAAAGATAGTTCTGTAGAAGTTAATTTAACAACTACAGTGTTTGTTTCAGTATCAATTATACCGATGTAAAATACATATTTCTCTGAAATTATCTTATTATCTAATGAAATTATTAACAAGTTGTTATTTAACTCATATTTGAATAATTCATTGACAGTATAAGTATCGGAATCAGTATTTTCCGTCAGTATTTTTCCTATCTTGTTATTATTATAATCCATCTCTCTTTTCATATGATATATGCGTTATCTCCAGATGATATTCTTCACTGAATTCATCTCAATTCAGATTGACTACAGACCAAGCTTCATTATACATTGTTCTTATGCTAAGAATGGAATCTACCACAAGCTGTGTCTCATTATTAATAATGAGATTAACATAACCAAATAAACCTAA
>JANQLB010000112.1 GCA_028280805.1 Tissierellales bacterium
ATTGCTAAAAGGTTAGGTATATCAAGGTCTTATGTGTCAAGATTAGAAAAAAGAGCTGTTAAAAAGTTAAATAAAGCATTTAGCTGTAAATAATAAGAATTAGTTTATATATAAAAAAGTTTTATGACAATGGGATGGTTTTGTCGGTACTCTTATGCTGTTTTTGGTGTCGACAGAACCGTCCCTTTGTCATGTAAATGATATATCATTTGATGATATAGATATAAATTCTCTTGTCGAATATTATGACATATATAAGTGGGTTTTTAATGGAGGCAATCTTAGCGATAAAATAGGTTTAGCTAGAAATATTATATGTATTCATCTTAAAAACAAAAACCTATTAGAATTAGGAGAAAATACTTTAGATTCAATAAAATCAAGCCATGAGATTTATTTGAAACAGAATATTCAACAATATATAGATGTAAAAAATAAAATGACAGAAATTCTTTTCGATATGTCACAAAAAAGTAGTGAAATGGTCGAAAAATTTACTAGATCCTTCAAAAACAACTTATTTGCTTTCATAACTTTCTTTTCAACAGTTTTAGTAATGAATATTATTAGTAGTGGTAAATTGACTAATATATTCACAAGAGATATAACGGTTATATCCTATGTATTAATTCTAGGTTCATTTGTATTTCTGATTCATTCCATTCTTGAAAAAAGAACGGAACTCAAAAGGTTTACAGAAACTTATGATAGGTTGAAAAAGAGCTATTATGATATCTTAGAACCCAATGATATTAATAAGATATTTAATAATGACAAGTATCATTATAAAGATAAGAAATACGTTAAAAATAAAATAGTATTATATTCAATTGCGTGGCTTTTTATTATTGTCATTATCTATCGAGCAATTGTTTACCTTTCTAATTATAACATGATTGATATCATTAGAGAATTACTTCTACCTCACTAAATTTTTGAAATAATACAGATTACTCTAACTTAGAGATAGCTCTTGCTATCTCTTTTTTTATTTCCTTGAAGGAATTACATGTATTTTATAGAACAATATTACTACGAAGGTATAAGGTAAAAGTTACCTATTAGAACATAAGGAGGGATTTTGTGATGAAAAGAGGTATAATTGTTACTTTTTTAATTATATTTGCTGTTTCCGTTCTAGCTGTTCCTATATTCATTAATGAAAGCTACAAGACTAATTCCGGATATATAACATTGTGGAAAGCTAAAGATTTATTGTCATACTTTGGAGCAGTTATTTCAGCAATTGGTACTATTTTTATTGGTATCATTGCTTTTAAACAGAATAATCGAGCTAATGATATTAGTGATAGATTATTAAAACTTCAAGAAGTCAATTCAACACCTTTTCTTTACATTGATATAGAAAAAAGCAAAATTCAAAACTTTGGTAAAAGAACAATTGATATTTTGATAGGATTAAGAAACGGAATAAATAATGTAATAAAAATTGTTGAAAGATAAAAGGTTTGTAAGAAATAAATCAAGCAATACTGTTGAGTCTTGCTTAATTTATTATTAATTTAAAATGAGAGGAAAACTAATTATGAAGAAAAAAAAATATTTACTGCTATTATTTACCATAATGATCTTTTATTTAGTACCAAAAGCTTGGGCAGTCTTGTTAGTTATGATTGATGGGATAGAGATAAGTTTTTATTCTGTTTCCACGCTCTTAATCATGTTATTATTTTTGTTATTCTTTGTTTTCTTTATTAGAATTATTTGTAATTCTGATAAAAAAGCACAGATTGAAAAGCTACATAAAATTTCAAAATTATTATTATTTAATACTTTTTTAGCATCATTAGTAAGTGTTGTGAAAACCATTCTTTTTATTATGAAGATTCATAGCAAATGGACTTTTCAAGAGATTATTGCTAACGTAGCTATTCAAATTTCCAACGAAGTTGGTTTGATATCATATTTAACCTCGAGTATTTGTTTTTTTATAATTATTAAGTTATTTATAGAAAACTTGGATACCTAAAAAATTGAATAACACATGGAGATGCATCAAATGTTGGATGATTGAATAGTGCCATGGTTAATCTGGTGTGCACTAATTAAAACTTTAAGAGATGGCGAAAGCTATCTCTGTTTTGCGTTAACCAGAACTTTTGTCTAGTATCATCTTCTAAAGTGGCATACTAATCTTTTGCCACCTATTGACAATACTCGGTATATTGAATAAGATATATTTAAGTATTTAGAGCGAAAAGAAGTGGTTTCATGAAGCATGGGTATGCACGTATTAGCAAGAAACAAAGCTTTGATAAACAAATAGATATTTTAGTAAGCGAAGGTGTTAGAGCAGAAAATATTTCAAAAGAAGCTTCAACTAAAAGTGGTACTCAACTTACGAAAAGAATAGATAAACTTCAAAAAGGTGATACACTTGTTGTAGCTGCTCTTGATAGACTTTCTAGGGATTACAAAAAAACTGAGGAATTACTAAAAGCAATAATTAAAAAAGAAGCTACAGCATTTATAGTAAAAGGAAATAAAGAAATAAAATCAGAGAGTGATATATTGTCTGTAATATTGCCAGATGTTTTATGCGAGATGCATGATGGAAAAGCATATTGATTTTGGGACTGTTAAAACAAATAAAATTGTAAAGCATGGCAATCAACCAGAAGAAGCTGAATTAGACTTGCCTATAGGGCTATTGAATTGTATTTTAAATAAGAATTTATGCTAAGCAAAATGTCGCATTTTCGTTAGCATAGATAATGAAATATTAATGACTATAAGATCAAATAAAAAAACGAGATCAGAGGTGTCATTGCAAGATCCAATTGGTATAGATAAAGAAGGGAGTGAAATATCTCTTATAGATATATTAGGTTCTGAAGCTGACGATGTTATAGATGAGGTAGATTTAAAGATACAGGTAAAAAAACTTTATAAAAAAATGGGGAATTCTTTAAAAGATAGA
>JANQLB010000113.1 GCA_028280805.1 Tissierellales bacterium
ATTGCTAAAAGGTTAGGTATATCAAGGTCTTATGTGTCAAGATTAGAAAAAAGAGCTGTTAAAAAGTTAAATAAAGCATTTAGCTGTAAATAATAAGAAATAGTTTATATATAAAAAAGTTTTATGACAATGGGATGGTTTTGTCGGTACTCTTATGCTGTTTTTGGTGTCGACAGAACCGTCCCTTTGTCATGCAATATAAATAGTACGAATTGCAGTTAAGCAATGCTTAACCGAGAATAGATGAGATAGAGGATTATGCCTTATCTCATCTATTTTTTTGTACTAAAGTGTAAATTTGCGTAATTAGGAGCTTCTACGATATTATTCATATGGTTAGTGTTTATCTAAGTAAAAATTTCACAAATTTATAGTGAATTTTTATTTTCATGTCAAAATACGACATATTTCTTCCTTGGACTATGTCACAATAGAAGTAGTTTAAAATTAAAGGGGGAGGTTGTATTGGCATCTGAGTATAATCATAATAGATAAAGGGTGAAAAGAATGAATAGAATTAGAGAACAAAATGGAAATAGCCTAAAAACTCTAATGATTGCTTGGGCAGCAAATTGAACAGATTTAAAAGACTATTAATATTATTCATTTAAGCTAGAATATGCTGTCATGTGATAGAAAAGGACTAGACAGTAAATTGAATTAACATTCATTTCTGTTCATAATACTTATATCGACAAAATATAACTGTAAAGAGGAGATATTAAATGGATAATAGAACAAGAGTAGTAAATAACATAGGTATTTGTTTTTTAATCGTCATATGTATGGGATTGATTAATATGTGGATATCAGCACTTTCCAGTTCAGCAGGGTTAAGTTTAAAAGTCATACTTATGACATTTAGGAGTTTAATACCTAATATTATTGGGTTAGTTTTTTTAATTATAGTAATTATTTCATGTAATCGTCGCTACAAGTATAATAAAGATGATTTAAAGATAAAGAATAATTATTTTTTTATTGGATCTTATTTAATAATTCATGGTATAGTTAGTTCTCCAAGTAGACTATATGCCTTTTGGTGGCTAATTAGTGCAAGAGAACAAATAAGTTCTGAAGATACAATGAGATTATTAATACCAAATATATCAGCTAGTATATTTATAATATTAAGTATAGCTGTTGGTATATTTATGGTGGTTAAAGATATTCGAAAAAAGTAGCAGGATACTAACTAAAGATGACTTTAAAAACACGAAAATATGAATTTAACGAGATTTTCCATAGATTGAATATGGAGTATTCTTTATCATAACATCCAAAGTTTTTACAATTTCCATAACATAACAATATTTCAGTTTAAGCACTAGGAACAATTCCCAATACTTTCCATAAGTTAACCGGAACTTTAGTCTAGGATATAAGCCTAGACTATTTTTTGGCGAACTATATGAACGTATGTTTGTGAATGTTGCTAACCATAATAGATACCTTGTTTAAGAAGCTAGTTAATAAAATCAACACAAGCAAAATGTCGCATTTTAGTCAATATAGATAATGAAATATTAACGACTATAAGATCAAATAAAAAAAAGAGATCAGAGGTTTCATTGCAAACCATCCCTTTGTCACAAAGCCTTATTTAACACAGAAGACTAGGAGTAATGAACTGAGTCATGTCAAGTAGACAAGTAATTTTATTAATTACAGTGTCTACTTTGGAAGTATCATATCAATGTATCCTAGTTGTTTTCTTGCATTAAAATACCAATTATGATATAGTAATAAAGTTGAATGATTTGCATTAAATTGTCGCTAATACCATAGTTATGTGAAATAATCAACTAAGATACTTGTAGTCGCTATTATATAGGACTTAATAAATAAAAATTAGAAAATAGATAAGAGGGAAAATATGATTAAGATTGAGACAGAAAGATTGATAGTTAGAGAATTTATAGATTCAGATATTAACAATCTATACAATTTAGTAAGTGATCCAATAGTTATGAATTATTGTTCAGGCCCGTTAAATATGGAAGAAACTCAAAAATGGCTAGAAGCAACAAAAAGATATTATAATAAATACGGTTATGATTATTGGGCAGCAATAGATAAAATAACTGGAGAATTCATTGGGCAATTAGGTATTATAAAACAAGAAGTAGATAATGAATGGATTGATTGCATAGCATTTATGATTTGTAAAGATAAGTGCGGTAAGGGTTATGCAACTGAAGGTGGGAAAGGTTGTATTGCGTATGGATTCGAGACTTTAAAACGTAGAAAATTATATGCAACTGTTGAACCAGGGAATACAGCTTCAAAATCTGTTTTGAAAAAAATAGGTATGAAATACGAAAGAGAGGCAGTTTGCTTTAATACAACTATTCATCTTTATTCTATTGAAGTTCAAAATCTCTAGAATTTTCTAGATTAAAGTATTCATAAAGATATATTTAATTAAAAGACAAACCTAGTCTATATTAATTTGACTTAAAGGAAATTAAATGGTTGTTTCCGTTGATGACTTCACATAACACTTTTTTTGCGCAATGGGGCTACTAGGGAAAGATTTTGAGGATTATACACCCACACCTTCTCACTGGGTGCGAAGCACCGCCAAGGAAGTATTTCTCTGGGATCCAGTTCAAAGGCATCGTAAACACGAAACGTTATCTGAAATATATTAATTTAATTTGTCTAGATCTGATAAATAGCAAAAGAGAATAAAGTTAAAGAGGGGAGAAGTTAATGAAATCTATAAAAAAAGAAAAAAATGATATAATGCATTATATCATTTTTGTGTATGTAATATTTTGGTTAGTGTTATTTCCATTATCGGGTATAGCAATGTCGAAATTAGGTGGAACGCCGTTAGTTATGCAGTTCTTGACTGCTATAAACTCTTGGTCTCCTACTATAGTACTTTTAATTATGTTTAAAAAGCTTTACCCAAATAGTTCTGTAAAAAATTTCTATAAAAATATGTTTAAAGAGAGACTTAATATTAGAATATTGATGATGATGTTTACGATTCAATTGTTAATTTTTATAATCAGTGTATATATTGTAGCGATGAAACAAGGTTTGTCAGTTATGAGTTTATTGAATTTATCTT
>JANQLB010000137.1 GCA_028280805.1 Tissierellales bacterium
ACTTATCAGCAGATATGTTGACATAATTTAGCTTTTTAAAAACTTTTATTTTTTAATAACCTCTACAATCCACTTAGAACTGTTCGGTGACCATGTTTCAAATAAATATCCGCCGTATTCTGCTTTTAGATAGTAGCCACATTCAGATAATGTCTGTAATAAAGTGTTACGACTATATAACTGTAATTCAAATTCATGTATAAAGCTGTCTGTCTTATCTTCATTTTGTATATAAACTGCTTGAGAAATATTAATTTTCTGATTTTCTGAGTTATACTCAGTTTCTGCTTCTTTCCATACTTTGATTTTATTATCGTCTTTAGATTTTAAAGAATGAAATACTCGTTTAGGAGACTTCCATGATTCTTTACTAGGATACCAGAGTTCCAGACCTAAACCGCCTTCACTGCGTAAATGTTGATAAATACAACTTAAAGCTTTTCTAATATCATCTATAGTTTGTAAGTGATGTAAATCTGTTGTACCTACAAATGCAAAGTCATATGATTTTTCACTAAGATTAAAATCACAAACATCACTTTGTATAAACTTTAAATCCGTTATATCTCCATATCTTTTTCGTCCTTCTTCCACCATTTCTTTTGTAATATCAGATGCTGTTACCTTAAATTCGTTTTGAGCTAAATATGCACTTGCTTCACCAATTGCTGCCATAGGAGATAGAACATTCTTACCATATTTCTTAGCTAGTTTTAGCCAAAATTCAAATTCTTTAGTTCTATCATATCCGCCCCAGTCCCATATTTTTGCGTGTTTAGTATAATTCCCAATACTTTTAGACATTTAATCACCTCACTTAAATCTTGTCCAATTTTTAGTGTAAAAATTTATAGATATCTAACCTCATAATAAAAAATGCTAAGAGAAAAATTTGCAGAACATGACTATAACTCCCAACGAATGGAAATATAAAATCCGTTAAGAAATTTGCTTGTTTGATCGTATAGAGTTTGCAAATTTTAGGATTTTATATTTTTGAGGAGTTGTAGGAGTTATTCATGTTCGAAACAGTTGAACGTGTATTTTTTATTATGTTTTGAGGCTGGATACCTATATATTATTTCCAATCATGTGGCAGTAATTCTTTGATTGTTACTATTACATTATCACTAACCATCACTTCAGTTTTTAAATTTTCAATATTTATCTGACTTATAAACTCACGACACCTACCACAAGGCGGCATAATATTACCATCCGATCCAACTGCAATCATTTTTAATACTCTGCTTTCACCATTAGTTATCATAGCAGCAGCGGCAGCATGTTCTGCACAAAATCCCATACAGCATGCAGTATCTATACAGACACCTGTATATACATTTCCGCTTTCACTAAGAATTGCAGCACCAACTCCACCGGATTCAGCATATTCTGAAAGCTTAACAGGATTTACTACAAATTTTGCTTTTTTATAAAGTTCATCAAAACTCATATTTACCACTCCTTTTTTAAATATTTAGTGAATTTCCTTATATAACTTCACAGTAAATTCTATGAAAGCTTACCTATAAATCAAAGTTCTAAACTTACTTTAATTCAATAAAAAATATATACTAGAAGTAACTTTAAGTATTTAAACTTGCTAAGTAACTTGTATATATTTTCTTTAGTAATTATTTTTGTAACCAAAGTGTAACTCGACTAGAATTTACGGATTTTTTTGTTTATACTCAATTAATTTATCTACTTTTCTTTATTTATATTTTATAATTTTAGTAAAATCCTTCTCAACTTTATCTTCATCTCCTATAATCTTTAATTCTACAGCTAGAGAATCATTACCAACCCATTCAACCAGCTTTACTCTTGTGTAGAAATATTCTGGTAGCTGATCGTCATTTAATTCTTCTTTAAATAACTCTGTGAATTTTACCTCAAATATTTTTTCTAAATTACTAGAGTTAATTACATATATATCAGAATGTCCTATTTCATATTCACCTATATCATCTAATGCTATATACTCTGATGTATACGCAAAATAATCTTCATCAGGAGACCAGATAATATCACTTACCTGACCTCTAAAAGGTCCATCAGCGAAGGATACTTTACTATCTCCTAAATTAAAAACACCAATTATACTATGAACTATAGTGGCACGATAAACGTGAATCGAAAAAGCTATTTTTTTCTTAGATGGAGACAGACTAACATTATCTATGAAATCAAAAGATTCTGGTCCTACATCTTCATAAAAACTTATTTTATCTGCTTCTATAGTATTTCCCCATTCTTTCTCTAAACTAGGAATTATATTTTCAAAAGTAAATATCAACTCATTTTCTTCTAGGTTGTAAACATTATTAGTGTTAAAAACCAACAAAGGATAATTTATTGTAACATGGCTGAAATTTATTATTTCTAAAAGTTCCTCTGGAAGTTTGTAATGTTGTCCATCTAAGCTTAACTTATCTAATTCTTTCTTGTTTACCCATGGTTTTGAATCTCTCATTTCAATTAAATTTTTTAAATCTACGTTTTTTGAAATATCTTCTGTTTCCTGCTT
>JANQLB010000037.1 GCA_028280805.1 Tissierellales bacterium
CGGTGCAGATAATCTTCAACAAGCAATAAATGAAATTGATGATTACAACAGTATAAGTAATAATTACAAACTGGGGGTTTTAGGAGCATATACAAAAGGTATTATAACAGGTTATCCTGATGGAAACTTTAAACCTAAAGCTAATGCGTCTAGAGCTGAAGCTTCTGTAGTTATATTAAGACTTTTAGACCCTGAAATAAGACAGTCTATAGGAGAACATGAAGATAATAATGAAAATAACGATAATAACAACAATAATGATACTGTTAAAATAGAAGACTTGCTTCATAAAGAGCATATGAATGATGATGGAGTGGATATGTATTGGAAGTATTTCTTAGAAAATGCAAAGGATATGGAAACAGGATACTTAAAAGAAGATCATGAGGATTACTTAAATCATACAGACGGACTTAGTAGTTTTAGAATAAAACAAGGTACAGATTACATTTTAAAATTCAATGCTAAAAAATGGAACGCAACAGAACCTAACTTTTTAGAACTTAAGGAAGATAATATTCCTCAGTTTAATAAAAGAGTTAATAATTTAATGTCATACTTTGTGGATGAAGCAATTGAAAAGGATAAGTATATTTATATTAGCGGTAGCTCTAGAGACGGTGAGAATTTAAGTTATATTGGAATGGCTTTTCATAGAGGATATGTAGGTGCAATGAATAATTGTTACATAGGATACTTTTTCTATCCTCCAATGTTAAATTTGACAAATGATGAGTATGAAGAGAACCATAACTTGTCAAAAAATTCATTTATGAAAGTATCAGTATATAATTTAATGCCCGATGGATATGATGAAAGATATTACCAAGATGAATATAAGGAATTGTTAAAAGAAAGTTTAATTGTTTGTTTTGGTGAAGAAGATGGAATAGAGCTATTTGAACTTATGTTTAGAGAGCATTTAGATTGGCGTGGAGATAGAGGAACATACTCAGAATATGGTAAAACTTACTATGTTGCAGGATATAGAATTGATGTTCCTAAGAATCCTAAAAATTATCTGGATTTTTACTTATCTTTAGAATAGTTATTTATAATCAGTTTGAAAGCGGTGGATAAAATGAAGAAATATGCATCAATATTAGTTATTTTTACAATTCTATTTACTTTCATAATGCCATTTATTAATTTAACCAATGCACAAACTTTAGACCCAATGAATAGTTATGATGACTTTATAAAATATGTAAAAGATGTCTTGTATAAAGATACTTTTATATTAAGAGATGATGAAGTTCTTGAAGTAAATTGGACTGCATATAAGAACTATCAAGAACAATTAGATTTTGGTGAGCTTATATACGGCTCACCACAACAGGTTACAGGTTATGAACCATTAAGTATGCCATCCCAAGAAGAAAAAAATGGAAATTGGAGATACATTGGATTTAATGAACTTGGTGAAGTTGTTACAAATGAGAAATTTCCTGTTGATGTAAGTAGTGGTACTGACCCTAGAACTTGGCTTCCTAATTTTACAAATGTAAGTGGTGCAGTTAAAACATGGATAACTGTAGATGAAGGTGGACATTTAACTGAACGCCAAAAAAAATATATGACAATAGCACAGCTTAAAGGTCATGGACTTAATGACGGCGGAAAATGGGGAAATGAAAATCCTTGGAATGTTGAAAGAATTAATGGATTTAGCGGAAGCTATTCTAAAACATATCTTCAAACTCATGCTACTTGGAGGACAGGCTTCTCTGTTAGAACCAACAAAGGAAGATACTATCAAACCTGGTACGGGGATGGCTTTGGAGATGGACTAGACCTTAACGGAATTATTGAATGTGAAGATGTAATTACCTTTTATCCTGATGAAATAGTTAAGCTCTTAAGTATAAACTTTACAGGGGAAGCTTATCTTTATAATGAGTGGCTTGTTAAGGAAGATATAGAAAGACTGACAGTAGAGCTTTATGGTAAAGAGAACTACACTGATAAAGATACAACGGTATCCGTAAGCAAAGATA
>JANQLB010000039.1 GCA_028280805.1 Tissierellales bacterium
TAATCGGGGCAGGTACTGTCCTTAGAGCTTGGGTAAACTTGTGGCGTTAGCCACATTGACCAAGAAGCCCCCACTTCTAAAGTGGTGGGTAGTTCACTAATAACTAAGGATGATTATTAATGAATGATTTTTTACCTATAAGTAGAAAAGATGTTGAAAATAAAGGTTGGAATCAGTTAGACTTTATAATAATATCTGGTGATGCGTATGTCGATCATCCTTCCTTTGGCGCTGCCATAATTGGAAGAGTTTTAGAGCGAAGAGGCTATAAGGTTGGTATTATACCTCAGCCTTCATGGAAAGATTTAAAAGATTTCAAAAAACTAGGGAAACCTAAATTAGCCTTTCTAGTTACTGCCGGCAATATTGATTCGATGGTAAATCACTATACCGCTGCCAAGAAAAAAAGGAAAGAAGATTTATACTCACCGGGTGGTAAAAGCGGGTTTAGACCTGATAGATCATCATTAGTATATAGTAATAAGGTAAAAGAGGCATATAAGAATGTACCTATAATTCTTGGAGGTATAGAGGCAAGTCTAAGAAGATTTGCACATTATGATTATTGGGATGATAGTGTAAGAAAATCTATACTCCTTGATTCAAATGCTGATTTAATTGTTTACGGCATGGGAGAAAATCAAATAATAAAGATAGCAGAGGCATTAGAAAGTGGAATACCTATTGAAGAAATAACATTTATAAACGGAACAGTTTATAAAACTAAAGATATAAATAGACCATATGAACCTATAATATTACCATCTTACGAAGAAATAATTAATTCTAAGAGAAAATTTGCACAAAGTTTTATGCTCCAATATAATAATATGGACTCGATAAATGCAAGCACTTTAGCAGAGCCTTATGATAATGGATACTATATTGTACAAAATCCTCCATCAGAACCCATAAAACAGATAGATTTAGATGATATATATGCTTTACCATATATGAGAACTTATCATCCTATCTATGAAAAAGATGGAGGTATACCTGCCATAAAGGAAGTAAAGTTTAGTGTAATAAGTAATAGAGGATGTTTTGGAAACTGTAATTTTTGTGCATTAGGTTTTCATCAAGGAAGAGTAGTTCAGGTAAGGAGTCATGAATCTATTTTAAAAGAAGCTAAGGAGATAATAGAAGAACCGGATTTTAAAGGATATATACATGATGTCGGAGGACCGACTGCTAATTTTAGACAAAGGGCTTGTGAAAAACAGATTAAATACGGAGTATGCAAAGATAAACAATGTTTATTTCCTAATCCATGTACACAACTGAGGATTGACCACTCTGACTATCTTAAACTTTTAAGAAGACTTAGAAATATTCCTAAGGTTAAGAAAGTCTTTATACGTTCAGGATTAAGGTATGATTATTTAATAAATGACAGAGATGATACCTTTTTTAATGAATTATGTAAACATCATATAAGCGGTCAGTTAAAGGTAGCCCCTGAGCATATATCACCAAAAGTTTTAGAAAAAATGGGAAAGCCAAAACGTGAGATCTATGAGAAATTTGTAAGAAAGTATGAAAATGTAAATAAAAGACTGGATATGAAGCAGTTTATAGTTCCCTATCTTATGTCAAGCCATCCCGGCTCAACACTTAAAGAAGCAATAGAATTAGCAGAATATTTAAGAGATATGGGTTACAGACCACAGCAGGTTCAGGACTTTTATCCGACTCCGGCAACATTATCAACATGTATGTATTATACTGAGCTTGACCCTAGGACAATGGAGAAGGTATATGTACCTAAATCACAGCACGAAAAGGCTATGCAGAGGGCATTAATCCAATATACTAATCCTAAAAACTATAAGCTGGTTTATGAAGCACTTAAAAAAGCCGGTAGAGAAGATTTAATCGGATATGATAAAAAGTGCTTAATCAGACCGTTAGGTCATAAGAAAATGAAAAATAAAGGAAAAAAGACACCAAGAAATAGTCAAACAAAATCTAAGAATAAAAAAAATAATAACAATAAATTAAATAATAAAAAGTTAAAGAAGAGAAAGTAAATAATATATTCTCTTGTTAATTTTGAATAGTTAATATATAATAGGTTAGTACATTATGCTTATATAAGCTGAAAATGAATATATTTTCATTTCAGCTTTTTTCATGGAGAATATGAATTAACTCCATCATAGATTTTAAAATCTAATTAAAGGGTTATAATAATGTTGAAGAATTAACAAAAGAAAGGAAAGATATATGAAAACTATTAAATTTACTGAATTAAATATTTCAGATGACATTCAAAAAGCTATTAAGGATATGGGTTTTGAAGAAGCTACTCCTATTCAAAGTCAGTCAATACAACCTATCTTAGATGGAATAGATATAGTAGGGCAGGCTCAAACAGGTACAGGTAAGACAGCAGCATTTGGTATTCCAATCCTTGAAAAAATAAATCCGGAGGATAAAACATTACAGGCATTAGTTCTATGTCCTACTAGAGAATTAGCCATTCAAGTTTCTGAAGAATTTAGAAAGCTTTCAAAGTACTCTAATGGAATTAAAGCTTTACCTATTTATGGAGGACAGCCTATTCAAAGGCAGATTAAGGCATTAAAGAAAAAAATACAGGTAGTTATCGGAACTCCGGGTAGAGTTATGGATCACATGAGACGTAGAACTTTAAAAATGAATAGTCTAAAGATGGTGGTTTTAGATGAAGCTGATGAAATGCTTAATATGGGATTTAGAGAAGATATTGAAACTATACTTAAAGATACACCGGATGAAAGACAAACTGTTTTATTTTCAGCAACTATGCCAAAAGAAATTTTAGAAATTGCTAAAACATATCAAAAAAGTCCTCAGACTATAAAGGTAGCTCATAAAAAATTAACAGTACCAAGCATTGAGCAGTATTATTTTGAAGTTAAAGAAAGAGATAAACTAGACATATTATCCCGTCTAATTGACATACACAATCCAAAGCTTGCATTGATATTCTGTAATACTAAACGACAGGTTGATATACTTACCAACAAGATACAGGGTAGAGGATATTTTGCAGATGCCCTACACGGAGATATGAAGCAAAGACAGAGAGACAGGGTTATGAACAGTTTCAGAGAAGGAAATATTGAAATCTTGGTTGCAACAGATGTAGCTGCCAGAGGTATTGATGTAGATGATATTGAGATAGTATTTAACTATGACGTACCTCAGCATGAGGAATTTTACGTTCACAGAATAGGGAGGACAGGAAGAGCTGGCCGAGCTGGAGTAGCTTTTACTTTTGTTGTAGGTAAAGAAATTTATAAGTTGAAAGATATACAAAAATACGCTAAAACTAAGATAAAAAGAATTCAGCCTCCAACTTCTAATGATGTGGAGGAAGCTAAAGAAGAAATTATTACTAAGCAGATTAAGGATATTCTTGATAAGGAAAATCTTATTAGAGAGGTTCATTTTGTTGAGCGTTTACTGGAAAAAGATTTTACCTCTGTAGAGATAGCATCAGCTTTAATAAAAATGACAATGAATTTACAAGAACAAAAGCAGGATGATACTTATGATGTCTTAGAAGATACCGGAGCAGAACCCGGTATGGTACGACTATTTATTAATATTGGAAAGAATCACAAAGTTGGCGTAAAGGACATTCTTGGAGCTATAGCCGGTGAAACAGAGCTTCCGGGAGAACTTGTAGGAAAAATTGATATATTTGATAAATTTTCTTTTGTTGAAGTACCCAAGAGAAACGCAAAAGATGTTTTAAAATCTATGAAAGATAATAAAATAAAGGGTAAAAAAATCAATATTGAACCGGCAAATAAGAAGTAAAATATTATTATGATTACAGCAACAAAGCAAAAAATCTCAGTTACGGCTGAGATTTTTTTATAAAAAAAGAGCTATATTCAGCTCAAGTCAGTATATCCTATTTTCTTTTACTTGTTTTAATTTAAATATTTCTTTCTCAGTTTCTATTTCTTTATGAAGTAAAAATTTAAGAGTATCTTTTATATCCTAAAATTTTTATCTGTCTCAGTTCTAAATTCAGTTAAGCCTGCGGTTTGGTCAACCACTGAATCAAGCTTTGAATTTATATGAGAAATATCATTTTTGATGCTAGAAATATCATTCTGCATACTACCTTGAGTAGTTCTGATATTAGAAATATCATTTTTCATATCATTTTGATTATCAAAGATTTGTTTTAAAAGCTTTTCTATATTTTCCATACAACCAGCCTCTCATATCTTAGTAATTACATTATAACAAAATCAAGAAAATAAATCATCTAAAAATACAAACAAAATTATATGATAATTGAATTTATAAGAATTTAAACTAATTCATGTGGCATCTGATACAACCTTAGGTATTAATGCAGGAGCTTATTTTATAGTTATATTCTTTTTTTGAGTTAGGAGATAAGAGATTAGCTGCTTTATCCGGGGGACAACGCCAGAGGGCTTGGATTGCAATGATTTTAGCACAAAGAACTAATATTATGCTTCTTGATGAACCAACAACTTATTTAGATATGACACATCTGTGTTAGTTAAAATTTTCAGTTAACTTTAATAGATGATAAAATCATCACAAAAAACTCACAAATATTTAATAACATAATATTAATAAAAAAATTCACATAAAATTATTAAAATTAAGTAAGGAGGAGTAAATTTTGAAAAAGCTGTTTTCATCTAAGAAAATAAAAATTATAATAATAATCTTAGTAGCTGGAGTTATAATTTTTTCGGGAATTAGAATTTTTAATGGAAAGTTAAACAAAGAAAGCTTTAATACTTTAAATCAGTCAACTGCAGTGGTAAGTTTTAAAGATATTGAAGTCACAATAACAGGGCAGGGGACAATTGAACCTGTTTCTATGTATGATATTAAGCCTTTTGTTCAAGGAACTATTCTAGAAGCTCCCTTTAATGTAGGAATGGAAGTAAAAAAAGGTGATCTTTTATTTAAAATTGATGATAGTAGTATGTTAAACCAGATAGAAAAGAGCAGAATTAATATTCAGAAAACTGAGCTAAGTCACGAAGGCACGTATGATGATATTGAAAACTTAACAGTATATGCACCGGTAGAAGGAAGAATTGAGAATTTCTCTTTAAACGTAGGAGAAGATATTAACGGTAACAATTCTGTTGTTGCTCATATCATTAATGATGAAAAGTTATTATCTCAAATCCCATTTAGCAGTTCTCACATAGATAAAATAAGTATGGGTCAGAATATAAAGATTTTAGTATCGGAATATATGTCATATATTGATGGTATAGTTACGCATATTAGTAATACTCCATATACTTCACCTGATGGAGCTGTTCAATATTATATTGAAATAGAGTTTGATAATCCAGGAATAATTAGAGAGGGAATGAAAGTGTCTGGAATATTAAATCATGAAGACAGAGATATAGTATCATCTGAAGAAGGTGTTGTTCAGTATATTCATAATGAGAAATTAGTATCTAAATCTAGCGGTACAATACAAGAAATTTATGTTAACAATTATGATTGGGTTTTAGCAGGACAGAAAATTATGCAATTAGAGAACAGTAGTCTCGAAAATTTAAACAAAAGAAATCATCTAACCATGAGAGAATTAGAATTATCGCTGCAATCACAGACAGAAAATCTAGAAGATTATAACATTACTTCTCCAATTGATGGCACAGTGATAGCTAAAAACTACAAAGCAGGGGATGATATAAGCGTCTCATCAGGTAATACAGTGTTGATGAAGGTAGCAGATATGAACCAAATGATATTTACAATTAATGTAGATGAGTTAGACATTAATAATATAAAGATAGGTCAAAAAGTAAATATAACATGTGATGCTCTTTCAGATACAAACTTTGTAGGAGAGATAACAATGATACCAATTTTGGGAACTTCTCAAAATGGTGTAACTACATATCCTGTTGAGGTTACAATCTCACAGCCTAAAAATTTAAAACCGGGAATGAATGTAAGTGCTGAGATAATTGTTGAGAACAAAAGCAATGTTCTCTCAGTTCCAATGGCAGCTATTAACAAGATAGGCAATAGGACAGTTGTTTATGTTAAATCAGATGAAGAAACTAAAAGTTTTAATAATGAAAATAGTACAGAAGAACAATTAACAGCGAGACAGAAATCAAGAGGAAATTCTGGTAAGGCAAATCAAGCAAAGCCTGAACAGCTTCAAGAAGAACCGAATCAGATTACTAATCGTTTTCAGGAATCAGAATTTGAAATAAGAGAGATAGTTGTAGGCATAAACAATAATAATTATATAGAAGTAATTAGTGGATTAAAAGAGGGAGAAACAGTTCTTCTGCCCAATGTAGTTAATATGACACCAGATGTTGAAAACTCAAATGGGCGACCCAAACTTCAACGTGGGTTTGGAAGATAATATATTATAAGCAATCTTAGAACGGAGGTAAATATGATAAAAATTGAGGACATGTATAAGATATATAAAATGGGAAGTACAAATGTATATGCTTTAAATGGAATTGATATTTGTATAGAGCCTAAGGAATTTGTTGCTATAGTAGGTCAGTCAGGTTCAGGTAAATCAACGCTTATGAATATGATTGGGTGTCTGGATAAACCAACTTCAGGAGAATACTATCTTGATGGAAATAGAGTTACTAAAATGAAAGAGAATGAATTAGCAGATATAAGAAATAACAAAGTAGGTTTTATATTTCAAAGTTTTAATCTTCTCTCAAAGCTTTCAGCATTAGAAAATGTAGAACTTCCTCTAGTTTATAAGGGAATAGGAAGAAAAGAAAGGTATAAAATGGCTCATAAAGCTTTAGAGCGTGTAGGATTAGGAGATAGAGTTAATCACAAGCCCACAGAGCTGTCCGGGGGTCAACAGCAGAGAGTTGCCATAGCAAGAGCATTATCAAGCAGACCTCCAATGATTTTAGCAGATGAACCGACCGGAGCTTTAGACAGTAAGTCAGGACAGGAAATCATGAAAATGATAAAAGAATTAAATGATGAAGGAAAAACTATAGTTTTAATTACCCACGAGCATCACATAGCAAATCAGGCAAAAAGAATCATACAATTACAAGATGGTAAAGTAGTTGAAGATAGTGAGGTGGTATAAATGAAGTGGGTAGAATCACTAAGAATGGCACTAAAAAGCATAGGATCAAATAAAGGCAGGGCTTCGCTAACTATGCTAGGTATAATAATAGGTGTGTCAGCAGTAATAGTGATGGTAAGTCTAGTTCAAGGCTCTACAAATCAAGTTACTGCTGAATTGGAAGCAATGGGTACTAACATGATTAGCGTTACGGTTTTAGGAAGAGGAAGCAACAGAACTATAGAAGTTAATGAAATGCTTGAATTTGCAATGGATAACAGTGATAAGATTGAATCAGTTTCTCCCTTTATAAGTAGCAAAGCAACTGCAAAATCAGGCAGCAATAATATTAGTACCACTATACAAGGAACAAATGAAGCATTTAAAACAGTGAGGAATACAGATGTTCATCAGGGAAGATTTTTTAATGCCTTAGATATTGAAAGAAGACAAAAAGTAGCTTTAATAGGTTCTTACGTTTCTCAGGAATTATTTGGAACACTAAATTCAGTAGGACAGGAAATAAAAATAAATGGAGAAATTTTTCAGGTAATCGGCTTAATTGAAATAAAATCTAATAGTTCTCAAGGTTCTGAAGATGATAGGATTATTATTCCATATACAACTGCTCAAAGGCTTACGAGAAATGCCAATGTAAACACCTATTTTATACAGGCAAAAACCTCTGAAACTGTAGATAGTGCAATGACAGCTGTAGAAAAATTTTTAGTTGGCATTTTTAGCGATACCAATTCTTATCGTATAACCAACCAAGCAGACCTATTGGATCAAGTCAGTGAAATTACAGGAACTCTTACCATGATGCTTGGAGGTATAGCAGGTATTTCACTTTTGGTTGGAGGAATAGGTATTATGAATATAATGCTGGTATCCGTAACTGAAAGGACTAAAGAGATAGGAATCAGAAAAGCAATTGGAGCTAAAAGGAGTAATATTTTACAGCAATTTTTAATTGAAGCTGTAGCTGTAAGTTGTATAGGAGGAATAATAGGTATATTATTTGGATTTTTATTATCTAGTGTTATTGAAAGTATAACACAGATACCTGCAATTCCTTCAATGTCAATAGTATTAATATCATTTTCTTTTTCTGCTTTTGTTGGTGTATTTTTCGGATGGTATCCGGCTAATAAAGCATCAAAACTTAATCCAATTCAAGCTCTTAGGGTTGAATAATGTTTAGGTATATAATTGATATAAATAATTTAAGAAGATGAAATATTTAATAGGTAAAAAAATAGTAAACGGAGGTAATAATAAGTGAAGTATAAATTAAGTAAAACATTTATATTAATGATGACTGTAATGGTTTTATGTTTTTCGAGTGTAAATTATGCAGATTTTTATGATGTACCGGAAAATGCTGATTATGCTAAATCTATCAGAAACCTTTCTAACTTAGGAATTATTACAGGAAATGAAAATGGAGAATTTAGTCCAAATGATATGTTAACTAGAGAGCAATTTGCAAAAGTAGTAGTTAAAATAGCGGCCCTTGAAGACAGAGCTGATGAAATGAAATTCAGTTCAAGCTTTTCTGATATTAGTAGTACAAGGTGGTCGACAGGGTATATTGAGGCAGCAGTTGAAAGTGGATATATTAATGGTAAGCTGGATGGACGATTTCATCCTGAACAAAGCATTACCTATGCAGAAGCTTGTACTGCCATGGTGAAAATGCTTGGATACGGTTCAGATGATTTGAAAGGTATATGGCCTGACAATTATATTTCTAAAGCCGATGATATTGGCATCTCTAAAGGTGTAAGTTTTTCTCCTCATGAAAGCCTGCCAAGGTGGGCAGTAGCTGTTATGCTGGATAACCTAATGAACTCTCCGATTAAATCTAATCCTGGTTTATTATTATCAGAAGCCAACGAGCTTTATACTGATTGTATTATTCTTGAAACAGTAAAGACATCTGAATCTGTAACGGAAAATGAAGTGGTAACTGATAAAGGAATATTTTACATTTGTCAAGACATAGTAAATGAAATCACTCTAGAGCCGGGTAAAAGATATAGATTAGAAATAGCTGATGATGTAATCACAAAGATGTACGGTAAATTAAGTTCTACAAACGACATAAGCGTAGAAGGGTTTTCTGGAACTACAGTAACATATAAAACGGGTAATAAATTAAAAAGCATCAATTTACCGAGTAAGACTCAGTATTATTACAATGGGAAGTCTATAAATCACGAACAATTACCGCAGATACTCAATGTTTATTCTTCAATTGTACTTAATCCAAATGATAATGGCACCGGATATGAGTATGGAGTAATCTACGACCCGATATATAGTGAACCCATAATAGTTAAAAACATAAATCTAATAAGCGATATATTTGGTGAGATAAATTTAGGAGAAGAAATAAGAATTGATAGAAATGGAGAATTGGTAAGAACTACAGAAATTGAAGAAAAGGACGTTGTTTATCAGGTTAGTGACATATGGGAGAGAAATAAGTATATTCATGTGGTTGATGCAAAAATTGAAGGAGAGATAACGGCTTTTGTGCCTAAAAAAATTTCCCCTAAGTACGTAGAGATAGACGGTATTTCATATGAATTGAGCAGAGATATTGACTTTGATAAAATAACTAAACAAGGTATATATGAAGTACAAGATAGTGTAACTTTACTCCTTGGATATGATGGCAAAGTGGTTGATATTCATATAACCTCAGACGAAGATAACTATGAATTTGCACTTGTTATAGATGATTATTCTAAGACATCTACATCCATAGAGGATTTTGGAGAAGAAATAGACTATGTAAAGCTGCTTCATATAGATGGCACGATTAAAATATATAGAAAACAAGATGATACTAATTATACTAATTATAATGGACAATTAGTTAAATACCAGATAATAGAAACAGAAAATGATGATACAGATAAAGTAATCCTTAAAGAACTTGAATATCTATCTTCCAAGGGGTATACGATTCATAAGGATGAAAAGAAATTAGACGACTCTTATTTTTCTGATAATGTAAAGATATTTAACCTAGTTCATAATATTTATGGAGCTGATTCTTATGCTTATATAATAGATGTTGATGATTTACCTAACGGTAGTATTAAAAGCGGTAAAATCAAATACATTAACAAAGTTGGAGCTTTTGAAGATATAAATGTAATGCTTGTAGAGGATATATTAGATGAAGGGTCTAGATTAGGGATTGTAACAAACACACATAAAACTTATAATTTTAACACAGGAACTATCTATAATAGTACAGTACTTATAAACGGAATTGAATATATCACAAGTGACCATGTTTCAGGAATGAGTAATGGAGATATAGTAGATGTTGAAGTTTTAAATAATAGTATCATATCAGTTAAAAGCATTGAAAATGCTACGGTTCAATCTAGTTCTATCCAAGCTATAGATTCTGGTAGAATAAAAGTTAATGATAAGATATATAAATTTAGTGATGACATAGCTATTTATTTTAGAGGTACTAATGGAGAATATAACAGAAAAGGTACTAATGATTTAGTTCCGGGTGAAGACTATGGAAGAATTTCTATTTATCTTGACAAATCAACTAAATATGGAGGAAAAGTAGAGCTTATATTAGTAGGTTATTAGATCTTTAAGAGTTATATAGTATTAGGATAAGACGAGTCAAGTAGATAGCCAAAATTGCAAAATGAAGCTCAGAAAGATAAAACTTCTGAGTACTACATTTACATCAAATCTAAGATTTGAGTAATTGCAGCAATTTTGTGCTAGTCACTTA
>JANQLB010000047.1 GCA_028280805.1 Tissierellales bacterium
ACCAAAGGGTGTATTGATAGAGCATAAATCTGCACTAAATACATTATTAACTTTAGAGGATAAATATCCACTTAAAGAAAATGATGCATATTTACTAAAAACAGCATATACCTTTGATGTTTCAGTAACTGAATTGTTTGGATGGTTTATTGGAAAAGGGAAACTTGTAATTTTAGAGAAGGATAAAGAAAAAGATCAAAGAGTAATTTACGAAACAATAATACAAAACAATGTTACTCACATTAATTTTGCACCATCTACATTAAATGCGTTTATTAATATAATAGATAAAAAAGATATTAGAAATATGAACAAGTTAAAATATGTGGTGGTAGCTGGTGAAACTTTTTCGGAAGAATTATGGAAACGTTGCAAAAACATTTTTAAAGGAGTACAAATAGAAAATATATATGGACCTACAGAGGCTTCAATATATACTACTGGTTATTCATTAAAAGATTTAAAAGATAAAGAAAATACAACTGTACCAATAGGAAAACCATTTAATAATGTGAGAGTATATATACTAGATAAAAGTAATAAATTATCTTCAATAGGAGTGGCAGGGGAACTATGTATAAGTGGTGACGGATTAGCAAGAGGTTATCTAAATAAACCACAACTTACAAATGAAAAATTTATTAACAGTCCATTTAAACGTGAAGAAAGAATATATAGAACAGGAGACTTGGCAAGATGGCTTGCTGATGGAAACATAGAATTTCTAGGAAGAATAGATAATCAGGTAAAGATAAGAGGATTTAGAATAGAGCTTGGAGAGATAGAAAATCAGCTTCAAAAGATACCTGAAATAAAAGAAACAGTAGTAACTGTTGTAGGAGAAGAAAAAGATGATAAATCTATATGTGCATATTTTATAAAAGAAAGAGAACTGGATATTTCATATATTAGAGAAGAAATTTCAAAAGTATTACCATATTATATGATACCATTACATTTTGTAGAAATAGATGAGTTACCATTAAATTCAAGTGGTAAAGTTAATAGAAAGGCATTACCAAAACCAAATGTAAATATAAGTACAGGAGTAGAATATGCAGCACCAAGAAATGAAGTAGAAGAAAAGTTAGTTCAGATATTTAAGGAAGTATTAGATATAGATATTGAAATTGGGGTAAAAGAAAACTTCTTTGAACTAGGAGGACACTCTTTAAAAGCAACATCTTTAGTTTCAAGAATCCATAAAGAGTTTGAAGTAGAGATTCCTTTAACGGAGATATTTAAAGTACCTACTATAGAAAAAATATCAAAATTAATCAAAATATCAGAAAAGAGTATCTATGATGAAATTAAATCAGTAGAAAAAAGAGAATATTATAAAGTATCAGCAGCACAAAAGAGGATGTATATCATTAATCAGATGGATAAAGAAAAAACAACATATAATATGCCCGGTATATTAAAGCTAACAGGGAAGTTAGATAAAAAGAGACTAGAAAATACTTTTAAAGAGGTTATAAATAGACATGAATCATTAAGGACTTCATTTACTACAATGGAAGATGAGTTAGTACAGATAGTAAAAGAAGTATCAGAAATAGAATTTAAAATAGAATACAAAGAAGTAAATGAAGAAGAAGGACAAGATATAGTAAAAGCTTTTATAAAACCTTTTGATTTAAGTAAAGCCCCTTTATTAAGGGTAGGTTTATTAAAGGTAAGAGAAGATGAGCATATTCTAATGACTGATATGCATCATATCATATCAGATGGATTGTCAATGGGACTGGTAATAGAAGAATTTACAAAGATTTATGAGGGAAAAGAACTAGAACCATTAAATATTCAGTATAAAGACTATGCAGTATGGCAGAATGAATTATTTGAATCAGGAAAGATAGAGAACCAAGAAAAATATTGGTTAGAAAAATTTGAAGGAGAAATACCTGTACTTAATATGCAGACAGATTATCAAAGACCTGCTGTACAAAGTCATAAGGGAGCTTCAAAGAACTTTGTAATTGATAAAGAACTGACTAATAAACTAAATGGATTAGCTAGAGAAACGAGTTCAACCCTGTATATGGTACTGTTATCAGCAGTAAATATATTACTTTCTAAATATACAGGACAAGAAGATATAGTAATAGGGTCACCAATAGCAGGAAGACATCATAATGATTTAACAAATATAGTTGGAATGTTTGTAAATACACTTGCAATGAGAAACTATCCAAGCTCTGATAAAGGATTTAGAGAATTTTTAAAAGAAGTAAAGGAAAATTCTTTAAGGGCGTATGATAATCAAGATATACAGTTTGAAGAATTAGTAGACAAGCTTCCTATTAAAAGGGATATGAGTAGAAATCCATTGCTTGATATAATGTTTGTTCTTCAAAAT
>JANQLB010000060.1 GCA_028280805.1 Tissierellales bacterium
AGTCATCAAAAGAAAGAGTTTGATATTAATAGTCAAGACAATATTTTGCAGTTCTCATCAATATGTTTTGACGCATCGGTAGAACAAATTTTTATTACAGTTCTTAGCGGAGCATCTTTAATTATGGTTAATAAAAACATAATAGCTGACATAGAGAGATTTGAAAACTTTATCAATGAGAATCAAGTAACACATATACATTCAGTCCCAATGTTTTTAAATAACCTCTCAAACAATAAGGTTGTTAGTTTAAAGCGTATAATTGCAGGAGGAGATGTTTGCGGCAGGGAATTAGTTAAAAAGTGGTATGGAGAATATAAGTTTTACAATGAGTATGGTCCAACAGAAACTACGGTTACAAGCATTGAAATGCATATAACAGGATTAGATAAAAATGAGAACAAAGTACCAATAGGAAAACCAATATCAAATACACAGATATATATATTGGACAATAATAATAACATATGTCCAATAGGAGTCATTGGTGAATTGTGTATAGGTGGAGATGGATTAGCAAGAGGGTATCTAAATAAACCAGAATTAACAAATGAAAAGTTCATTAACAATCCATTTAAGCGGGAAAAAAGGATGTATAAAACAGGAGACTTGGCAAGATGGCTTCCTGATGGAAATATAGAGTTTATAGGAAGGATAGATAATCAGGTAAAAATAAGAGGATTTAGAATAGAACTTGGAGAGATAGAAAATCAGCTTCAAAATATAACTGAGATTAAAGAAACAGTGGTAACAGTTGTAGGAGAAGAAAAAGATGATAAATATATATGTGCGTATTTTGTAAAAGAAAGAGATATAGATATATCATATATTCGAGAGGAACTTTCCAAAGTATTACCGGATTATATGATACCATCATATTTTATAGAAATAGATAAAATACCATTAACTTCAAGTGGTAAAGTAGATAAAAAATCATTACCAAAACCGGATCGACATATAAACACAGAAGTAGAATATGCAGCACCAAGGAATGAAGTAGAAGAAAAATTAGTACAGATATTTAAGGAAGTATTAAACATAGAATCCAGAGTAGGGATAAAAGAAAACTTCTTTGAATTAGGAGGACACTCACTAAAAGCAACTTCTTTAGTTTCAAGAATCCATAAAGAGCTTGAAGTAGAGATTCCTTTAACGGAGATATACAAATCTCCTACTATAGAAAAAATATCAAAATTAATCAAAGTATCACAAAAGAGTATCTATGATGAAATTAAACCGGTAGAAAAAAGAAAATATTATAAAATATCAGCAGCTCAAAAGAGAATGTATATTATTAATCAGATGGATAAAGATTCAACAACATATAATATGGCCGGTGTATTAAAGTTAACAGGCAAGTTAGACAGAACTAGGATAGAAGATACTTTTAAAGAGCTTATAAACAGGCATGAATCATTAAGGACTTCATTTACTAGAGCAGAAGAGGATTTAGTTCAGATAGTAAAAGAAGTATCAGAAGTAGAATTTGAAATAGATTACAGACAAGTAAATGAAGAAAAGGTACAAGATATAGTAAAGACTTTTATAAGACCTTTTGATATAAGTAAAGCTCCTCTATTGAGGGTAGGTTTAATAAAGATAAGAGAAGAAGAACATATTTTAATGACTGATATGCATCATATAATATCAGATGGAGTATCAATGGGATTAATAATGAAAGAATTTACAAAAATTTACAAAGGGGAGAAACTAGAATCATTGAAGATTCAGTATAAAGACTATGCAGTATGGCAGAATGAGTTGTTTGAATTAGGAAAGATAGAGAACCAAGAAAAGTATTGGTTAGAAACATTTAAAGGAGAAATACCTGTACTTAATATGCAGACAGATTATCAAAGACCTGCTGTACAAAGTCATAAGGGAGCTTCAAAGGATTTTATAATTAATAAAGAACTGACTAATAAACTAAACAGATTAGCTAGAGAAACAGGATCAACCCTGTATATGGTACTGTTATCAGCAGTAAATGTATTACTTTCTAAGTATACAGGACAAGAAGATATAGTAATAGGATCACCAATAGCAGGAAGACATCATAATGATTTAACAAATATAGTCGGAATGTTTGTAAACACTCTTGCAATGAGAAACTATCCAGAAGCTGATAAAGGATTTAGAGAATTTTTAAAGGAAGTAAAGGAAAATTCATTAAAGGCATATGACAATCAAGATATACAGTTTGAAGAATTAGTAGATAAGCTTCCTGTTAAAAGAGATATGAGCAGAAATCCGCTGTTTGATATAATGTTTATTCTTCAAAATACAGGAATGAGTGAAAAGAACTTGGATTTAGAAGGATTGGAAATGTCAACCTTTGATTTAGAGAACGAGATTGCAAAATTTGATATAACAATTACAGCAATAGAGATAGATGAAGAAATATCCTTAAATATTAACTATGCAACAAGTCTTTATAAAGAAAGTACTATTGAAAGACTTACTGATCATTTTACAAATATATTAGAAGAAATATCAA
>JANQLB010000030.1 GCA_028280805.1 Tissierellales bacterium
ATATTTTATCAAAGCTATAAACAACCTGACTAAAGAAGAAGCATTTATAATGATTTACAATTACCTTAACATTAATTGATAACTATATAAAAAAGCTGAGCTGGAGGATAGCCCCCTTAAAGTTCAGCTTTTTCATTTTATGTCAAAAGGGACGGTTCTTTTTGACACGACGTTATTTTCTATGAACATTCAAGGTAAATCATGGTAACATTAACTATGTAACTAACTTTAACCCTGTGGATTCAAACTTTCCTTGATGAAAAGGAAATTGTCAAAGCAAGACAGCTTCTCATAAATAGTTCTACGAAGAAAGCTAACACTGCAATCATGCGATATAAAAACAGAAAGCCTATTTACATTTAAACCGATATTTGTTTTATTCTGGTGTTGCTACTTCATTTGTTATAGAATATTGATATATATAATATGAGTTAGGGGTGGAGTATGAAGAACAAGAAAACGTTTCAACTAATTGCTTTGATAATATCATTAATAACATCCTTTAGTATGTTGAGCGATAACGACTTAAGAGAACTCTATGGATTACATTATGCAAATAAGTTACTAGTCAGTAATGAAAGTGCAGAATTAGATTTTGTAATTGAAGATGAGGAACTGTCGGAATACATACATCATGTTTACTACAAGAAAAAGAAATTTCCTGATGATATTGATAATTGGGAAAAGGTTTTTGATATCGCTTTTTATGATAATGATGAAATGATTATGGAAGGAACTATTATCAGGCTTAATGTATCTTCATCTGACCAAGAGTTATATAATGGTAAGTTAAAGTATATGGAATCAGTTGATGGTTATTACTATTTATACACTGTGAAAGTAAAAAATTTATTTTGGAAAAAAATTTATTGTTCAACTATTGAAGAAGATTTAATTTTCCGATTATTAAAACGAGACTAAGAATCAAAGAATTTTTCCTTTCATGCCAATCTTTTATCCTACATGTCAAAGGGGACGGTTCTTTTTGACACAATGTTATTTCTTATGGACATTCAAGGCAAATTATGGTAAACTCAACTATGTAACTAACTTTACAATAAAATAATGAGTAAATCGTTAAGGGGGAACGTCACATGAAAAGAATACTTATTTTACTGTTCGTTATATTGCTGTTAATTCCAACAATATCATTAGCAGATAATCTATCAGATATTAACGAACACTGGGCAAAGGGATATATAGGATCTCTGGTAGATGAAGGGATAATAAACGGTTTTCCTGATGGAAGCTTTAAGCCTGATGAAAACATATTAAGAGATGCTTTCATCAAAATGGTTATAGAAGCTATGGGGTATGATTTAGAACATGGAAAAGACTACTGGGCTGAAAACTACATAAATGAAGCAGTAGAATTAAATCTAATAGTTTCAGATGAATTTGACAGCTTTACTGAACCAATTAAAAGAGAAGAAATGGCTAGTATAATAAATAATGCTTTAGATGAAGAATTAACCGGTGCAGATAATCTTCAACAAGCAATAAATGAAATTGATGATTACAACAGTATAAGTAATAATTACAAACTGGGGGTTTTAGGAGCATATACAAAAGG
>JANQLB010000035.1 GCA_028280805.1 Tissierellales bacterium
TTAATCACTCCGATAGCAATGGAAGAAGGATTAAGATTTGCTATTCGTGAAGGTGGAAGAACTGTTGCATCTGGTGTTGTTACTAAAGTTGTTGAGTAATTCTATCGCTTACTTTTAGAATTAACAATATACACAATATAAAAGAAGGGGGAAACCCTTCTTTTATATTGAAAACTTAAAAACAATACAGGTAATTAATTAAAAAAGCATAATATAAATTAAAATTAATATGCATAAATTAAGATTTTGAGCAAATTATAGACTTAACTTTAAAAGAGATTAAAATTTTTATAAAAAAATCATTTTAGGGCTTGAGTTTCTAATAAATATATTATAAAATGTTATAGTGTGTATTATTGACATGCGATGAAGTAAAAGGTTGCTTTCTATTTAGAGAGGGAATTTTTACGGAGAATGTCCGATAAAATTCGGGCGACTGGATTGTTCATACTTGGGTGGGAGCTTATTTAAAAAAAAACACAAAACACCCGGCAGAGTGTATGGGCTGTTCCATGTCGTATGTAAACTAAGCATGCGATAAAAGGAGGGAAATGTCATGGCAAAGAGTAACAAAGAAAAAATCAGAATCAGATTAAAGGCTTATGATCACGAAATTCTTGATAGTTCAGCTCAAAAAATTGTAGAAACAGCAAAGAGAACAGGAGCAGAAGTTTCAGGTCCTATACCATTACCAACAGAAAAGCAAATTATAACTATATTAAGAGCTGTTCACAAGTACAAAGATTCGAGAGAGCAGTTTGAGCAGAGAACTCATAAGAGACTTATAGACATCTTAAAGCCTACATCTAAGACAGTTGATTCTCTAATGAGACTTAACTTGCCAGCAGGAGTGGATATTGAGATTAAACTATAATTGTAATTAATTAAGTAGAGAAATAAATACACTCTGCTTAGTATGATTGCACTAACGTGTAATCCGCTGTAAGATAACAGGAGGTGTAAAAATGAAAGCTATATTAGGTAAGAAAATTGGTATGACTCAAGTTTTTAATGAGGATGGAACTGTTGTGCCGGTTACAGTGGTAGAAGCAGGTCCATTATCAGTTGTTCAAAAAAAGACAGAAGAAAATGATGGCTACAATGCTATTCAAATTGGATTTAAGGCTCATAAAGAGAATAGGGTTAACAAACCCAAAAAAGGTCACTTTGACAAAGCTGGTGTTGAATATAAAAAATATCTAAGAGAATTTAGAACTGAAAATCTAGACCAGTATGAAATAGGTCAGGAAATAAAGGCTGATATTTTCAAGTCGGGAGATAAAGTAGATGTAAGTGGTGTTTCAAAAGGTAAAGGATTCCAAGGTACTATCAAAAGACATAACCAACACAGAGGACCTATGAGTCACGGTTCACATTACCATAGATCACCGGGTTCAATGGGTGCAGCATCAGACCCATCAAAAGTATTTAAAGGAAAGAAGCTACCGGGACATATGGGACACGAAAAGGTTACTGTATCTAATCTTGAGGTAGTAAGAGTAGATGCAGAAAAGAATTTGCTGCTTATAAAAGGAGCAGTTCCGGGACCTAGGGGTGGACTACTAACTATTAAGGAAAGCACTAGAGTCTAAATCAGTTTAGAAGAAAGGAGGAATTAAAATGCCAAAGGTCGCTTTATATAACGTAACAGGCCAGAAAATTGGTGATATAGAGTTAAACGAGAACGTTTTCGGTGTAGAGGTTAATGAGCATGTGTTGTATGAAGTTGTTAAGAATCAATTAGCTAATAAAAGACAAGGCACTCAGTCAACCAAAACTAGATCAGAAGTAAGAGGTGGAGGAAGAAAGCCTTGGAGACAAAAAGGAACAGGTAGAGCTCGTCATGGTAGTATTAGATCTCCGTTATGGACTGGTGGTGGAGTTATATTTGCACCAAAACCAAGAGATTACAGATATAAATTACCTAAGAAAATTAGAAGGTTAGGCATGAAATCAGCTTTAAGCTCAAAGGTTCTAGATAATAATATTATTGTGTTAGATGAGCTAAAGTTAGAACAACCAAAAACTAAGGATATGATTAATATTCTTAATAATATTAAGTCAAATAAAAAGGCACTAATAGTTATGGATGAAAAAGATGAAAATGTTGTTAAATCGGCAAGAAATATTCAAGGAATTGAAACTACATTAGTAAATACTTTAAATGTTTATGATATTTTAAAATACGATTCATTTATCATAACAAAAGAAGCATTAAGTAAAGTGGAGGAGGTGTATTCATAATGCGTAATCCACACGATATTATTTTAAAACCAATCGTTACTGAGCGAAGTATGGATGTTATGAGTGAAGGTAAATACACCTTCGTAGTTGATAAAAAAGCAAATAAGACTGAAATTAAAAACGCCTTAGAGAAAATCTTTGATGTAAAAGTTCAGAAGGTAAATACTATGAACATGAGAGGTAAGTTTAAGCGTCAGGGCAGGTTTATTGGAAAAAGAGCTGACTGGAAAAAAGCAATAGTACAATTGACCCCAGACAGTAAACAAATTGAGTTCTTTGAAGGAATGCAGTAATAGGAGCATAAAGATAGTTCAAGAAGGAGGGAAATAAAATGGGTATTAAAAAATTCAGACCAATAACACCAGCACGTAGACAAATGACTGTATCTACTTTTGAAGAAATAACAAAAAAAGAACCTGAGAAGTCATTATTAGTAGCTCTTAAGAATAAAGCTGGTAGAAATGCCCACGGTAAGATAACAGTACGCCATAGAGGCGGAGGGAATAAAAGAAAATATAGAATTATAGACTTTAAAAGAAATAAAGATGGAATACCTGGAAAAGTAGCAGCTATTGAATACGATCCAAATAGATCTGCTAATATAGCTTTAATAAACTATGCAGATGGTGAGAAAAGATATATTCTTGCTCCAAACAAATTAGGTGTTGGAGATGTCATAGAATCAGGACCTCAGTCAGATATTAAGGTTGGAAATGCTTTACCAATCAAAAATATTCCGGTAGGTACAATGATTCATAATATAGAACTTAAGCCTGGGAAAGGCGGACAGTTAGTAAGGTCTGCCGGTAACTCCGCACAGATTAAAGCTAAAGAAGGTAAATATTCACTGGTTAGACTACCATCAGGAGAAGAAAGATTAATATCTATTAATTGCAGAGCTACTATAGGTCAAGTTGGAAACCTAGATCATGAGAACATTACTATTGGTAAGGCAGGAAGAAAAAGACACATGGGAATCAGACCTACTGTAAGAGGTAGTGTTATGAATCCTAATGACCATCCACACGGTGGTGGTGAAGGTAGATCTCCAATAGGAAGACCTAGTCCAATGTCACCTTGGGGCAAAAAGACTCTTGGTACTAAAACTAGAAAGAAAAATAAAAAGTCTGATAAATTTATTGTTAGAAGAAGAAAGAAATAGTTATCAGGATAATAACGCAGTTTTTATAATGACTGCTTAGTATTTACCTGAAAGGAGGATTATAATGGGAAGATCCCTTAAGAAAGGACCATTTTGTGACGACCATTTATTAAAGAAAGTTGAAGAGCTAAATAAAAAGAATGAGAAAAAAGTTATCAAGACATGGTCACGCCGTTCAACTATATTTCCACAGATGATTGGTCACACAATAGCAGTTTATGATGGAAGAAAGCATGTACCGGTTTATGTAACAGAGGATATGGTTGGTCATAAGTTAGGCGAATTTGCTCCTACAAGAACTTTTAAAGGGCATGGAGATCACACCGAAAGATCAACTGCATTAAAATAGTGTAAAGGAGGGAACATGCAGTGGAAGCTAGAGCTATTTTAAAATTTGTGCGTATTTCACCCAGAAAAGCTAAGCTTGTTGTCGACCTTGTAAGAGGTAAAGATGCAAATGAAGCTTTAGCAATATTAAAATATACACCTAAAAAAGGTGCTAAAATAGTTGAAAAAGTAATTAAATCAGCAGTTGCAAATGCTGAAAATAACTTTGACTTAGATAAAGATAATCTATATATTTCAGAAATCTATGCTAATGAAGGACCTAAATTGAAAAGATGGAGACCTAGAGCACAAGGAAGAGCGTTTCCTATAATGAAAAGAACAAGTCATATAGGCGTTGTTGTAAAAGAAAGAGAGTAAAAAAGGAGGTATATGAATGGGTCAGAAGGTTAATCCTCATGGTCTAAGAGTTGGAATAATAAAAGACTGGGATTCTAAGTGGTATGCTGACAAGAAAAATTTTGCAGATTATTTAATTGAAGATAATCAAATTAGAGAATATGTAAAGAAAAAAATGTTTACTGCTGGAATAGACAAAATAGAAATTGAAAGATCAGCAAACAGGGTAAAATTAAATGTATACACTGCTAAACCGGGTATGGTTATTGGTAAAGGCGGTCAAGGCGTTGATGAATTAAGAATAAAGCTTGAAAAAATGACAGGCAAAACTATTATTGTTAACGTTGAAGAAATTAAAATTCCTGAACTTAGTGCTCAATTGGTAGCTGAGAATATTGCCGGTCAGCTTGAGAGAAGAATTTCTTTTAGAAGAGCTATGAAGCAATCGATACAAAGAACTATGAGATCAGGTGCAAAGGGTATAAAAACTGCTGTTTCAGGAAGACTTGGTGGAGCGGATATGGCAAGAACTGAAGGATACAGTGAAGGCAATATACCTCTTCATACATTAAGAGCTAATATAGATTATGGTTTTAGTGAAGCAAACACGACTTATGGTAAGTTAGGAATAAAGGTTTGGATTTATAAAGGAGAAGTTCTTCCTACTAAAAAGGTAGAACAAACTGAAAACGATCAAGCTAAATAAAGTAGTGTAGGAAGGAGGAAATAAATATGTTAATGCCTAAAAGAGTAAAACATCGTAAGGTTCAAAGAGGAAGAATGAAAGGGAAAGCAAGTAGAGGAAATGAAATAGCATACGGTGAATTTGCTTTACAAGCATTAGAACCCGCTTGGATAACATCCAATCAAATAGAAGCAGCAAGACGTGCTATGACAAGACACGTTAAAAGGGGCGGTAAAATTTGGATAAAAGTATTCCCCGATAAACCAGTTACAAAACAGCCAGCGGAAACACGTATGGGTAAAGGTAAAGGTTCTCCGGAATACTGGGTATCAGTTGTAAAACCAGGTAGAATTTTATTTGAAATGGCAGGTGTACAAGAAGATATTGCTAAAGAAGCGATGAGATTAGCTGCACATAAACTGCCAATTAGATGTAGATTTGTCACTCGCCAAAACGTAATAGAAGAGGGTGGTGAAGCTAATGAAAACTAGTGAATTAAGAGATTTGACAAAACAAGAATTAAATGATAAATTAGCTGAGTTAAAGTCAGAACTATTTAACTTAAGGTTTCAGTTGGCTACTGGTCAGCTTGATAATCCTATGAGAATAAAATCTGTCCGAAAGGACATAGCTAGAGTTAAAACTATAACTAGAGAGAGAGAATTAAAAGAGATGCAAGCTTAATAGTTCTAGAAAGGAGGACTAGACTATATGGAAAGAGGCAACAGAAAAGTAAGAATAGGCAGGGTGGTTAGTAACAAAATGGATAAGACCATTGTAGTTGCTGTTGAAACTTTCGTTTCACATCCTTTATATAAAAAGCAAGTAAAAAGAACGACAAAGTTTAAGGTCCATGATGAAAATAACCAAAGCAATATAGGTGATAAGGTTAAAATCATGGAAACTAGGCCTTTAAGTAAGCATAAAAGATGGAGATTAGTTGAAACTGTTGAAAAAGCTAAATAATCCATAAAGTTTGCGAAGGGAGGGTGTAAAATGGTTCAAGTTGAATCACGTTTAAAAGTAGCAGATAATTCAGGAGCTAAAGAATTGCTTGTAATAAGAGTTCTTGGTGGAACTAGAAGAAGATATGCACGTGTTGGAGATATAGTAGTATGTGCTGTTAAAAATGCAACGCCCGGGGGTGTTGTGAAAAAAGGTGAAGTTGTTAAGGCTGTAGTTGTAAGAACGAGTAAAGAAATTAGAAGAAATGATGGCAGCTATATCAAATTTGATGAAAATGCTGCTGTAGTAATAAAAGAAGATAAGCAACCTATAGGAACTCGTATATTTGGTCCTGTAACTAGAGAGCTAAGAGATGGAAACTTCATGAAAATAATTTCACTAGCACCTGAAGTATTATAAAGGGAGGTGTAAAAATGAGAATAAAAAAAGGTGATACCGTAGTAGTAGTTACTGGTAAGGACAAAGGAAAAAAAGGAAAAATCCTTACAGCTATTCCTAAGCAAAATAGAGTCATTGTAGAAGGTGTAAATATGTTAACTAAACACAAAAAACCTGCTGGTCAAATGCAGCCCGGAGGAATAATACACCAAGAAGGTCCTATTGATGTATCAAATGTAATGTTATATTGTAATAAGGATAAAGCTGGTGTTAAGGTTGGATATAAAGTATTAAACGATGGAGATAAAGTAAGAATATGCAAAAAATGTGGTGAGGTTCTAGACTAGAATCTTACTATAGAAAGGAGGTACAGCTATGATTTCGCGATTAAAAGATAAATATAGACAAGAAGTTGTTCCAGCTCTTATGGAAAAATTCAAATATGACAATATTATGGAAGTACCTAAGCTTGAAAAAATCATATTAAACATGGGCATTGGAGAAGCAAGGGAAAATCCTAAGACTCTAGAGTCTGCAGTTTCGGAATTAGCATTAATTTCTGGGCAAAAGCCAGTGGTGACTAAGGCAAAAAAATCAGTTTCTAACTTTAAAATAAGAGAAGGAATGTCAGTTGGCTGCAAGGTTACACTAAGAGGAAAACAGATGTATCATTTCTTAGATAAGTTTATAAGTGTTTCTTTACCAAGGGTGAGGGACTTTAGAGGAGTTTCAGATAAATCTTTTGATGGTAGAGGCAACTATGCGTACGGAGTTAAAGAACAGCTAATTTTCCCCGAGATAGAGTATGATAAAGTTGATAAAGTAAGAGGACTAGACATTATAATAGTAACTACAGCACAAACTGATGAAGAGGCAAAAGAATTTTTACAGTTAATGGGAATGCCGTTTAAAAAGTAATCGAAGGAGGGAAAACTGTAGTGGCTAAAAAATCACTAAAAATTAAACAATCAAGAAAGCAGAAGTTTAGTACAAGAGAGTATAATAGATGCAAAATATGCGGTAGACCTCATGCTTATTTAAGAAAGTTTGGTGTTTGTCGTATATGCTTTAGAGAACTTGCTTATAAGGGTGAGATTCCAGGAGTAAAAAAAGCGAGTTGGTAAAGAGTATTATGAAATTGAAAGGAGGCTAACTCTTATGGTTATGACAGATCCAGTTGCTGATATGTTAACAAGAATAAGAAATAGCAATAATGCTAAACATGACACTGTTGATATTCCAGCTTCAAATGTTAAGAAAGCCATTACTGAAATCTTATTACAAGAAGGTTTTATTAAAGGTTATGATGTTATAGATGACGGAAAACAAGGTATAATCAGAGTACAAATCAAATATGCAAACAACAACGAAAAGGTAATTACTGGACTTAAGAGAATTTCTAAGCCAGGTTTAAGAGTTTATGCTAAAAAGGATGAGATCCCAAGAGTTCTTGGTGGACTTGGAATAGCAGTTATATCAACCTCGAAGGGTATAGTTACTGATAAAATAGCAAGAAAAGAAGGAGTAGGCGGAGAAGTTCTTTGCTATGTATGGTAATTTCTATTTAGCAAATAAGGAACAGGAGGTGCAACCATGTCAAGAATAGGTGTTATGCCAATATCTATACCAAATGGGGTAGATGTAAAATTAGATAATAATAACTATATGGTAGTTAAAGGACCTAAAGGTTCTTTAGAAGACCAGCTTAACAGAGATATGACTATTGAGATGAATGATGGTGAAATAACTGTTATACGTCCAACAAATAATAAAAAGCACAAATCATTACACGGATTAACTCGTACTCTTATAGCTAACATGATAGAAGGAGTTACAAATGGCTATTCAAAGAGCTTAGAAATAGTTGGTGTAGGTTATCGTGCTCAAAAACAAGGTAAGAAGCTTGTTCTTAACTTAGGGTACTCACATCCAGTAGAGATGGAAGACCCGGAAGGAATAGAAGTAGAAGTTCCTTCTAATACTAAAATAATTGTTAAGGGTATTAATAAGCAAGAAGTCGGAAATTATGCGGCTGTTATTAGAGATAAGAGAAAACCTGAGCCATATAAGGGCAAGGGTATTAGATATGAAGGCGAAAGAGTAAGACGTAAAGAAGGTAAGACTGCTAAGTAGGAAAGGAGTGAAAAAGGGTGCTTAAAAAAATAGCTAAAAACACCAAAAGAAAAAAGAGACATTTAAGACTTAGAAGCAAAGTACAAGGAACTCCTAAGAGACCAAGACTAAATGTTTTTAGAAGCTCCAAGCACATTTACGTTCAAGTAATTGACGATATTTCAGGATCTACTTTAGCAGCTGCTTCAACACTTGATAGTGAATTAAACAATCTAGAATCAGCAGGGAATAAAGAAGCAGCAAAAGAAGTAGGTAAGCTTGTAGCAAAGAGAGCAATAGACAAAGGTATTGAAGAAGTAGTTTTTGATAGAGGCGGATATATATATCATGGAAGAGTTAAAGAGTTGGCTGAAGGTGCTAGAGAAGGCGGACTTAAATTTTAGCGAAGGAGGGGAATTAATGCAACGTGGACATATAGATGCAAGTGAATTAGATATAAAGGAAAGAGTTATTTCCATTAACCGTGTAACTAAGGTTGTTAAAGGTGGTAGAAATTTTAGATTTAGTGCTTTAGTTGTAGTAGGAGATGAAAATGGTCATGTAGGTGTAGGCATGGCTAAGGCATTAGAAGTTCCTGAAGCTATAAGAAAGGCAATTGAAGATGCAAAGAAATATCTAATCAAAGTGCCGATAATTGGAACGACTATTCCTCATGAAACAATTGGAGAATTTGGAGCTGGTAAGGTTTTACTTAAGCCGGCAGAAGAAGGTACTGGAGTTATAGCCGGAGGTCCTGTACGTGCGGTAATTGAGTTAGCTGGGATTAGAGATTTAAGAGGAAAATCATTAGGTTCTAATAATCCTAGAAACATGGTTAATGCAACTATTACAGCATTAGAAGAATTAAAGACAGTAGAAGACGTAGCTAAGCTTAGAGGTAAATCTGTAGAAGAAATATTAGGTTAGGGGGTTATTACCTTGGCTAAGGTTAAAATTAAATTAACAAGAAGTAAAATAGGTAAGACTGAAAAGCAAAAAAGGACTGTAGAAGCTTTAGGCTTAAGAAAAATCGGTCAGATAATAGAAAAAGAAGATACTCCTCAAATTAGAGGTATGATACAAAAAATAAGCCATATGATTGAAATAGTTGAATAAAGTTAATTAAACAGAGGAGGTGTGTATATGAAACTTCATGAAATAAGACCAAATGAAGGTGGAAAAAGCAGAAGCCAGAATCGTAAAAGACGTGGTAGAGGTACTGCATCAGGGCAAGGCAAGACTGGTGGAAGAGGTCAAGATGGTCAGAGATCACGTTCTGGTGGAGGAGTTAGACCTGGTTTTGAAGGTGGTCAATTACCTTTATATAGACGACTTCCAAAAAGAGGATTTACAAATAGATTTGCTACTATTTACGAAATCGTAAATATAGAATCATTAAATAAATTTGAAGATGATACTAATGTAACTATAGAAGTATTAAAAGAAGCAGGATTAGTTAAAAACATCAGAGACGGTGTAAAGATTTTGGGAGATGGTCAATTAAATAAAAAACTTACCGTTCAGGCCAATAAATTCAGCAAGACAGCTGCTGAAAAGATTGAGGCTGCAGGGGGAAAGGTAGAGGTGATATAACATGTTATCAACTCTGAGAAACGCATGGAAAATTCCAGATTTAAGAAAGAAAATTTTATTTACTCTATTGATGTTGTTAATTTTTAGATTAGGAGCAGCTATACCAGTTCCGGGTATTGACAGACAGCATATTGCTGATATGTTTGCAAGTCAACCTGGAGGAATATTAGACTTTCTAAACTTGATGTCGGGTGGTGCTTTTGGAGATTTTACCATCTTTGCTCTTAACATTTATCCTTACATTACTGCTTCAATTATCATTAACCTATTAACAATGGCAATACCAAAACTTGAAGCATTAGCTAAGGAAGGCGAAGAAGGCAGAAAGAAAATGGCACAATACACAAGATATGCTACAGTTGTTTTAGCATTAATTCAAGCAATTGCTTTTGCATTAGGATTCTTTAGAGGAGCTTTGATTGACAAAGATGCACTTTCAGTAATTGTTGTAGTTGTAACTCTAACCGCAGGAACTGCATTCTTAATGTGGTTGGGAGAGCAGATTACAGAAAAGGGAATAGGTAATGGAATATCTTTAATAATATTTATAGGTATAGTTTCCAGATTACCTACTTCACTTTATCGAATTATAAATAGCGTAGCTATTGGTTCCGTTAATATCTTAGAGATTATTATATTTGCAGTAATAGCACTAATTATTATAGCAGCTGTAATAGCTATACAGCAGGGTCAGCGAAAAATACCTGTGCAGTATGCAAAAAGGGTAGTAGGTAGAAAGATGTATGGTGGTCAAAGTACCCATATTCCTATCAAGGTATTAATGGCTGGTGTAATTCCAGTAATATTTGCCAGTTCACTATTAGCATTTCCTCAAACAATGACAATGTTCATAGGTGGAGGTTTTGGAGACTGGGTACAAGAGTATTTAACTCTTGCTGGAGGCGTTGGAAGATATGTTTACTCAATATTAAACATTATTTTAATAATATTCTTCACGTATTTCTATACAGCAGTTCAATTTAATCCTATAGAATACGCTAACAATTTAAAGCAGCATGGGGGTTTTATACCGGGTATTAGACCGGGCAGACCAACTTCTGAATATTTAAATAAGGTAGTATCAAGAATAACAATAGTAGGAGCTTTAACTTTAGCTTTTATTGCAACGCTGCCTGTATTAGTTAACACTTTTTCAGCCTTAGAAATAGGGTTTGGAGGTACAGCACTGCTTATCGTTGTTGGTGTTGCCTTAGATACAGTTAAACAAATAGAATCACAAATGTTAATGAGACATTATAAAGGCTTTTTAAAGTAAGCTCATATTAATGATATGAAATAGAACTCCTTAAGGAGATGATATTTTGAGAATAGTATTATTAGGTCCTCCAGGGGCTGGTAAGGGAACTCAAGCAGCAAGTATTGTAAAAAAATACAAAATACCTCATATTTCAACTGGTGATATTTTTAGAAAGAATATAAAAGAAAAAACTGCATTAGGTAATAAAGCAAAAGAATATATTGATAAGGGAGCCTTAGTTCCGGACGATATTGTTGTGGCTATTGTTGAAGATAGGCTTACTAAAGAAGATTGTAAACATGGATTCATGCTTGATGGATTTCCAAGGACTGTAGCTCAAGCACAGGCACTTGATGAAAAACTTCAAAATCTTAGTATTAATCTAGATAAAGTAGTCAACATTGAAGTCCCGAAAGAAGAACTTATTGAAAGAGCAGTTGGGAGGAGAATATGTAAAGAATGTGGAAAAACATATCATATTAAATTTAATCCTCCAGCTAAAGAAGGAGTATGCGGTAAGTGTGGAGAAGAACTCTACCAAAGAAAAGATGATATTAAAGAAACGGTTAGTAAGAGAATAGAGATCTATTTGCAGGAAACTAAACCATTAATTAATTACTATGAAAAGCAGAAAATTTTAATTAAAGTAAACGGAGAGCAGGATATTGATAAAGTATTCTCTGATATTGTTAATGCTCTGGGGAGTAAAATCTAATGATAATAATTAAAACCAAACGGGAAATTGACAAAATGAGGAATGCTGGAAGGTTAGTAGGTAAAACACATGACTTTCTTAAAAAGCTTATTGTCCCGGGTATAACAACTAAGGAATTAGATAAAGCGGCTGAAGAGTATATAATAAGTCACAACGGCATTCCAGCTTTTAAAGGGTATCATGATTTTCCGTCAAGCATTTGTACTTCAGTGAATGAAGAGGTGGTTCATGGAATTCCGGGATTAAAAAAGTTAAAAAATGGCGATATTATTAGTATAGATATAGGAACTATAGTAGAAGGATATTGTGGTGATGGAGCTGTAACCTATGCCGTTGGAGATATATCAAGTGAAGCTAAAAGACTTATTAAAGTCACAGAGAAGTCCTTTTTTGAAGGAATAAAATTTGCAAAAAAGGGCAATAGACTTTCTGATATATCTAATGCTATTCAAAACTATGTTGAAAAGAATGGTTTTTCAGTAGTTAGGGACTTTGTAGGTCATGGTATTGGACAGAAAATGCATGAAGCACCAGAAATACCTAATTTCGGACCACCTGGCTTAGGACCAAGACTTACACCCGGAATGATACTTGCTATAGAGCCTATGGTAAATCAAGGTTCTTATCATGTGAAAATTCTAGAGGATAATTGGACCACAGTTACTGTAGACAATAAGTTATCTGCTCATTATGAACATACAGTATTGATTACGGATGGAGAACCGGAGCTTCTAACTGTTGTATAACCTACAAAGAGGTGAAGTTTGTGGAAACTACTAGTGATATAGTTATAGGTCAGATTGTAAAATCAAAGGCTGGAAGAGATAAAGGTAGAATATTTTTAGTTACTAATGTTTTAGACGATAAGTTTGTAGAGATAGTTGATGGTGATTTAAGAAAAATAGATTCTCCAAAGAAAAAGAAAATAAGACATCTAATTGTTTATAATTCGATTGTTAAAGATTATAAAGCAAAAATAGAAAATGGCGATAAGATTAATAACGCCTATATAAGAAAAATTTTAGGTGTTTATAACAAAGAGATATAATTTGCATTGTTAGGGAGGTTTGATTACCTAATGTCAAAAAAAGATGTAATTGAGGTTCAGGGGACAGTTGTAGAGGCTTTGCCAAATGCTATGTTTAGGGTAAAGCTTGAAAATGAGCATGAAGTATTAGCACATGTATCTGGAAAATTAAGAATGAATTTTATTAGGATATTACCGGGTGATACGGTTACTTTGGAATTATCGCCTTATGATCTAACCAGAGGAAGAATAACATGGCGTAATAAGTAGCAAGGAGGGATTACAATGAAGGTAAGGTCGTCAGTTAAACAGATATGTGAAAAATGTAAAGTAATTAAAAGAAAAGGTAGAATAATGGTTATTTGTGAAAACCCTAAGCACAAACAAAAGCAAGGTTAGCTAGAGTTTAATAATTCTCTAGTTTTTTCCCATGTTTTTTAGTATAATTATAATTTGTTAGTATGTTTAATACGCGGCTGCTTTATATAAATATTTTAGTTTTATTTATTTAATAGCAATAAATAGTGTTGTACAGTTATAGGAGGTGTAAAAGACAATGGCCAGATTAGCAGGTATTGACTTACCTAGAGACAAAAGAGTTGAGATAGGTTTAACTTATATTTATGGTATAGGTAGACCAAGATCAAATAAAATACTAGAAGAAGCAAATGTCAACCCAGATACTAGGGTTAAAGATCTTACAGAGGCAGAACTAAGCAGCTTAAGAAGTATCATTGATAAATTCATCGTTGAAGGAGATTTAAGAAGAGAAATTGCTTTAAATATTAAGCGTCTTAAAGAAATAGGAAGCTATAGAGGATTAAGGCATAGAAGAGGACTTCCTGTAAGAGGTCAGGGAACAAAAAATAATGCAAGGACTAGAAAAGGTCCAAAAAAACTAGCTAGTAAGAAGAGGAAAAAGTAAAGGAGGGAGATTAATTGGTAGCTAAGAAGAAAACTAGCAATACTCGTGTAAGAAGAAAAGAGCGTAAAAATATTGAAAGAGGTCAAGCTCATATACAGTCTACTTTTAATAATACTATAATAACCTTATCTGATATGCAGGGAAATGTAATATCTTGGGCAAGTGCAGGTCAATTAGGGTTTAAAGGATCAAGAAAAGCTACTCCTTATGCAGCTCAGAATGCTGCTGAAGAAGCTGCTAAAAAAGCAATGGAACATGGTCTTAAAACTGTAGAAGTCTATGTAAAGGGTCCTGGTTCAGGTAGAGAAGCTGCAATAAGATCCCTACAGGCAGCTGGATTAGAAGTTAGTTTAATAAAAGATACTACTCCGATTCCGCACAATGGTTGCAGACCACCAAAGCGTAGAAGAGTATAGTAAATACAGATACAGGAGGTGTAGGAAATGGCGAGATATACAGGACCAGTTTGTAGGCTTTGTCGTAGAGAAGGACAAAAGCTGTATTTAAAAGGAGATAAATGTTTTTTAGATAAATGTCCAGTTTCAAGGAGAAACTATCCACCTGGACAGCATGGTCAAGGTAGAAGAATAAAACTGTCTAGCTACGGTATGCAGTTAAGAGAAAAGCAGAAGGCACGTAGACATTATGGAGTATCTGAAAGTAAAATGAGAAAGTATTTTGCAATGGCTGATAGAATGCAAGGCATTACTGGTGAGAACCTTCTTAAGATACTAGAATTGAGATTAGACAATGTTGTATATAGATTAGGTCTTGCTGAATCAAGAGCAGAAGCAAGACAATTAGTTACACATGGTCACATTAAGGTGAATGGCAATAAAGTAGATATTGCATCTTATTTAACTTCAGCAGGAGATACAATTGAAATTAAGGAAAAGAGTAAAAATTCACCAAAATTTAAACAGCTTGCTGAAAGACATCAAGGTAACGTTAAGCAATGGTTACAGGTTAATGTTGAAAAGATGCAGGGAAGTATTGTTTCAGAGCCAACTAGGGAAGATATTGACTTAGCACTTGAAGAACATCTAATAGTTGAGCTATACTCTAAATAATAGATAAATTAGAATTGGTACCCTCAGAAATAGAAATAACAAAGATTATAAGGAGGGTTAATTGAAAATGATTGAATTTGAAAAACCCAAAATAGAGGTAGAACAAATTAGTGATGATGGAACATATGGAAAGTTTATAGTTGAACCTTTAGAAAGAGGATATGCAACTACTTTAGGAAATTCTTTAAGAAGAATACTACTTTCTTCATTACCTGGTGTAGCGGTACGCTCTATAAAAATACAGGGAGTACTTCATGAGTTTTCTACTATACCAGGGGTCTTAGAGGATGTTTCAGAAATTATTTTAAACATTAAGAAATTATCTGCAATTATGGATTCAGAAGAGCCTATCACCCTTAAGATAGAAGTTGAAGGCAAGGGAGTAGTTACAGCTGCTGATATTACAAGCAGCAATTATGTAGAAATATTGAATAAAGACTTGCATATTGCTACTTTAGAGGATGATGGAAAGCTTTTCATGGAAATGGAAATGGTAAAGGGTAGGGGTTATGTAAGTGCTGAGAATAATAAAGGCGAATCTCAAGCTATTGGTACAATACCTATTGATTCAATATTTACGCCAGTAAGAAAAGCAAATTTCCATGTAGAGAATACGAGGGTAGAGCAGAGAAGTGATTTTGATAAGTTGACGATAGAGGTTTGGACTGACGGTACAATCAAACCTCAAGAAACAATGTCTTTAGCTGCAAAAATTCTCAATGAGCATTTACAGCTATTTATTGATTTAACTAACCACGTAAGTGATGTTGAAATAATGATTGAAAAAGAAGAAGATAAGAAGGAAAAAGTCTTAGAGATGACAATAGAAGAGTTAGATTTATCTGTAAGGTCGTATAACTGTTTAAAGCGAGCAGGTATAAACTCAGTTGATGAGCTTACTCAGAAATCTGAAGATGATATGATGAAAGTAAGAAACCTTGGAAAGAAATCCCTTGAAGAAGTTGAGCATAAACTGGCTGAATTAGGATTAGGGCTCAGGAAAGCCGAAGAATAAATATTGTTTTAGACCTAATAAAAAGGAGGGATAAGAATGGCTAAATTAAGAAAGCTGGGACGCCCTACTGACCATAGGCAAGCTATGTTACGTAACTTAGTTACAAGCTTATTGAAAAATGGTAAGATTGAAACAACTGTTACCAGAGCTAAAGAGACCAAGAGAATGGCTGAAAAAATGATAACTCTTGGAAAAAAAGGCGATTTACATGCAAGACGTCAGGCTTTAGCTTATATTTATGATGAAACAGTAGTTAAAAACCTTTTTGATGATATAGCACCAAAATATGAAGATAGAAACGGAGGCTATACGAGAATTCTAAAATTAGGACCTCGTAGAGGCGACGGGTCAGAGATGGCGATATTAGAGTTAATATAGACTTTTAAAGGGATTAAGTTGCAGCTTAGCTTAGTCCCTGTTTTATATATTTGATTAATTAGTATACATATGCTACAATAAAGCAGAAATAATATGATGATTATAATAAAGAGGGATAATATGAGTAATGAAATGGTAACTATCAAAAATGTTACATTTGAATATACAAGTGCTGAAGATGATAAAATTGCAGCCTTAAGGGATATTAATCTAACAATACAAAAAGGAGAATTTGTTGTTATATTAGGTCATAACGGCTCTGGGAAATCAACCTTGGCTAAATTAATCAATGCACTGCTTTTACCTACCAAGGGTGAAGTATTTGTAAATGGACTCAGTACATTAGATGAGGATAAAATCTGGAATATTAGGCAAAGAGCCGGGATGGTTTTTCAAAATCCTGATAATCAGATTGTTGCAACAATTGTAGAAGAGGATGTAGCATTTGGACCTGAGAATCAAGGTATAAATCCCTTAGAAATAAGGAATAGAGTGGACGAAGCTTTAAAAATAGTAGGGATGTCTGAGTATAGAAAACACGCTCCTCACTTATTATCCGGAGGTCAAAAACAAAGAATTGCTATTGCTGGAGTTTTAGCCATGAAACCAGATTGTATAATTTTGGATGAGCCTACGGCAATGCTTGATCCTTTAGGGAGAAAAGAAGTAATGTCAACAATTAAGAAGCTTAATAAACATGAGAATAAGACAATTATTCATATTACCCACTATATGAATGAAGCTACTGAGGCAGATAGAATAATAGTTATGTCTGACGGAAAAATCTCTTTAGAAGGTACTCCAAGAGAGGTTTTTAGTCAAGTGGATAAGGTTTTAAGTCTAGGTTTAGATGTACCTCAGGTAACAGAACTTGCATTCACATTAAAGAAAGAGGGTGTAGATGTACCCTCAGATATATTAACTATAGAGGAACTGGTGATGTCCTTATGACAATTAAAATAAAAAATTTAACACATGTTTATAGCCCTAATACGCCGTTTGAAATTAAAGCTTTAGATAATATAAATATTTCTATTGACAATGGAGAATTTATTGGATTAATAGGTCATACCGGCTCTGGAAAATCAACTTTAATTCAGCATTTAAATGGGTTACTAAAACCTACCAACGGAAAAATTGAAATTGATGATGATGATATACTTAGTAAGAGTGTAAGCTTAAAAAAAATTAGACAAAAGATAGGATTAGTATTTCAATATCCAGAACATCAATTATTTGAAGAAACTGTATATAAGGATATATCTTTTGGTCCGAGAAATCTAGGTTTAGCAGAAGATGAAGTAGACTTAAGAATAAAGGAAGCTATGGAAGTAGTAGGTTTAGAATATGATATTATAAAAGACAGGTCACCATTTGACCTTAGTGGAGGTCAAAGAAGAAGAGTTGCAATAGCAGGAGTTCTTGCAATGAAACCAAAAGTACTTATTTTAGATGAGCCTACCGCAGGCCTTGATCCAAAGGGTAGAGATGAAATTTTAGGACAAATAGAGCAGCTGTATAAAAGGTATAATATGACTATTATATTAGTATCACATAGTATGGAGGATATAGCAAAATTAGTTAATCGTCTTATAGTTATGTATAGAGGTAAAGTGGCTATGGATGATACACCGAGAGAAGTATTTAAAAGAGTAGATGAGCTTGAAAACATGGGACTTGCCCTTCCTCAAATTACTTATTTTATGAGAGCATTTAAAGAAAAGGTAAAGGATATAAGAGAAGATGTAATAACAGTTCATGAAGCAAAGAAAGAAATATTAGAATATTTAAGGAGAAATTAATATGTTTAGGAATATAACCATTGGACAATATTATCCGGCGGAAACTGTTATACATAAGTTAGACCCGCGGATTAAAATTATAATTACCTTTACCTTTATTATTTCTTTATTCTTTATTAATAGTTTTTATCCTTATATCTTTGTTCTAGCTTTCCTTTTAACAGCTATTAAGCTGTCTACCGTTCCTATTAGTTATATTTTAAGAGGACTTAAGCCTATAATGATTATCATAATTATTACTTTTTTAATAAATTTATTTATGACTAAAGGTGAGGTAGTTTATTCATTAGGTCCATTAGATATTACAAAAGAGGGATTAATTCATGCAGGATTTATGGCTGTTAGACTTGTATTTTTAATAATAGGTACATCTTTACTTACATTAACTACTTCTCCTATATCATTAACTGATGGTATTGAGAAATTGTTAAACCCTTTTAAAAAAATAGGTATTCCTGCTCACGAACTGGCTATGATGATGACTATAGCATTAAGGTTTATACCAACACTATTAGAAGAAACTGATAAGATTATGAAAGCTCAAATGGCGAGAGGGGCAGATTTTGAAAGCGGCAATATAATTAATAGAGCAAAAAGTTTAGTACCTTTATTAGTACCCTTATTTGTTAGTGCATTTCGCAGAGCTGACGAATTAGCTATGGCTATGGAGGCTAGATGCTATAGAGGTGGAGAAAATAGAACCAGAATGAAGCAGTTGAAGCTGCAAACCAGAGATTTTATTGTAATGGTCATTACTGGTCTTTTATTAGGAATTATAATATATTTTAGGATTAGTGAACATTAATATTAGAAGAATTTTTATTATGTAAAGTTTTAAAATTTAGGTGATTTGAAATGAAGAATATTAAGCTTACTATTGAATATGACGGTACTGATTTTAATGGATGGCAGATACAACCTAACCAGAGAACAATTCAAGATGAAATTCAAAAAGCTGTTAAAATCATGTGTAGACAAGACATTAAAATCTATGGAGCAGGAAGAACAGATGCTGGAGTTCATGCTAAAGGACAAGTTGCTAATTTTCATATTAGCTCTCATATATCTTGTAATCGCTTTGCCCCAGCTTTAAACAGTATTTTACCTAAAGATATTGTTATAAAAAAGTCAATAGAAGTTGATAAAGGATTTCATTCAAGATATAGTGCTGTTGCAAAAGAGTATAAGTACATTATATATAACGATACAACAAGAAGTTCAATACTTAGGAATTATTCATACTACGTTAACTATAATTTAGACATACAAAAAATGCAAAGAGCATCTAAAACATTGATAGGAACTTATGATTTTAAGACTTTTATGTCATCTGGCAGCTCTATAGGGGATACAGTAAGAACTATCTACTCATTAAACATAGAATCGGAAAAAAACATAATAGAAATCACCATTAAAGGGAATGGTTTCTTATATAATATGGTAAGAATAATAGTGGGCACTCTAATCGACATAGCAAGAGGAAAAATACAAGAAAAAGCAATCAAAAATATTTTGTATTCAAAAAATAGAGAAACTGCTGGACATACTGCTCCTGCACAAGGATTATATCTTCAACAAGTTTTTTACTAAAAAAACATTGTGTCTTGACACACTAGGCACATTGTATTAAAATAGGAATGTATGTTAGAATACTAAAAATCCACTAGCCCCGGATTTTTATATATAACTGGCATAGGAATAAGGAGGGAAATGGATTGAAAAGTTTTATAGCTAAACCAAATGAAGTTGTAAGAAAATGGTACATTATAGACGCTGAAGGAAAGAAGCTTGGTCGTCTTGCCACTGAAGTTGCAAAGATACTAAGAGGTAAGAACAAACCAACTTATACACCACATGTTGATACTGGAGATCATGTAATAATCATTAATGCCGATAAAGTTGAATTAACTGGAAAGAAGCTTGAGCAAAAGACTTATAAATACCATACTGGACATCCGGGTGGACTTAGAGAAATTTCATACAAAACGATGATGGCTGATAATCCAGAGAAAGTATTTTTCTTGGCAGTTAAAGGTATGCTTCCAAAGAACAGTTTAGGAAGAAAAATGATTAAGAAAATGAAAGTATATAGAGGAACAGAACATAGACATCAGGCTCAAAGCCCAGAAATGTTAGAAATATAGTTTTGTGAAGGGAGGACTATAAGTGGCGAAGATTCAATATTACGGAACAGGCAGAAGGAAGAAGTCAATAGCTAGAGTAAGATTAGTTCCTGGTGAAGGTAACATTATTATAAATAATAGAAGCATAGATGAATACTTTAACTTTGATACTCTTAAAGAAATAGTTAAAGAACCTATGAAGATTACTGAAACTTTAGGCAAATATGATGTACTTGTAACTGTAAACGGTGGAGGATTTACAGGTCAAGCCGGTGCAGTTAGACATGGTATATCTAGAGCATTAATTAAGGCTGACGGGGAATTAAGAGCAGTATTGAAAAAGACTGGATTCTTAACTAGAGATTCAAGAATGAAAGAGAGAAAGAAGTACGGATTAAAGAAAGCAAGACGTGCTCCACAATTCTCAAAAAGATAATATTATTAAAGATCAAAAAACCTCAAACTATCATAGTTTGAGGTTTTTCATATAGTATTCTGCAAAAAACTACAGATAGTATAACTAATTTTTAAATTTTATAGAAAGCCTATTTTATCTAGAGTAGTTAAATAAGTAATAGGACAATAAAACAACTAATATCATTATATATGAGAAGTAAAATAGGAGGAAAATTATGCAATTAATTGTTATTAATAAAAGAATAATATATATTGTATTAGGTGTTATTTTATCTGTGATATTTTCATTAATATTTATTAATAGAGTAAATGATGTAGTGGGAACTACTGTGCCCATTAACAATAAAGTAATAGTAATTGACCCCGGTCATGGAGGCGTAGACCCGGGGGCTTTAAGCAATACAGGTATTTTGGAAAAAGATATTAGTCTAAATATTTCAAAAAAGCTAAGAAGATTATTAGAGCAGACTGGAAGTATAGTTATATTAACCAGAGAAGAAGATGTAGGTTTATATACAGAAAAATCTAAAACATATAATGAGAAAAAGAATGAAGATTTAAGAAACAGAAGAATTATGGTTAATAAAATAAAGCCGGATTTGTTTCTAACTATTCATTTAAATAGTTTTTCACAGAGTAGATATTATGGTGCTCAAACTTTTTATCAGAAGAATAGTGATGAAGGGAAAAAACTTTCAAAATTTATTCAAGAAGAGTTAAGAAGGGTATTAGACAATAACAATAATAGGGTTGCACTAGCAAGAGACTCAGTATATTTGTTAAGAGAAATAGATTCTACAGCTATCTTAATAGAATGTGGATTTCTTTCAAATGCAAGAGAAGCTGAATTATTAAATCAGCCACAGTATCAAGAAAAAATTGCTTGGGCTATATATACAGGTATTATTCGTTATTACAATCAGATTGAGAAAGATAGTGATAGACAAGAATGAAACTTAATTTAACATAAGAAGCATATTAATAATTAGATGCTAAGTATGTGGAAAAAATGTTAATAACATTTTAATAAAACTATGTGGATAATAATTAATATGTGGAAAAAATACTATTATGTTAAGTAATAAAGCCATAAAATATTTAAAATACTTAAGATTTAAGTTCACATAAGTTATCCACTTTTAATTGTGGATAATGTGAAAAAATTAATAGGTTAGTTGCTTACAAGAAAATGTAAACTAAAACAAATGTGAATGTTGACAATGATCATCATAATATGTATCATGTATATAGTAAACAAACTTAGGAGGAACAATATGAATAAAAGAACTAGAAACATGATACTTATAGCATTATTTTCAGCATTAACTGGAGTAGGAGCTTATTTAGAAATACCTACTCAACCAGTATCTATTACTATGCAGATATTTTTTTGCATGTATTCAGGTGTGTTTTTAGGATCAAAATTAGGAGCAATGTCTCAATTAGTTTATTTATTTATGGGACTAGCAGGGCTACCTGTTTTTGCTAAAGGAACAGGAGGTTTTAACAGCATATTTAGTAACAGCTTTGGATACATAATAGGATTTATTTTATGTTCATTCATAGTAGGTTTAATAACAGAAAGAATCAAAGAAAAAAGTGGTATTATGGGTTTTTTGAAAGTTTTTGCAGCTACTCTTATTGGACTGGCTGTTGTTTATTTAGTTGGAGTTCCGTATTTATACATGATATTTAATGTTGTAATAAAAACTCCTATTACAATAAACACAGCTTTAATGTGGGGCTTATATCCTTTTATAATACAGGATATTGTAAAATGTATAATTGTATCATTTACAGCCTTAAAAATAATACCAATTATTAAAAGAGCAGGTTATATAAACTAAACATATAGTTTTATCAGCTAAAATTTGAACTAATCTTTTTAGTATTTATATATAATATATAAGATAAGCAGGAAAACAAAATAATTAACTAGAAAATATATGATATAAATATTTAGGGGGTATAACATTGAAAAAAACTCTAGGAATATTAGGGGGGATGGGACCTTTAGCTACTTCTAAACTTTTTGATAAGATACTTTTATTAACAGATGCGAGTTCTGATCAGGAGCATCTTGATATTATCATTTACAATAAATCTACAATTCCAGATAGAACGAAATTTATTAAAGGTATTGGTGAAAATCCCACGCATCAGTTAATTTATGCATCAAAGCAATTAGAGTTAGCTGGTGCTGATTATCTTGTTATGCCGTGCAATACAGCTCACTTTTTTTACAATGAAATTATAAAGCATATTAACATTCCATTTATTAGTATGATTGAAGAGACAGTGAACTATATTACAAAGGAATATCCGAAGGAAAATCAGATAGGTATATTAACTACTGAAGGCACAATAATAACAAAAATATATGATAAAGCCTTTGAAAATAGTAATATTAGATTGATAAAACCTTCATATGAAGACCAGACAGTAGTTTCAAAATTGATTTATGATATAAAAAAAGGACATGGAGATTTAAATATTAAGAAGTTTATTGAAATTATAAAGAAAATGAAGGATCAAGGAGTGATGTTATTTATACTAGGTTGTACAGAGTTATCTATAGCCTATGAGATGTTTAACATTAAAGTCTCTTGTGTAGACCCTTTAGAAGTAATCGCAGCTAAATCTATTGAATATGCTGGCAAAAAGGTAAAGTATGAGTTTTTAAAAACATAAAAAAAATAGGATTTAGATTGTTAGAATAATCTTGTTAATAAATGTTAAAGGTGGTATCTTAATATATAAGTATCATCTTTTTTTCTTTGAAATTAGAGATATAGAATATTTAGATTATATATACATTTAAATTAATAACTTAAAATAGATTATCTAAGAGAGGAGATTATTATTGTGGATTTTAAAAATTGTTTAGGTAAAAGATTTATTATATTTGATGGAGCTATGGGTACTATGTTACAGAAAAATGGATTTCGGTCCGGAGATATTCCGGAAGAGCTAAACCTTACAAATCCTCAATTAATACAAAATATTCATAAAGAGTATATAGAGGCAGGAGCGGACATTATAACTACAAATACCTTTGGGGCAAATCTCTTTAAGTTAAAACATGCTTCTTATTTTGTAGAGGATATAATTACAAACGGAGTTAAAATAGCAAAAAAATCTGCCAAAAATAAATTGGTAGCATTAGATATTGGACCAATCGGCAGTTTACTTGAACCTCTAGGAAATATGAATTTTAATAAAGCATATGAAATATTTAAACAACAGGTCATATGTGGTTTTAAAGCAGGAGCTGATCTTATAATTATAGAAACTATTTGTGATATATATGAGGCTAAGGCAGCCGTTCTTGCTGCAAAAGAAAATTGTGACCTTCCAGTAATTTGTACTATGACCTTTGATAAAAATGGCAGGACTTTAACGGGAACAGACCCTTTAACTATGGCAACTATTTTACAAAGTTTAGGAGTGGATGTTTTAGGAGTAAATTGCTCTTTTGGTTCAAAAGAAATTCTTCCTATAGTAGAGGAAATATTAAAATACTCTACAGTTCCAGTAATCGTACAGCCAAATGCTGGATTACCTACTATTAATAACGGAGAAGTTAATTATGACATTAACCATGAAGAATTTGCTCACTATATAAAGATAATGGCACAAAAAGGAGCTTCAATATTTGGTGGTTGTTGTGGTACAAATCCTCAATATATAAATCAAATAAGAAATGAGCTTGATGGAAATATTCCAATTAAAATAAAAAATACTAATCTTACATCTGCAGCTTCATCTACTCACACTATCGTATTTGATGATGATATAAAAATTGTTGGGGAAAGAATAAATCCAACTGGTAAAGAAAAATTAGAAAATTCTTTGCCTTTAAATGATTTTAGTGTTGTAATACAAGAAGCTGTTATACAAAAAGAATCAGGAGCTGACATTTTAGATGTCAATGTAGGACTTCCATCTATAGATGAAGTTGATACAATGATAAAAGCTATAAAGGAAATTCAGAAAGTAGTTGATATACCTTTACAGATAGATAGTACAAATCCAAGAACTTTAGAAAAAGCTGCAAGAATATATAATGGTAAACCAATAATAAACTCTGTTAATGGAAAAAAAGAAGTTATGAAAAATATATTCCCCATAGTAAAAAAATACGGAGCAAGTGTAATAGGTTTGACATTAGACGAAAATGGAATTCCATCTACTGGAGAGGATAGGGCTAAGATAGCTGAGAAAATAATAAAAACAGCAGAGGAATATGGTATTTCAAAAAAAGATATAATTATCGACTGTTTAGCATTAAGTGCTGCAACAAATCAGAGTGAGGTAATTCAAACTCTTAAAGCAATTAAAATTGTTAAGGAAGAGTATGGAGTTAAGACAATTCTTGGTATTAGTAATATATCCTATGGATTTCCCCATAGACAAATAATGAATAGAGAATTTTTATCCATGGCATTAACATATGGTTTAGATATACCTATTATAGATCCTACAGATAAAGATATATTAAATACAATTTCTGCATTTAGGGTGCTTACTGATAAAGATAAGAATGCAATAGATTACTTGAAATCTATGTCAATAGGATGTAAAGACAATAAAAAAACAGTTAATACTAACAGAGATTTAAAAGATATGATTGTAATGGGTTTAGAAGAAGATGCTTATATGCAAGCTCAAATGTTAATTAAACAATATAAAGGTTTAGAGTTAGTAGACAAATATATTGTACCAGCATTAGATATTATAGGAGAAGAGTATGAAGCGGGAAATTTATTTCTTCCTCAATTGATTCAATCAGCAAAAACAGTACAAAGAGTTCTTGAAATTGTTAAGAAAAACACGAAAATCACAAATCAAAGAGATATTTACAAAGGACAGATATTACTTGCAACTGTAGAAGGAGATATACATGACATTGGTAAAAATATTGTAAAAATGATTTTAGAAAATCATGGTTACAATGTTATCGATATGGGAGTTGATGTACCGATACAAGACATAATAGATAAGATTAATTATCATGATATAAAGCTTGTTGGTTTAAGTGCTCTGACCACAACTACTGTAAAATCAATGAAAGCAACTATAAAGAAAATAAAGAAAGAATGTTCAGATTGTAAAGTTATGGTTGGGGGAGCAGTTTTAAATGAAGAATATGCAAAAACTATTAGGGCAGATTTTTTTGCTTCCAATGCTAAAGATGCAGTTAAAATAGCAAAACAAGTTTTTTAAACGTAAGATGCAGTTCATATGACTGCTGTTATTGTATTTTTTAAGATATTTAAATTTATTAATGTTTAGTGTTATGATATAATACATAATATAGTATTTAACTTACTTGACGTGTAAATTAACACTTATTTGAATAGTTTTTAACTCAGCAATTGTAATGTACTATAACAAAAAATAGATAATTACAAACATTTACACAAATTTCACAAAAGAAATATAAAGATAAAGTATAATAGTAATATACTTTGGATTAATATAGGTTTAGCATAGCTCAGCTTAGCTAAGGAGGATTTTTATGGAGAAATATATTGGCGAAATAGCAAAACAAGTTCCTACTATTTCACCAGATACTTTAGGAGAAGATGTCAATGATATATTTGAAAAAAATAAATATATTGAAGGTGTCGTTGTATTATCTTCAGATCAAAAGCCTGTAGGTCTCATAACTAAAATACAATTTTATCAGGCGTTAGGCAAACGATATGGCTACGCTCTTTATATGCGACGTCCAATAAAAATCCTTATAGAAGATATGCCGCTTATTGTTGATTACGGTACTCCTATTTTAGAAGCAAGTAAACTTTCTATGAAAAGAAAGCAGGAAAACCTATACGACTACATAATAATATCTCAAAATGATAAATACTATGGAGTTGTAAGTATTAGGGTATTACTATTAAAAATTTCTGAAATTAGAGTTATTGATGCTAAATATTCTAACCCCTTAACCGGATTACCCGGAAATCAAAAAATAGAAGAAAAACTAAAAGAATTATTGTCAAAGGAAAAATACAGTATACTATATTTTGATTTAGATAACTTTAAAGCTTATAATGATTTATACGGATTTAAAAATGGAGATGGTATACTCCAAGCAACAGGGAAAATTATAAAAGAAAATGTATTTATTCATGCAGGAAGTAATAGTTTTGTCGGTCATATAGGCGGAGATGATTTTATTGCTCTTTTCCTGCATTATAACTACGAAGACGTATGTAAATCAATATGTAAAGAATTTAACATAAGGATTAAAGAGTTCTATAATCAAATGGATAGAGCTAGAGGATATATAATTACTGATAATAGACATGGAGTTAAAGAAAAGTTTCCTATCATGACAATATCTATTGCAGTAGTTACTAACAGAGAATACAAGTATAACTCAATTGAAGAAATATCAGAATCAGCAGCTATAATGAAGAAGAAGTGTAAAGAAGTGTGGAATAGCTGTTATTGTGATGGAATAGTCTGTAATCTGTAATAAATATTATTTTGCTAAGAGTCTTGACATTTGTCAAGACTCTTAACTTTATAAATTAACATTTTTATTACTAAGTTTAGAATTAATATATTTACTTAGTAAAGTTTTTATCATACCTGTAACTGGTATTGCTAAAAGCATACCTACTACTCCAAATAGACCTCCACCAATTATTATTGCAGAGATAACCCATAGAGGTTTTAGACCTACTTGAGTTCCAAGAATTTTGGGTCCTAGATATAAGCCGTCAAACTGCTGTAGTGCTAGGATAAACAATCCAACCCATAGAGCTTTAATAGGACTGTAAAATAGAGTTACTATTATAGCTGGTATCATACCTATAAATGGACCAAAGTATGGAATCATGTTTGTAATACCTACTATAGAGCTTAAAACTAATGGATATCGTACTCCTATAATCAATAATCCAAAGAAGCACAAGATACCGATGATAATCGAATCAATTATCTTACCAATCAAATATTTAGAAAAAACCGTATTCAATTCCTTTAAAACACTTACCATATAGTCTACTTTATTAACTGAAAATATTGCATAAAGAAGTTTTTTGATCTGTTTGATAAAAATTTCTTTATCTTTTAGCATATAAATTGAGATTACAACACCTAAAACAAAATTTAGTAAAGCTGATGTTATATTAATTAACCTACTAATAGTTCTACTGAGAGTAACACTTATATTCCCACCAAAAGTATCTATTATGCTATTTAAATTTTCTTCAAAATAATCATAAACACCATATTTCTGTAAAAATTCCAGATTAGAAGATTGTAAAATCAGCCACTCTTCAGCAGTTTCTAAATATTCAGGAAAACTATTATTTATATGCTTAATATTTTCTACTATCCTTGGAGTTATGATAGTTATAAACAAAATTATTAAACCTATAAGAAATATATAGATTATTATAAGACAGATTAATCTGCGAAGTTTGAGTTTCTTTTCCATAACCATCATCAAAGGATTTAGAAGATATGCTATAGCTAACGCCCAAATAAACGGACTAATTAGTTTTAAAAATATATCTAAAAAATTTGTTGTATAAACAGTTTTAAATAATACAAATGCAATTAATAATATTGGTATTAGATTAAGATACTTAGGTTTTTTTATAATAATTACCTCCTCATCCATAGCATATAAACTAATTATATCATTTTTATGAAATTAAATGTTAACAAACAATTATGTTTACAAAAATAAAAAATTCACTAATTAACTATTAATAAAAAAGCTATTCGTCATGATATAATGTACTAAAAAAAAAGTATTTATGGTATCGAAATTTTGGCTAATATAATTTTATCAAAATTAAGTACCATTTAACAAGGAAGGGGTCTTTTACATAATGGAAGAAAAAGAAAAAAACGGCCATAAACACCACAACAATATTAACACTTCAAAATCAGACATTAAGAATATTAAAAAAGAGATAGAATTTCTAGAATGTCTGGGAAGTGCGGCGTTTATAATATATAAAGGTCAAATTGTTGTGGCAAATAGCTATGCAGTAAAATTTACTGGTTATACTGATATAAAATCAATACTTGGAAAAACAATTGATAAAGTAATAAAAGTTTATAGTACCAGTAAAAAAATATTTGAGGACGTATCAAACAAGATACAAAATGGATGCAGATTTTCATCTGTTAAATTAGAAGTATACAACTTATTTCAAGAGAGAAAAAACATCAAAATGGTAGGTTCAAATCATATTTTTAAAGAAAAAACAGCTATCATGGTAGTAATCACCAAAAACTCGTATCATGATGAAGCAACAAAATTAGTAACAGAAGATAAATACAGAGATATAGTAAAATTATTGCCTGAGCCTTTTTTTATGACATGCAACGGCAAGTTTGTAGACATTAATGATGCTGGTTTAAAGTTGCTGGATATTAATGAATTAGAAGAACTTAATCAATTTGATATTAAAGATTTTATACATCCAGATGATATAAAGCTTGTAATGAAGAAACGAAAAGTTCTATATAACAATAAAAGAATTCCTATACCATTAGAATGCAGACTAAAAAAGAAAGATGGTGCAACACAGCATATTGAAGTAACTGCGTCATCTTTTGATACACCTGACGGAATATCAATAATAATTGTTGCCAGAGATGTCACCTTAAGGAAAATGATAGCTAATTTTCTAAAAGAAAGTGAAGAAAGATATTCTACTCTTGTAGAACTTTTACCTGATACAATTCTTATTACTGATGACAAAAGAGTTTTGTTTGTAAACAATGCTGGAGTTAAGTTACTTGAAGAATCAAACAAAGGAACTATAATTGGTAAAAATATTTTAGATTTCATAAAGTTACAGGAAGATCAAATATATATAAAAGATCTTATAAATAAACTGTTCAGTAATAAAATCAATTATTCTGTAATAGAACAGAAGATTACATCAAGAAATAATCGAATATTAGATTTAGAGATAGCAAGTACTCTTATAAACTATAATAATCAAAAAGCATTGTTACACGTAATTAGAGATATTACTGAACGTAAAAAAGCAGAGGAGAATGTAAAAAAACTAGAGGAGGCAATTGAACATGACAAACTAAAGACAGAATTTTTTTCAAATATTTCTCATGAGCTAAAAACTCCTTTAAACATTTTATTAGCAACCATACAATTATTAAGAGATAAGTCTTATAGTAATAAAGGCAGCCAAAAGAAACAGGTGCGTAACAGATATTTAGATACAATGTATCAAAATTGTAATAGGTTATTAAGAATTATAAACAATATTATTGATTTAACACGATTAGATGTAGGATTTTTAGAGTTGAATTTTAGAAACCACAACATAGTACAGATAGTAGAAGATATTACTTTATCAGTAGCACAATATGTTGAAAATAAAGGAATAAGCTTAGTGTTTGATACAGAAATTGAAGAAAAAATAATTGCGTGTGACATAGAAAAGATGGAAAGAATTATTCTTAATTTATTATCAAATGCGGTCAAATTTACAGATAAAGATGGACATATAAAAGTTAGTATATTTGATAAAGGTGACAAAATAGTTATTTCAGTTAAAGATACAGGAATAGGGATACAGCCTCATATGTTAGATAAAATTTTTGATAGATTTAAGCAGGTAAGTCCATTATTTACTAGAACTCACGAAGGTAGTGGAATAGGATTATCTTTGGTAAAATTGTTAGTTGAAGCTCACAATGGAAGAATATTTACTAAAAGTATATATGGTAGAGGTAGTGAATTTATAATTGAGCTTCCAGTAATAGTTATAGAAGGAGAAGGTGTTTCTAAATTAGAAAATGAATTTAACAGTGAGGAAAAAATAGAGAGAATAAACATTGAATTCTCTGATATATACAATCTAGACCACTCTATATGATATATTTTAAAAACCTTATTTTTATGATTGTCATTATTAAAGTTTCTATAATATTATTTAAAGTTTCAATACTATACAGTTATTTGATAAAAAAGTTCTATTATAATTATTGGAACATTTCTAATATAATTAAACTGGACAATTAATTAAAAATGGAGGTTTAAGAATGAAAAACAAATTTAAAATCATTTTTGCAGGAGGGCTTATAGGTATCTTTGGTGCTGTATTGGTTTTTGTAGGCAATCCTGTAAATATGGGAATATGTGTAGCATGTTTTTATAGAGACATAACAGGTGCGTTGGGGCTACATAGAGCAAGTGTAGTACAGTATTTAAGACCTGAAATTATGGGTTTTGTACTAGGAGCATTTATAATTGCTAAACTTAAAAAAGAATTTAAACCTAGAGGAGGTTCATCTCCTTTAATAAGGTTTTTCTTTGGATTTTTCTTAATTGTTGGAGCATTAGTATTTTTAGGATGTCCATTAAGGATGATTCTTAGACTTGCAAATGGAGATTTAAATGCTGTAGTAGGTTTAGCAGGTTATATTACAGGTATCATAATTGGAATTAGATTTTTAAAAATAGGATTTACCATTGGCAGGAGTGTTAATCAACCTAAAATAGCTGGCTACAGTATGCCTATAATTTCAATAGTATTATTAATCTTTTTGTTCATAGCTCCGAGTTTTATCTTTTTTAGCGAAAGTGGTCCTGGTTCTTATACAGCTCCAATAATTTGGTCATTAGCAGCCGGACTATTGATTGGAGGTACATTACAAAGAACCAGGCTTTGTACAGCAGGTGGTTTTAGAGATATCATTTTAATCAAAGATTTTCATTTAATGTGGGGGCTTATAGGTATATTTATCTTTTCTTTAATTGGGAATTTAATTTTAAATCCTGATAACTTTATGATAGGTTTTTCTGGGCAGCCTATAGCTCACAGTGAACATATCTGGAACTTCCTTGGTATGGTTTTAGTTGGACTAACTGCAGTACTATTAGGAGGTTGTCCTCTAAGACAAACGATACTAGCTGCTGAGGGTGATACGGATGCAGTTATAACGATATTTGGATTTATTGCTGGTTCAGCTTTTGTTCATAATTTTGGTTTAGCAGCAAGTCCTAAAGGAGTACCTCAAAATGGTAAAATTGCTGTAGTTATAGGAATAATAGTGGTACTAGGTATTGCCTTTATGGTTGCAAAAGAAAATCAAAGAAAAAGAAAATTATCAAAAGAAGCTAAAGGGGGTAAAGTAAGTGTCTAAAATAGTTGATGCAAGAGGTAGATCTTGCCCCGAACCAGTTATTATGACGAAGCAGGCTGTAGAAACTTTTGATGGAAAAGAAATACATGTTCTTTTAGATGCTGTTGTAGCAGTAGAAAATGTTAAAAGATATGCACAAAATAAAGGATTTAATGTAGAAAAAAGAGATAATTATGATGATTTTTTATTAATTATTAGTAAATAAGGTGATAAATTTGACAGAATATTATTGTGTTATGACTTTTCATAGTACTCATCATTCACTAATCTTTGAAAAAGAATTAAAAAAAAGAGGATTTAAAATTAAGTTGATGCCAGTTCCCAGACAAGTTAGTTCAAGTTGTGGAACAGCAGCTAAAATTCCCTGTAATTTGAGAGATGATATTATAAGTATATGTAATGAAGAAAATATAGAAGTAGATGAAGTTCATAAAATAGAACAAAAAAATACTAAAAACTGGTTTGAAAGGTTTTTAAGTTCCTAATCTCATTTTTAATATAAAGGGCGGTTTGTCTGATACCAAAAACAATATTACAAGGTCTCAGTACAACTGCCCTTTTACCTTGACTCCTAAAAAATATAACAAATTCGACAAAAAAATATAGCAATACATTCTAAATTTTCCTTATAATATTTCTTGTGATAAATATTGATTTAATTAGTTAATTATAGTATAATTATATCATGTTACAATTAGTTAATATATCTTTTAGAAATAAATTAATGTTTATAAAAAATACTTAACATCTATGAACTTCTATAACAAAAACATTAAAAGTAGAACTAAATGGTGGGGGGAATAAAATGGGTGAGTCTAAAAGAATTTTTATGGAAGATTTAGAAAGGGGGGATAATTTTAATCATGATGAACTTAAAAGTTTATATGAAAATGTTGTAGAAGGGTTGGACAAGCTTGATTACTATAAGGACAGAGAACTGCTTTTTAAAGTAAAAGATATTTTTAAAGAAAATAAGATGATGTTTGAAACTGCCCGCATGACTAGAGAGATTGCTGCATCGTACTATAAAGAGGGTAGAATTGGTAAAGCTATTAAATATGCAGAAGAGTCAGTGGATATTTTACAAAATAATACCCATGAGTGTGATATAAGTGAAGCTTTAGTAAGCTATCTAACAAGTATAGCAGTATGTTATTCCGAAATTTTCAGCTATCAGTCTTCTCTACATAACTTTAAAAAGTGTAAAGAAATTATTAATGATAATGTATCTAATGATGTTTTATCTAGATATTATCATGAATACGGTATTGTGTGTATCTATTTCAGGGCTTACGATAAAGCAAAAAAACTATTGGATAAAGCTTTGGAATATGCAGATGACAATATAAAAAGAGGACGTATATATAATGATATAGGACGATATTACTGGAAGATAAAAAGACCTCTTGACAGCAGACGTACTTATGACAAGGCAATAGATTTATTTAAATCTGAAAACGACAACAATTGGCTGGCACTTATCTATAATAATTTAGCCATGTTATACTATACTACTAAAAAGGTTGAACAAGCTGCTGAGTGGATAGAGAAGTGCTTTGAAATATTTGATAAAAGTAATCCTAAATATTGTATTATGTATTTCGATACGTATATACGCATTATATTAAGAAAGCATGACTTTGGGGGAGCAGTGGACAAGCTTTTAGAGTTTATTAAAGCATCAGATAATTACTCATTTAACAAAAGATATATTTTAGAAGCAATTGATCTTGTTGTAGATAGAGTAAGTAAGTTTAAAAATGAAGAATACGGTATTAAGTTAAAAAATATACTTCTTAACTTAATAAGACAAAGAGAAGAAGATAGTATGGAAAATGACTATTATACAGACAAATTATATGAGTATCTGGGCAAGTTAAAGTATTTGTTTTATCCAAAATCTAAAAGGAGGAATTAAAAGATGAAAAAATTATTTAAAAGTTTAGCTTGTATATTATTAATATTTATATTATCACTAAGTATAGTATCAGCTACAGATGGTGATGGAAGTGGTGGTAGTTTTTCGTCCAATTCTGTTATTGAAAAAATAGTAGCTAAGTAAAGATAGGAAGAATTAAAAACTATGATAATACATCAATTCCTAAGAATGCTCCAAAAGATTGGATTTTAATAATATGAAAAAATTAGAATTTAAACAACCTGTTTTCTTTATTTTAAAGTTAGAAGGGTCAGGCTTTAAAGATTTAATCTTGATATGAATCTTGATATAATAAATCTTTAAAGCCTGACCCTGCTCTCTATCACTTTGTTATAATAATTATTGATTATAAAAAGATTTATTAAGAGGTGAAATAACAATTATGTTAATACCCCTTGTTTACTTTGGATGGATTATTTTATTATTTATTATTATTGGAATATCTAAAAATAAAGAAAAGCGATATTTAAAACAAACTTTTTTTTCACTAATTATACTATCAATTTTCGCTGCTCTAATATTTCTCCAAGAGGAGTTAAATATACACTTTAATATAAGTATATATGTAGGTATAATTTCGTTAATTGGATACATATTCTCGGATTCAAAAAAGAAAGATTAGATTAAGTTTATAAAATGTGATTGTAAATGTTTTAGCTAACCCTATGCTACTATGATAATCAAGTAAATTTGAAAGGAACCTATTTTTAGGTTCCTAGATTTCATAAACATATTACACTAAATTTTTTATTTTAAAACTCCTTTAATTCAATAAAATTAACACCACTAACAGTTGACACACCTGCATATAATTTATCGTCATTTTTACCTATAGCCAAGTAATGCTTCAAACATTCTGTAGCAGTGAAGGGCATTTCTTTGGTTAAAATTTCATCAATATCAACCCATTCCAACATACCTTCAGTACACTTCTCAAGATTTATTTCGACATTATGTAAGTCAGCAAAATAGTAGTAGTTTTGTCTAATTTCATTATTCTTCATGCGGAGTGTAATATACCTTAATTTCATATTTTCAATATCACTTTCTGTAATACCTGTTTCCTCAAAAAGTTCCCTTAAAACACAAGCTTTTGGATTATTTAGTTCATCATTTTCAAAATGACCGCCTATACCGCACCATGAAGGTTGAACTACCCTTGAACCAAGTCTATAAAGCAGTAGCATTTTATTTTTGAATACAATATAAATTGATGTCATATTCCTTAACATATTTGAACTCCTTACTTAATATAATCATTTAAGAACAGTGCGATATAATTATTCTTCATTTTCATGAATTTTATCAGCTTCTATTTTACCATAGTTTCTAACTCTATTTCTTTCTACCTTTTTAATAATTTCCTCATTTAAATCGTAATCTAATATTTCAGCAATTCCATATAAAAAAATAGCAACATCTGCTAACTCCTCACCAACAGTGGGAATTTTATTTTTGTATGCTTCAAATGCTTCAGAAAGTTCACCATAAGCACGACAAAATTCAAACTCAATGTTGTTAGTATTAAACCCTTTATTAACTTTGTTATTGTATATTTCCTTTTGGATACCCTTTAAAATCTCCATATATTTCCTCCATGAATTTTTTTGTTTATAGATAAAAGGGGACGGTTTGGAGTGACCCCATTACTGGCAATTCTAGTGCTGGAAAAATTACGCTCTTTACTGTTAAAAAAGAGTCTTATTGGCTCTTATGCAAATTTAGTATGTTTTACTCTCCATTTTTCTAAAGATATTCTTACCCAGAAAGAATAAATTCCTAATGTTATTAGAGATAACAAAAACCATTTAATCCATAATCCAAATAATCCTATTGCTGTTCCGTTAAAAGTTAATCTTCTACCTTCTATAACAGTATGATTGATTTTCCATCCATAAACTTTACACAACGCCCATGGATAGCAAATACCTAAGGTTAATATTGTAATAAAAAAACCTAATAATTGCCAGCCTACCAACTGTAATAATCTTCCGTCGAAATAAGAATCTGCTTTTTCTTGTGTTATATTGACATTAATATTTGTTGATTGTAAGTTCATAATTCATCCCTCCTTTTTATTTCAATATTCTAAATAAAAAGAAAAACTCCTTTGATTTTACCTTAAAAAATAATATTAATTTCACCCTTTAGGCTTTGCTAATAATATGCTAAAATTTAGATATGAATAATGTAAAATCTAAAAAAACATTTATTTTTTAGATTATTTGATAAGTTATAAATAATTATGAAGGAGAAGGGTAGTATGGAAAAGGGATATATTCATGTATATACAGGTAATGGAAAAGGAAAAACCACTGCTGCGTTTGGATTGGCATTAAGAGCAGCTTGTGCCGGGAAGAAGGTTTACATAGGTCAATTTGTTAAAGGTATGAAGTATAGCGAAGTAGAGGTAGAAAAATATATTCCAAATATCGAGATTCATCAATTAGGCAGAAGCTGTTTCATTAGAAGAGATCCTACTGACGAGGATATAAGATTAGCTAAAGAAGGACTGGAACTCTGCACAAAAGCACTTAGTAATGGAAAAAATGACGTAGTAATCTTAGATGAACTTAATATTGCTTTATATTTTAAGCTTGTTACTCTACAAGAAGTGCTGGATATGCTTTCAAAAAGAAAGCCAAGTGTAGAAGTTGTTATAACAGGTAGATATGCACCTGAAGAGATAATTGATATAGCGGATTTAGTCACTGAAATGAAAGAGATAAAACACTATTATAAAGACGGCGTTGAGGCAAGAGAAGGTATAGAGAGATAAAAAATACTAAAGTATAAACATCTAATGTCAAAATAAAAAATATACAAGAAAAATATATACAATTCACTTTTTTGTATATATTTTTTCATGTATAAAATAAGCTTAGAATTTACATGTCTATATAAAGGAGTTCACTTTTAAAGATTAAAAACTATGACATGTGTCAATAGTTAAAATATAAGTAATATGTAGATATTGCTTAAATGTATTAAAATTGATAAAATGTTTGTAAGTCTTATTGCAAATAATTTGCAAATACGCTGTAAACATAAATTTAGGAGGAAATTAAATGAGTTTAGTAGAGCTAAAGGATGTTAGCGTGAGGTACAATTCAGTTGTTGCTTTAGAGAGTATAAACCTTAGTGTAAAAGAAAATGAATTTCTTGGAATAATTGGACCAAATGGAGGAGGTAAAACCACATTATTAAAGGTTTTATTAGGTCTAATAACTCCCTGTGAAGGGACAGTTAAGATTAATGATGATATTACACTTGGTTATGCACCTCAATTTACTAGATTCGATACAGATTTTCCTATTACTGTTGAAGATGTAATATTAACAGGAAGACTGCCTTCTAAATTTAAAATTTTTCATAGGTATTCTAAAGAAGATTTAAGTCTTGCACTTGATATTATGGAAAGAGTAGATGTATTAAAGTTTCGCCATAGACAGATTGGCAGGCTGTCAGGGGGACAGAAGCAGAAGGTTTTAATAGCAAGAGCATTACTAACAGACCCTAAGATTTTATTATTAGATGAACCTACTTCTAGTTTAGATTCAAGTGCTAAAGATGAAATTTATAATCTGCTAAAAGATATAAATAAGAATAAAACTATTATAATGGTAAGCCATGACATAGGAGTAATATCATCTTATATTAATACTGTGGCATGTTTAAACAAAAAACTTCATTATCATGGGTCACATACTAAGTTAAATAAAGATAAGCTTAAAACAGCTTATGGATGCCCTGTTGAGTTGATTGTTCATACAGAAACTCCCCGTACATTTGTAAGTAAAAATGAGGAGGAATAGGACGTGATAGATGGATTATTTAAATATACTTTTATACAAAATGCTTTTATAGCCTCAGTATTAGTAAGTATTATTTGTGGTATAATTGGTACAATTATTGTAGAAAAAAAGCTGGTTATGATGAGTGGTGGTATAGCACATACATCATTTGGAGGAATTGGATTAGGATATTTTTTAGGTATAGAGCCTATAATAGGTGCGTTGATATTTTCTATTGGTGCTTCATTAGGTATAGCTCATATAAATAGGAGTACTAAAACTAATTCGGATGCTTTGGTTGGAATGTTTTGGGCAATAGGTATGGCTATGGGAATTTTGTTTATAGGTTTAACTCCCGGTTATCCTCCTGATATGACTTCCTATCTTTTTGGAGATATTTTAACGGTTTCTAAACTATCTATTAGAATAATGATATTAGTAACAATAATAATTACTTCGGTTGTAGTTGTATTTTTTAACTATTGGAAAGCTTATTTATTTGATGATGAATTCTCAAAAACTTTAGGTATTCGTACATTATTTTTAGAAAACCTTATATTTATATTAATAGCTTTAGCCATTGTAATGCTGATTAAGGTTGTAGGTATAATTTTAGTTATAGCTTTACTTACAATTCCTCCAGCAATAGCAAAATTTCTTACATATAATTTAAAAACAATTATGATTATATCTATAGCTTTTGGTATGTTGTTTTGTATTTTAGGATTATATGTATCGTATCAATTCAATATACCATCAGGTGCAACAATAATAATAATTGCCGGTTTAACGTTTTTCCTTTTTTCTTCATTTAGAAAACTATAGTTAAAATTTTAAAAAAGATTTAATTGAAAAATTAAAGCTATTGACCTTATTTAGTCAATAGCTCCACTTAAGTCTATATGACAATATCCATTTGGGTTTTTTTCTAGATATTTTTGGTGATATTCTTCTGCATAATAAAAGCACTCTAAAGGTTCTATTTCTGTCACTATAGGTTTATTATATTTTACTTCCTGCTCTCTTTTAGTTTTCACTATAATTTCAAGATCACTTTCATCCATATAATATATACCTGTTCTATATTGAGATCCAATATCAGGTCCCTGCTGATTAGATAAGGTAGGGTCAATAATACCCCAAAACTTATTTAGTAACTTTTCTAAGTCAAGAGTTTTTTCATCAAACTTAACATAACAAGCTTCTGCATGCCCTGTAGTAGAAGTTTTTACTTGTTCATAGGTAGGATGGTCAACAATACCGTTTGCATATCCAACCGTAGTTTCAAGTACTCCGTTGATTTTAGAAATGTATGCTTCAACGCCCCAAAAACAGCCTCCGGCTAAAACAATTTCTTTCAATATTATCACCTCTTTTTATTGTTAGGAAATTTAGTATCAATTATACAAATAGAATATCAATTTAAGAACTTTAAATCAATGATAAATTAACCACGATATACAAAAATTAAAACTGTAGTAACGAAAAAAGAAGAGTTCCATATAATGATATTACCATATAAAATGGGTAATAAATTTTAAAGGAGGACATAATAATGACTGAAAAAAAAGATGGTATTTTGGGAAAATTGTTTGGTGAAGATTCTAGCTTATTATTTTTCTTCTTACTTTTAGTAGTTCTATTTGGCGGATTCTATAGATACTAATAAAATACTTAACAGAGAATTCTTAGTTCAGGGGGCTGTTTATTAAATAGCCCCTTATCTATGTTTATTTATTGACATTAAAAATTAGATGCTTGATAAATTAAAATTAAAACATTATAATTATAACAAATTAGAATGTTTTAAATATACAAATTAATATCTTTATACATTTGTTACAATCAAGTAAAAATAGAGCGTAGGAGGATTTATATGTTAAAAGTTGAAAATAATAAATTAGCAGTCCTTTGGACCAGTAGAGATAGAGAGGTTGCTCTAAATATGATTTTCATGTACACGTTAAATGGAAAAATGAGAAATTGGTGGGATGAGGTATCTTTAATAATATGGGGTCCTTCATCTAAGCTTTTAAGTGTAGATATTGAACTACAGGATTATATCAAGAAGATAATAGAAGTCGGTGTAAAAGTAGAAGCATGTAAAGCTTGTGCAGAGAGTTATAATGTATCAAATGATTTAGAAAAGTTAGGAATTGAGGTTAAATATATGGGTGAGCCATTAACCGAATACTTAAAGAACAGATGGCATATTATTACAATATAATTTTTATTATATTACATAAGTTTAATATCAATAAAGAGTATGACTCTAAACTAAAGTTAATTATTCTACTTTTACTATGTTAATAGGATTGCAGATGGATTGGGAGTAGTATTAGAATAACAAAAATAATTTACTTTAAACCCTTGAGCATAATTTTTGTGTATGTTATAATATGTTAAATTCAATTCTAATATATAATAAAAATGTTGATGAAAGATAAGGTTATTTTGATACTAAAGAGAGTCAGTGGTTGGTGAGAACTGATATATCTAATAATCATTCCACTTTCGGAGTTTCTAGTGATAAACTAGAAGGCTGGTGACCTATATATCACTAAGAGCTGGTCATGTGTTTTATGGCAATTAGAGTGGCAACGCGGGATATAACTTCTCGTCTCTATTTATTGTAGAGATGAGAGGTTTTTTGTTTATTAAAATTAATAATAGGAGGCTAAATAAATGTTAGATATTAATTTAATTAGAAAAGACCCAGAAAAAGTTAAAAATGCATTATTAAAGAGAATGGATGATGTTGACTTTACTGAGCTTTTACAGTGGGATGAGAAAAGAAGAGACATAATAGTTGAATCTGAGCAGTTAAAAGCAAAGCGAAATACTGTTTCTCAAGAAATTGCAAGGCTAAAAAAAGAAGGTAAGGACGCGTCTGAGAAAATCAGTCAAATGAAGGATGTATCAAATACTATCAAAGAATATGAACAAAAGTTAGAGAGTATAGAAGTCAAAATTCAAGACTGCTTGGATAGACTTCCTAATATCCCAGATGAAGATGTAGCAGCAGGTGGTAAAGAAAACAACGAAATTATAAAAATTTGGGGAGATAAGCCCGAGTTTGAGTTTAAAATTAAGAATCATTTTGACTTAGTAACAGATTTAGGATTAGTTGATTATGAAAGAGGAGTAAAGCTTGGTGGAAATGGTTTTTGGCTTTATAAAGGTGATGGTGCATTATTAGAATGGGGTTTATTAAACTTTTTTATTGAAGAGCATCTTAAAGATGGATATGAATTTGTTCTTCCGCCTCATATATTAACGCATAAGTGTGGTTATACGGCAGGACAGTTTCCAAAGTTTGGAGAAGATGTTTTCTATCTAGAAGAAAGAGAAAGTAAGAACTATAAGCAGTTTTTATTACCTACCTCTGAAACTGCTATAGTAAATCTGCATATGGATGAGATTTTAAACGAAGATGAGCTGCCTAAGAAATACTTTGCATATACTCCATGTTTTAGAAAAGAAGCAGGAAGTCATAGGGCTAATGAACGAGGGATGATTAGAGGACATCAATTTAATAAGGTTGAAATGTTCCAATTAACAGCTCCAGAAGACTCTCAAAAAGCATTAGAGGAGTTAGTAGCTAAGAGTGAGAGTCTTGTAAAGCAGTTAGGACTTCATTATCGTGTAAGTAAGCTTGCTGCAAAGGACTGTAGTGCATCTATGGCAAAGACATATGATATAGAAGTTTGGATACCTAGCATGGAGGAATATAAAGAAATTAGTTCAGCTTCAAACTCTAATGATTATCAGGCTAGACGAGGAAAGATTAGACTAAGAAGAACTGAAAATAAGAAAAAGGAATTTGTTCATACCTTAAATGCTTCAGGATTAGCAACCAGTCGAGTAATGCCAGCAATAGTGGAGCAGTTTCAGCATGCTGATGGTAGTATTACAGTACCGCAAGTCTTAAGGAAATGGATTGGTAAAGAAAGATTATATTCAAAGAAATAAAAAATATATAAGAAGGAGAGTTTTTTCTCCTTCTTATATATTTAACATAAAAATTCTTGACAAGATAAGACATATTATTTACTCTATATATAGATATATTTAAATGTATAAATATATAAGATTAAGAGGTGATATTATTAAAAATTTTAGTACTATGATTGGCGGAGGTATAGCAGGAATTTTTGTTATGAGTGTTTGGGGAGAGTTTGCAGATAGTTATGGAATTGCTGGAGGATGGTTTGCTGCTATGATAATTATTGGAACAATGTGGTTTTTAAATCACTATGTTGGTATTATTCATAATTCAGATTATGAAGCTTGGGTTGATATGGGTTTAGCAATTGGAGTATGTGGAATATCTAGAGATTTATTCTTATCAAAATCTTTTTATCCCTTATTGCAGTCATCTCCTACTATTATAGTGGTAGTCTTAGGTGGAATTGCAGGTGGAATAGCAGCTACAGCTGTTCAGAAAACTTTACATAATAAAAGTAAAAACGCTACACAAGGGCTGAAATAATCTAAAGAAAGGTGTTTTTATATGACTATACAATTAGCTGTTTCAACGTTTTTTGGTGCTTTTATATTTCCTTTTTTAATAATTATATGTTGGGACGAGATGGTTAAGGCTTTTGGTGCAGTGGGTGGATGGATGGCAGCAGGTCTTATAGTTGGGACTACTTGGACACTAAATCATGGTGTCGGAATGATTTATCAAAGTGGAGGAGCATGGGTAGACATGGCTTTAGCTGCAGGAGTAGGTCTTTTAGCAAGTTCCATTTATAAAGGACATAGTTTTAAAAAAGCAATACCTACAATACTCTCATCTATAATTGGAGGAATTGGAGGAGGATTTATTATAGCTGCTTTTATTTAAGAAAGGAGTCGTTTTTTATGGATAAGGATATTATGGTAGAAATCTTTAAAGCATTATCAGATAAGAACAGGTTGTTAATCTTAGAGATGCTTTCCTGTGGAGAGTTATGTGCATGTGAAATCATAAAAGGGTTAAATTTGAGTCAACCTACTGTATCTCATCATATGAAAATATTGCAGCAGATGAAATTAGTAAAAGGAAGAAAAAACGGAAAATGGATGATATATTCAATTTCAAGTGACAAAATTAATGAAGTAATTTCTTATATTAAATATTTAACTACACATAAAGAAAATTGTATTTGTAATAATATTGAATTTAGTAGTTAACTAATTATTAAATTAAAGGGAGGATTAATGATGAAAAAAGTTGCTTTTGTATGTATTCATAACTCTTGTCGATCTCAAATGGCAGAGGCTTGGGCAAAAAAACTCGGAAAGGGTATAATAGAAGTTTATTCAGCAGGAACAGAAGAATATCCAGAAGTAAAGCCTGGAGCAATTCAGGTTATGAATGAGATTGGAATTGATATGGATGAACATTATCCAAAGCTATTGACTGATATACCAAAAGATATAGATATATTAATAACTATGGGATGCGGGGTAGTATGCCCATATGTTCCTTGCAATCATCAGGAAGACTGGGGGTTAGAAGACCCTTCTGGTAAATCTATAGAACATTTTAGAGATACTAGAAATATTATAGAAAAAAAAGTTTTAGATCTAATTGATAGAATTAAAAATAATACTATATGTGTGTAAATACTTACCTCATTTTCGTTTATAATTTTCAATATTAATATATTAAGCTTAATATTCATTTTGTGTATTTATTGGCATATGAGGAAGCTACATATGAATAGGGTTTGATTTTAGTTTCAAATTCCATACCGGCAAAATAACTGGTCATTTCATTTATTAGCTTCCTTGATGCTCCTACTTTTCCTATGTCTATGTGAACTTCATGATGAAATTCTGCACCTTTGTCTAAATAAGGTAGAATAATTTCAATTATTCTATCTAGAATATCAGGTTTAAACATGTATGCTATTTGTTGAGTTAAAAGAGTTTCAATAGAAATTTTTTCTCTTAAATTTGTGATTCTTCTGGGAGTTCTAAATTTACGCATACATCCCCAAGCTCCTTTACCATATCTATAGATCATTATAGCTGAAATAAATAAAGTACAATCACTTTTCACCTGTGAATCAGTTCCTATAGCGAGAGTAAAAATACCTGTAGGATTTTTTTTAACAAAAGCTATAATATAGTTTACAACATCTTCAAAAGTCATTTGTTTTCTTGAAGTATTAAAGAAAGTTCCTTTTTTTAATTGAGCTTCAATGTATTTATCCACAAATACACCTCATTTCATTAATAATTATTATTTAGTTTTCTTTTATCATATTACAGAATAGGATTTAATTGTATAATAAAATAAAGTTAATCTGTAGTAAAAAATTTGATATGTTAATTTAAAGCTAGTACAATATTTGAAAGGAAAGTCTTTATATAGGGGAAATTACTAAACTAGAAAGTTTTTTGCGTGTAATTAATGCAGCCTATCACTAATCCACATATTCATATCGTCTAAAATTATATTTTGGTAATTATTATTAAATATCTCATGTGATAAATCGTTGTATATTTTTAATTGTCTATCGCTTGAAGATATTCTATCATGAAATTTTTCTGCGGTTTCTTTTCTAATGAGTCTATCTTTTTCTCCGTGGATTAAAAGGCAAGGTAGATTATAATTGTGTAAATTATTATTTAACCAGTTAGTTCCTTTTATCAAAAATTCTACATGAAGATTTAATCTTGATTCTTTTAAAGTAAGATCATCCATATCTAAAACTTTGATTTTATCTTTTTTACTTAAAAAAAAGTTTAAGAAATTTGTAGTGATTTTAAAATCTGAGTAGAAGTGATTAAGAGTTCTTATAAGCATGCCTTTTACACCTTTAGTAAATGAAGGCTGCATAGTTGCAGCACTAGATAAAATCTGACCATTAATCTTTTTTCCATATTTAACTCCATAGCAAGCAGCAATAAATCCTCCCATACTATATCCCATTATAAAAATCGGTAAGCTGGAATTTTCTTTATTAATTAAGTCAATTATTATGTCATTGTCAATAATGAAATGATTAAAGTCTTGTATATATCCTTTCTTACCACCAGACATTCCATGACCTCGAACATCATATCTATAAACAGCATAACCGTACTCATTGAATTTATCCTTAACACTTTCATATCTACCAAGGTGTTCACTAAATCCGTGAATTATAACAACTACTGCCTTACTGTTTTGTGGTATATCTTTAACATAATATATGTTAGTAGAATCAAAAGATTTAATAGTATCATCACAAGAAAGCGTTTGTTTCATTTATTATCATACCTATCTAATTTATCATTATTGTTTGATTTTTACTTATACGTTTTTTCATAATTTTAGTATCTATAGTTAAAATTTTTTTATCCCCAGAAATTAATAGCTGTATTTCCAGTGTATTATGTTCTTGGAATTAATTAGATTGAATAATTTTCAGATAATGAATATATTATGTGAAAATAATTGATTAATAATTATATGACAATTTCCCAGGAAATTAAGAGATTTATGTAGAAAAAAACAGCAATATAAAAAAATAATATATATACAAACAAAAAAGGACACTTTAGAATGTCTTAATGGATTTTTAGTTGTATTGTTAAATAAATACTAAACATCCAAATGTTTTCTTAAAATAATTTCATTTCTTCATCTAGTAGATCGAAAGTAAAGTCGTCAGATGTTTTTTGTTATTTGATTAATTTCTCTTGACTTTGCAATTAAAAAAGCTGATTATCAAAATATTTTATTAAGTTTAATACACATGAATAAGAAGGTGAAAATTTTTACATAACAACCCTTTACAACTTAAAGTTTAAATATTATACTATATGGAAGTTATCTATATTTTTAGCAGCAGATTAGAAAGAGGTGTTTTTAATGAAAAAAAGTAAGAGATTTGAGGTTAAGAATGGTAATGTTTTCTATAGATGTGAGTTAGAGTTTAAAAATATTTTCCATGAATTATACTGGAGAATGGTAATGAAAACAAAAGGATGCATAGTAAAGGAAATATAACTTAATAATCAATATTCTTTTATATTATTTGATGTATTATATTATGGTTTAACAAGTAATGTTATGGGTAAACATATAACAAGACTCAAATATTTTAATATAAAGTATGAATATATTTTAAGGAGGAGATTATTATGTTATCAGAAAAGTTTATAGGAATGTTAAATGAACAAATAAGATTTGAAATGGAGTCTGCACATTATTATATGGCAATGGCTGCATACTGTGATTCTGAAAATTTAACTGGTTTTGCTCATTTTCTAAAAGTTCAGGCACAAGAAGAAAACTTCCATGCTAAGAAGTTCTATGATTTTGTTAACGATGTAGATGGAAGAGTGGTAATGGGAAAATTAAATGAGCCTAAGAACGATTATGAATCATTATTAGAAGTATTTGAAACAGCTCTGCAGCATGAGAAGAAAGTTACAAAGAGAATATATGACCTTATGGACGTTGCACAAGAAGAAAAAGCATATCCAGCTATGACTATACTAAATTGGTTCATAGATGAACAAGTAGAAGAAGAAAATAGTATGGATGATATTATTATTAGGATTAAGAGAATTGGAGATAACTCGCATGGTTTATATATGCTTGATAACGAATTAGGGCAAAGAGTATTTACACCTCCGGCTGACGAAGAGTAAAGACTATTTTTCATTTAAATTTTAAATTATATTGTTTTAAATTAAGAAGGCGCCGTAGATTTCTATGGGTCTTTTTTTATTTTGTATTATATGTTAACTTTAACAATGCGTTTACAAAAAAAGAAGGATTTCGACCAAATTTTTAGAATATCATATTAACATGTAATAATTTATCATAAGTCAATTTATTAAGTCGAAAACAATTAAGAAGTAAACATTAAGTTGTAGTATTAATGCTAAATAAATTTAGGAAGGGAATGAATAATAATGGAAAAAAACAATGTAACAGAAAAAAAGGCAAGAAAAATTCTAGGATTTAGGATTAATAGTATAAGCGTCAAGTTTGTATTGCCTATAACTATTGTAATATTTCTTTCAATTGTAGTTGTAGGAATCATTGGATATTTGATTCAAAGAGACAGTTTAATTAATATGATGTATCAAATAACAGAAACACAAGTAAACCAAATTAAAGGTTTAATTGACAATAGACAAAATACAATGCAGTTAAATAGAAATGTGATGAATAATTACTTAATAAGTATAACTAAAGGTGTTGCGAGATATATAGAAGAAATACCTGAGGATGAATTGAATTATAAACTAGATGAATTGGCAAAAGATATTGGCGTTTTCGAAATTAACGTGTCTAATGAAAATGGAATACTCATGTGGAGTAATGTGGCTCAGTCTCAAGGATTTGATTTTAATTCATCAGAAGAATCAAGACAATTTATACAAGCCTTAAACAATAAAGATTTTGAATTAGCTCAGTCTCCAACACGTAAAGAAGGAGATAAAATTTTACTTCAGTACATAGGAGTTGCAAGACAAGATAAGCCAGGTATAGTTCAGATAGGCGTAAAATTAAATGAAGTACAAGAATTACTAAGACAGACTGACATGTTAACAGTATCAAAAACAGTTAAATTCGGTAAAGGCGGATATGTAACAATCTTAAATAACAATGGAATAATTATTAGCCATTCTGACGATAATCTTATAGGAACTGATTTAAAAACTTTAGAATGGGGTAAGAGAGTTGTTAATGAAGGAAAAGGTGGATTTACTTTTGACGAAAATGGCAAGAAAATGCTTATCTCATTTGATAGATATAATGATAAATTAATAATTTGTTCAATTATCCCTACACAGGAATATTTAAAAAGTACAGGAGATTACATTATAAATGATGCCATATCATTTATTATATTATTGTTTATTGCAAAACTATTAATATTATTTATTGTAAACAAATACATAATTAAGAGAGTAAATAAGTTGTTAGCTATTAATAAGAAAGTTAGTCAAGGAAAGCTTTATGTTAAAATAAATGATAAAAATGATGATGAAATCGGGGAATTGTTTGATGGATATAATGAGATGACAAACAACTTGAAAAATATTGTTTTAAATATCACTAAGACTTCAAATGATATAAACAAGGTTTCATCGGTATTAGCAGAATCATCAGAACAAGTATCATCAGCAGGTCAGCAGATAGCTAGTTCCATAAATGAAATAGCTAATGGAGCGAATAACCAAGTAGAGGAAATTCATAACGGTATAAACGAGTTAAGAAATTTAACCTCTAGCATTGATGATATAAATAATAGTGTTTATCAAATTAAGGAACAAGCAGATAATATAAGTAATCAAAATAAAGCAGGATTAAAAACTGTAGACGTATTAAAAACAAAATTTAATGAAAACAAGAGTGCTACAGCTAATGTTAATGAAAAGATTAATATATTATCAGAAAGATCTAGTCAGATTGAAAATATTACAGAATCTATTACCTCTATTGCATCTCAAACAAGTTTACTTGCTTTAAATGCTTCAATTGAGGCAGCTAGAGCTGGTGAAGCAGGAAAAGGATTTGCTGTAGTAGCAGAAGAAATAAGGTCATTAGCAGAAGATTCTTCTAAGGCTGCAAATAATATTAATAATATAATAAATTTAATTAAACAAGAGGTAGCATCAGCGGTATTATCTATGAAAGAAGCTTCTGATGTTGTTATTCAGGTAGACGGTGAAATAGTTAATACTATTACAGTATTTAATATTCTTAAAGAATCTAATGATATTATAGTTAATCTAATTTCTAACTTAAATGAAATAGGTAGAAAGTTAAATGAAAATAAGGATATAGTTATTTCTTCTATGGATTCTATAGTATCAGTATCTGAAGAAACTGCTGCATCTACTGAACAAATTTCTGCAACAACACAAGAACAAGCTGCAACTTATCAAGAGATTCATTCAACGGCAGCACAATTAAAGTTAATATCCGATGAATTAACAAGCCTGATTACAGTATTTGAAACAGATAAAAAAAATTAGTCCAAAAACAAAGATAGGTGACAATTCACCTATCTTTGTTTTTATGTTAGTTTTTCTATTATCTCGTTGTTCCAGTAGTACCGCTCATATTTCTTTGTGCTTGTTCAACTAACCTTTTAGTCATGTAACCTCCTACATAACCGTTTTGTCTAGCAGTTAATGTTCCTTTATCCATTGTTTGATAATTAGTCATTCCTAATTCGCTTGCTATTTCATATTTCATTTGATTTAATGCTTGACGAGCTTCAGGAACTACAACTCTGTTTCTTCCAGTATCATTATTAGCCACGTTATATTCCTCCTTTCAAAGTTGTTTATTTAATGTTTCATTAGTATTATGTGTAAAAATTATATAAGTAAACAATGTAATTTTTTGTACAATTAGTTTACCATTCTAAAAAAACGATAAAATTCATAAAATGGATATAATTTCAAAATAGTTAAAAAATAATCATTTTCAAACCAAAAAGAATTAATATTAAACCTCCAAGTATTTCAGCATATTCTTTTACAAAATCAATCCTTCTAATATGCTTACCTATAACAAAAGATAGTGCAGTTAAAAAACAGGTTATTGCTCCAACAATAACAGCATTTTTAAATAACACTTTGGTAAGGTGAAAAATATTAAAATAAGAAAAACCTACTACCAGTGCGTCAATACTTACGCATACCCCAAGCATAATTATTACATACATCTGAATTTTAGGCATACGCTGGTTATCAGAAAGACCTTCCTTAAACATTAACAGTCCTACTAAAAGAATAATAATACCACCAATAATATTTGGTATCATAAAAATGTATGTATTAAAGAGATTACCTGCTATACCACCGATAAATACAAAAAGGTATTGAAAAAAACCAAAAGATAAAACGCAAAAAAATGCTATTTTTTTTGTAATTCTTTTATCTAGGGCTAAGGAAAGTCCTACTCCAAAGGCATCTAGACCTAAAGCTACAGCTATAGCACCTACTCCAAATATACTCAATTATTTAAACCTCCCTACAGCTAGGATGATAAATGTTTTTAGTATTTAAATAAATTTATTATTATTGTGTTTATAAACATATATTCTATTAATATTATTTTTAATACTTTAATTATTAATAAAACTTGAAAAAATAATAGTAAAATATTATAATAGAATATGTTATAGTAATTAAGATTTTCCATGAATAAGGGGGAGTAGCAGGCGTTTTTACGCTTAATTAGTCGTCATCACGGTTATATACCCGGCTGATTATGAAATGCAAGACCTTTATTTAAACATTTTAAATGTTTAAATAAAGGTTTTTTATTTATTATTTTATATTAATATGTGTGGCATAATAAAATAATTATCTTTTTACTATAATACATAACTGCCGCACTAATAATTATGAGGAGGAATCAAATTGACAGATTTATTATTAGGCTTTGAAGCTTTAATTGCTGAACCTAAGCAGATTGCTATGTATTTTATTGGAGGTTTTTTGATTTATTTAGCTATTAAAAAAGGGTATGAACCTATGCTTTTACTGCCAATAGGGTTTGGAGCAATTTTATCAAACATACCAGTTATCCCCGGTATACCTGATATAGCTGGACCTGATGGGGTATTGGGAATTATTAAAGAAGCAGGAATTATGAATGAGCTTTTTCCGGCTCTAATTTTTATAGCTATTGGAGCTATGATTGACTTTGAACCTCTCCTTAAGATGCCATCAATGCTGTTTTTTGGTGCAGCAGCACAGTTTGGTATATTTATGACTTTAATATTTGCTTTACTCTTAGGATTTGATATATTTGATGCAGCGTCTATAGGTATAATAGGAGCTGCTGATGGTCCTACTGCAATATTTGTAGCCAGTAGGTTTGCATCAGAAGGATTACTTGGTCCTATTACTGTCACAGCATACTCATATATGTCTTTAGTGCCAATTATCCAGCCTATGGTTATTAAAAGAATCACAACAAAAAAAGAAAGAAAAATCAGAATGGAATACAAGGAAAGAAAAATTTCTAGGACTGTAAAAATACTATTTCCTATATTAGTTACTATTATAGCCGGTATAATTGCTCCAGTGAGCGTAACTTTAATTGGATTATTGATGTTCGGAAATCTTATTCGAGTATCTGGAGTTGTAGATAGGCTATCAAAATCAGCACAAAATGAACTGGCGAATTTAGTTACATTACTATTAGGAATTGCAATAGGCTCTACAATGGGAGCTGAGGAGTTTATAACATGGAATACAGCAAAAATTATGGGATTAGGATTGTTTGCCTTTATATTTGACACTGCTGGAGGAGTATTATTTGCTAAATTCTTAAACCTGTTTGTTAAAAGGAAGTACAATCCAATGGTAGGTGCTGCAGGTATATCGGCATTTCCTATGTCTTCAAGGGTAATTCAGAAATTAGCTAAGGAAGAAGATCCAACAAACTTTATTTTGATGCAGGCAGTAAGTGCTAATGTAGCAGGTCAGATTGGATCAATAATAGCTGGTAGTGTCATAATATCAATGTTAGCTAGAATTAACTAGAGGAGGTATAAGTATGGAATATCTAGTTGAAGGTTTGTTTATGGGTTTACAAGGTATGGGGACAACATTTCTTATACTAATAATATTTTATTTTTTAATAAAGTTATTATCTAAGCTTTTCGCTCACAGTGATTAACATATAGTCATCTAAGTCTTAATTTTACTTTATTCAAGAAAAAATATATACGAAAAATTACTTTAAGTATTTAAATTTACTAATTGACTTGTAAATATCTTTATAATTAAAAATAAACAGCTAAGGACTGTTGAAAATAGTTTTTGACAGTCCTTTTATTTATAGAATTATTTGATAAATAAATTAATATATATAAATATGTGATTTATTATAATACTCATAAAAGGATTGATATTTTTGTTATCACCAAGTTTAGAGGACTATTTAGAAGAATTATATAGAACTTTACTAAAAAAAAGTCACATAAGAATTAAGGATATTGCTGACTGTTTAAGTGTATCCATGCCGTCGGTAGTTAAAGGGCTAAGAAGACTTGATAGACTAGGTTATATAGATTACAAGCCATATCAGAAAATTATCCTCTTAGATAAAGGTAAAAAAAAGGGAAGGTTTTTAGTTGAGAGAAATAAAATACTAAGAGATTTTGTTAAAATAATAGGATCGGAATGTGACATTAAGGCTGAAGCAGAGGCTATGGAGCATTATCTGTCAAAACCTTCAATAAAGGCTATTGAAAAGCTTACAAGGTTTTTACAAGAAAATCATGAGATATTATCTAAACTACAGAGTTTTAAATATGTTAGTATTCTTCACAACGAATTAGAGGATATAGAATATTAAAGCTGAAATTTAGGACTTAAGTCTGAATTTCAGCTTTAATTATTTAGTTTACGATAATCCTACTAAAGTTGCATTAGTATTTACTAAAATATGGAGGAAGTTCTAATTTAAATGAAGAAGAAACTCCTTTAAGTATTGTTTTTGACAACACTTTTCATACCAATAATTTACTAAAACACTAATTAAAACTAATTTCAAATCCAATCTTCTACTATTTGAAATATATCAAAGAAAAAAAGAGGAATATAAAGATTAATAACGAAAATTTAATTAAAAGTTTAAAACATCTACATCTGATATACTGGAGGGAGTATCTTATGAAGAAAAGTTTTTTTAGCTTTATTCTTGGATTTATGTTAGGAATTATGATTTTAGGCACTATAACTGTATATGCTGTTGATTCATCTATGATTGAGGTTTATTATAATATTAAGGACATAGTTATTAACAAAGTATCTAAGATGCCAAAGGATGATAAACCTTTTGTTTACGACAAGACAACATATGTGCCTTTGAGATTTATTGCGGAAGAGCTTGGATACCATGTAGATTGGGACTATGAAACTGGTTCAGTTTTAATAGGTGAAGTTGAAGATCCAAAGAGCTATTATCCGGGTGAAAAGCCTAATGGAATAGACTATATGAACTATCAAGAAGGACATTCGTTTCATAGCTTTAGATATGGATACAATACTAGTATAAAAACGGATAATGTTGGAAAAGAATTTGACTCATACATATTACTTTATATTGATGATATAGCAAATATAGATGATGCTTGGAATTATATAGAATTTCCTCTGAATAATAAGTTTAAATCTTTTAAAGCAAATTTAGGAATGACTAGTGAGTATCAAAATACTAAAGATATAGTCAGATTAGAGATATATGCAGATGAAGTTTTAATATATGAGAGTTCAGTTAAGGCAGGAGATATGCCCACAAAGATAACTGTAGATATATCTGAAAAAGAGAAGATAGGATTTAAGATGATAACTACAGGAAAAAATGATTCGCAGATTGGATTATTTGATGCACATTTCCTAAAATAGAATTAGATTTTACAATTACAGTAAATAAACCTTATTAAAATAACATACTTCTAGTTCCAATGGCCAGTAATTACACTATAAGAATCCTTATTGTATTGAAAGGATAACTTATAGTGTAATTTTAAAATGACATAAATACTAGGCATATTAATCTATAGTCTTTTTAATAATGCTTTTTTCTCTCCTGATATTCTTCTACTATACGTAATGTTTCTCCAAATCTTTGGAAATGAACGACTTCACGTTCTCTTAAGAATTTTAACGCATCAGTTACACCGGGGTCATCACTAAGTTTAATTAAGTTTTCATAAGTAGATCTTGCTTTTTGTTCAGCGGCCATATCCTCGTATAGATTAGCTATAGGGTCATCTTTAGATTGTATAAATGTTGCAGTCCAAGGTACTCCGGCAGCATTTTGCGGGAATAAAGCCTTTCCTCTATTTGCATAATTGGCTTCAAAAGGTGTTCCTTTTATTTGTTCAACTGTTGCATCTTTTACCAGCTTATATACAATAGTACCTATTATCTCCCAATGTGCAAGTTCTTCTGTGCCTATATCTGTCAAAATACCCTTAGCTTCACCGGTAGGCATTGACCATCTTTGAGTCAAATACCTTACTCCGGCAGACAATTCTCCATCAGCACCTCCAAATTGTTCAAGAATCATTTGTGCTAAACTAGGATTGCATGAATATACTTTTACTGGATATTGTAATTTTTTTTCATAAATCCACATAATTTAACCTCCTTTAGTCGCATCCAGAGTAATCTATTTCCCAAGGCCAAGGTTCATCTATATATTTCCAAGGGAATTGACTCATTCCTGTATATTTTAATGGGCCGTATTTACTATTATACAAAAACTCAAGCTCTTGGTACTGGCCAGCTAGAGTATTGTGAAGTCTTAATGCTCTTTCATCTTTAGGGTGAGTATCCAAGTAGAGATTAGTTTCAACTAAACTAAATCCGATTTCCATAATATCTTCTAATAGTTGTAGCTGCTTATCATCCATTTTGTGACACCTCCGATTTATTTTTTTATTTCTCTTTCTTCTACATAAGGCATATATAACTCTGGAAATAATGTTCCTTTACATAGAGCTTCTCTAGGTGTATAAACTTTGTTCATTATCTGAAAAGGTACATATGCACGAGCTAGTTGGAAATTATCAGGCATGTATTTTATATTATCCACTTTAAAACCTCCTAAAAATATAATTCTGCACTAATATATTACTCATTACACTAATTAAGTGTGAATAAGAATAATATTTTTATGGAATGTATTGAAAAATCATTATAAATATACAAGAAATAATATAATCAAACACTAATTATATTAATAGATAATTATAACTAGATTTAAATAAAAAAACACCTTAATCAAGGTGTTTTAGTCTACTTCAATATTACTGTTTATTTCTATATAATGTAATAGTCAAAGCTGTATCTTCAAATTCTACTTCTGCTTTATCAACCATCATTCCTACTAATGACAGTTCAGTATCGTGATCATTTTCACCAGCTAATTCCCAATAATGTTCTTCAATTTCAGTTTGTCTTGGCATATTGAGAAGATCTTTTAAAAGCTTTACCCTTTTATTATCACAATCAATATTATCGGTGTGAATTTTAATTTTAAAGAAAGTTTCATTATTTTCAACAGATATATTCATGTTATTTGTACCATGTTTAAAGCAAAATGTAACTAGTTCATCAAGAATTTTAGAAATTTTCTTAATCTCATGTTTCATTTTATATTAATCCTCCCTTTTTAATCCATCAATGATTGGAACTAATATGGATGCTACCAGACCACCTGCAAAACCATTGTTATAGAGGTTTAAGCCGCCGTGAAGAACACCAACATTCATAACGATAGAAAGGTGTATAAAACCTGCACATATTCCGCTTAACCAACCATACTCTCCAGCTATAGGAGCAAGGGTTGTCCCAAATAATGCTCCAATAATAACACTTGTTGAGCTTACATCCCAAACATTTACTAATCCAGCAATAAGCACACCTATAAGAATAGGTACTGAGTTTCTAGGATGCTTACCAAATGCAGAAAATCCAACTAGAGTTAATAATCCTCCTACAACAGGACCGTTAATTACTCCTTGTGAAATGACTACATACAATATTCCTATAATACCCATGACTCCCATGTTGATAGCAGTTATTCCAAAGTTAGTTAGCTGAGTAAAGTCAGTAATAAGTCTTCCGGAATATTCAAATAAGTTTGTATAATTTTTAAAGCTTTTTCCATTGAACACGTATCCTACTATAATCAAAATTACAAAGAAAGTAAATAGTAAAACCTTTAAAATTAAATCATATTGACTGGATAAAATGCTAGTTGCTTCGATTGTTAAGCCAAATCCTCTTAACAAAGAAGTCACTACAGTACCTACAAAACCGGCAGTAAATCCAATATTATAAATACTATAACCATCATGTACCCTTATAAGATGAGAAGAAAGAGGCGGAAGAACAAATCCTGCAAGTATTCCACCAAGAATACCTACTATTATGTTTATCGGAAATGGCAAATTAAGTCCGTAGGTTATTTCATTGACAAGTGGTGATAGAGCTGTACCAAACATTGTAATTAATGCAACGCTTTTAAAAGTTGTATTCTGGTATTTAGCATAAAGTAATCCCCCAAGATATATAGGCCAAACATTATAAATGTTTTTTCCTAAGAAAGCAAATCCCGCTAAGATAAAAATGGCAGCAGTAGATACACCATTTATTCTCATACCAAGTTTTCTGATTAATAATATATTAATAAGCATCAGAATAGCTGAATTTAAAAAGGTTGCTCCCAATCCACCAACTTCAAGGTAATCTGTTAGCAGAATATCTGGGTTAGTAATTATGTTAAATAATCCCTTCATTATACTTTCAATATCATCAAATATAAAAGCAGCAATAATAAACATAATTGGTAGTAACAACAAAAAATATGTTTTCTTTCTTTCATCTAACAATAGATCACCTCCTAAAAAATGAATTATATTTTTTAGTTATATTAAATTAGTGAAAAATGAAATAAAATATTCAAAGTTTATATTTAATGTAAAATTACTATAGATAAATTTTTTGGAAATTTTCTCATATTATAATTTAAATAAAAAAACGAAATGCGAAAAGAAAAACTGTTATAAAAACTATTATACATTAAATTTCATAAAAAATCATTAATAAAGCAAAAGAAAATTTAACTGACAAGCTAATACAAGAAAACATATTTTTAAATCAGCTTTATAGTTATTTAAAATTAGTTATTTTAAAAATGTTTAAGTGAATATTTGATGGGTAAAAACTATATTAATTAATTCAAAGTGAATTTTAATGTAGGAGGTTTTTTAAAATGAATGAAATGACAGCACAAAATTTAAGGTCTGCTTTTGGAGGAGAAAGTCAAGCTCATATGAGGTATAAGGTATGGGCAGATAAAGCACAAAAAGAAGGCTTCAAAAACGTAGCTAATCTTTTTAGGGCTGTTTCATATGCTGAAGAGGTTCATGCATCTAATCATTTTAGAGCATTAAAGGATGAAGCTGGTGATTTTGATGTTACATCGGGAGCTGGATTTGGATTAGGGACTACATCAGAAAATCTTCAAGGAGCTATTGATGGTGAAAATTTTGAGGTAGAGCAAATGTATCCAGCATTTATGGCAGTAGCAGAAATGCAGAACGAGAAACAGGCTAAACTTTTTATGCAATATGCAATTGAGGCTGAGAAAACTCATGCTGATTTATTTTCTCAAGCAAAAAAAGCTGTAGATGAAGGTAAGGATTTTGAGGAAGAAGCAATACATGTTTGTTCTGTATGTGGTTATACTATTAGCAGTGAGAAAATAAATGTCTGTCCAGTGTGTAATGTGAAATCAGATAAGTTTGTTACATTTAATAACCAGTAGTGACAAATACTATTAAAGCTAGATGTTTATTCATTTAGCTTTATTTTTTTAAAACAGATGATTGAAAATAATAACTAAACTATGATATAATTTAAACTACTAAGGAGGTTTATTGATGAAATTACAACTTTTAGTTGATAAGACTTTAGACAAATTACCAATTTCAATCTTTGGAATTACTTTTGATTTACAAAACCAAGGGGTAAGTATGTCTAAAATCAAATATTATGTCAACTGCAAGTAGGTAAATCATCTTTACACAATAAATTAAATTTTGATTATTGAGCTTAGGTGATTATGTGTTTGCCTGAGCTTTTATATTTAGTATTTTAAAAACTATCAGAATCTTAAATGATTATCTATACGTTCTTCAGCTTAAAAGCTCAGGTGAATTATTGATTACCTGGGTTTATATTTTTGAAGGGAGAGAAGTATATGATAGAAGTAGCATTAAAAGGAATCGGAAAATATTATGGAGCCAGAAAGGTTTTAGAGGATATAACCTTTGAAGTAAAAACTGGAGAACGTTTAGCAATTGCAGGAAGAAATGGTACAGGAAAAACCACAGTGTTCAAAATTATAGCAGGGATTGAAAATTATAATAGTGGACAGATGTTTATAAGAAAGGGAGCTTCTATTGGATACCTTAATCAAATTCCTTGTTATCCAGAGAATTATAAAGTAATTGATGTATTAAATACAGCTTTCTTAAAGGAATACAAGGTAAAACAACAGATGAGGGAATTAGAAAACAGAATGTCAGAGAATGACTCAAAAGAGCTTGAAGCCATTATAAAAAAATATGGAGAATTTCAGAACACATTTGAGCTTATGGGAGGCTATGACATAGAAGAGAAGCTTAGCAGGGTATCTTCTGGACTTAAGATAACTAAAGATTTCAAGGAAAGAAAATTTGCACATTTGAGTGGTGGAGAAAAGACCACAGTAATATTAGGAAAAATTCTCCTTCAGAACCCAGATATCTTACTATTAGATGAGCCTTCTAATCACTTAGATATTGAGTCTGTAGAATGGTTAGAGGAATTCTTAAAGGACTATAAAGGTTCAGTGCTTACTATATCTCATGATAGGTTTTTTCTTGATAAAATTGCCACCAGGATTATTGAAATTGAGGATAAGAAAACCAGTATATATGAAGGAAACTATTCTTATTATGTTGATGAGAAAAAAAGGAGACTTCAACAGCAGTTTGAAGATTATCAAAATCAGCAGAAAAAGATTAAAGCCATGGAAGAAGCTATAAAAAGATTTAGAGATTGGGGTACCAGAGCTGATAATGAGAAAATGTTTATAAAGGCAAAAAACATGGAAAAGAGAATTGAGAAGATAGATAAATTAGATAAACCAATTATGGAAAGAAAGAGGATTAATCTAGATTTTAATACAAATGGAAGATCTGGTAAAGATGTTATTAAGATTAGTGGATTAACAAAATCCTTTGGAGATAATTTGGTTCTACAAGGAGTTAAGTTTCATATCAGATATGGTGAGAAGGTAGCTTTACTAGGTAAAAATGGTAGTGGAAAATCAACACTTATTAAGGTTATCTTAAAAGAGTATATGCCAGATCAAGGAAAAATTGAACTGGCATCTAAAGCTAAAATTGGCTATTTAGACCAAAATATTTATTTTGAAAATGAGAAACTAAGTATTCTTGAAGCTTTTAGGATAGAGCATGCTATGTTAGAAGGCGATGCCAGAGGTATACTTGCAAAGTTTTTGTTCTATGGGGAAGATGTATTTAAGAAAATAGAAGATTTATCAGGAGGAGAAAAAAGTCGTTTTAAGCTTTGTCAGCTTATGTATCAGGATATTAATCTATTGATATTAGATGAGCCTACTAATCATTTAGACATAGACTCTAGAGAAATATTAGAGGAGGCATTAAGGGAGTTTGAAGGTACTATATTGTTTATATCTCATGATAGATATTTTATAAACAAAATTGCTCAGAAGATAGTAGAAATTAGGAATAAGAGATTATATAGTTATGTTGGGAATTACAGCTATTATCGACAGAAGAGAAAAGAGGAAATACTTAAAACTTCATCAATAGTATTATCTAATAAGGATATTAAAAATAATAAAAAATATCCAAAGCAAGTCAAAAACTATAGTGAAAAGTCATCAAGCAAATATAATATTAAGATAAGAAATGAGAAAATTGAAAAGGAAATTGAGCAATTAGAGAGTTCTATTAAATTAAAAAAAGCAGAGATGGAGAAATATATATCAGACCATAAGAGGCTCGCAGATGTGTATATCGAAAAAGAAGCATTGGAGAAAAAATTAAGCTTACTTCTAGATGAATGGACAGAGCTAAATAGTCAAATATAAAAATATAAAATATATCTTAAAATCATACTAATTACCTATATAAAATTTGTCATTATTCTACTAATGTAAAATATATAATTAATTAAAGCTTTATAAAATTATTTAGTTATTATAGATGTTACAATCATGAAAAGTTTTATTTAATATTATTAATGAAAAATTTACAAAAAAGAAGGGTATAGTGACTATCAGGTAGAATAAATAGAAATAGAATTTTACTATAAAGTAGATTTTACAGAATAAATAAAACAGGTGATTGTATGAACATTAAAGAAGCAGAACAACTTATTGGAAAGCTTAAAGGAGTAATATCCTGTAGAATTAAACTAGACAGAAAGAATAACGTAGAGGAAATTCATATTTTGTCAAACACAGTAAGAGAGCCTAAACAAATATCTAGAGATGTGCAATCAACATTAACATCAGAATATGGCATAGATGTTGACTATAAAAAAATATCTATTGCTCAAATTGATGAAGAAATTACATCAGTTAATAACTTTAGATTGAAATTTTCTACCGTTGAGTACTCTATTACTGGTAAAAAGGCAACTATAAAAGTAATACTTCATAAAGATGGTAAATACTATGAAGGTGAAGTTACTGGAGTCCAGACCAGCTATAACTCTGAGAAAATGATTGCTTCAGCTACATTGAAGGCTGTTGAAAATTTCTTGGGTACTGAAGATATGTTTATAGCAGAAGATGTAAAAATTATTAGTATGATGAACAGAGAGGTTATTGTAACTGCTATCATTTTCTTAAATGATAGTGATGAACAATTTTTTACAGGCTGTGCAAGTGTAAATAGAGATAGGAAGGAAGCTATTGTTAAATCCACTCTTGACAGTATAAACAGAAAAATTATTAGATACAGCAATGAAAATTAGGTCAGTAATTTTATTTTTTATTTTTAAGCGAAGCGAATATAGCTTGCTGTATTAGCGAATCAGCAGAAATCAAATTTAAGGGGGCTATATTCATGAAAAAACTTCTAATGGCATTATTAAGTTTAGCAGCTTTAGCTTTAGCAAGCGGAGCTCATATTTCTTGGGTTTAAGATAAGAAGGTAATATAAAATCTAAAAAACTGACCTAATTTTTATATATTAAGGAGGGTGACTATGCCTGCTTTGCCCAATAAAGTAAAAATTTACATAGCAACTCTTTCTATATTAGCAGTAACAATTATATATTATTTTTCAAATCATTATGATATAGCAAATTTAAAGGCATTAATTCATTGGAGTATATTAGCTATAACAACGGAATCTTTGCTTATTCTAATGCCTAATGGAGCAGGAGTATCAGTCGGTTTTGCAATAGGACTAGCCTCGTTAATCACTGAAGGACCTCTCGTTGCTACTGTTGTGACAACAATTGGATTTGTTTTTAGAGTTATAAAAGACAAAGATAATAAACTAGTACATTTATTTAATGTTCCTTTTTATAAAACATTGTTTAATGCTTCACAGAGCATAATTTTTACTGGGTTATCTAGTATAGTTTATATTAATATTAGTAATAATGTAGATAGTCAATCGGGGTTTATCTTAGCGGTTTTAATAACTTTAATAGTATATATGCTATTAAACACATTAATTTCTGCAAGACTATTTTCTTTTATTTCTAGTGAAAGATTTCTATATTTATGGGTTGACTATATTAAAATGATGTTACCAAGAACCTTATCAGTTGGAGCTTTAGGTGTGATAATGGCTTTATCATATAGAGAATATGGTTTTGAGGCAGTATTATTGTTCTTTGGTCCATTGCTTTTAGCAAGGTACTCCTTTAAGATGTATATGGATATGAGAATTATGTATATGGAAACTATACAAGCATTATCTAAGACCATTGAGGCCAAAGATAAATACACATGTGGTCATGCTAATAGAGTAAAGGAATATGCGGTAAAACTGGCGAGGGTCATGAACTTAACAAGTAAGCAGGTTGAGAATATTGAAACCGCTGCATTACTTCACGACATAGGTAAAATAGGTATAGATGACAATATCCTTAAGAAAGAGGACAAGCTTACAAAAGAGGAATATGACTCAATCAAACAGCATCCAGTGATTGGGGCAAACATACTAAAAGATGTAGATTTCTTAAAAAATATTATAAATATAGTAAAATATCATCATGAAAGATATGATGCAAAAGGTTATCCTGAAGGATTAAGCGGAGATGATATACCTATTGAAGCTGCAATTCTATCTCTTGCAGATGCATTTGATGCTATGACTTCTGATAGACCATATAGGCAAGCATTGTCTAAAGAAAAAGCTATTGATGAAATTAAATCAAGTCAAGGAAGACAATTTCATCCTAAACTGGCACAAGTTTTCATAGATATAATAAAAAATGAAATCGAAAAGGAGAATAAGGCACATGCTAATTGAGTCAGTAGCATCATCCTTAGCTGTAGGAAAAGTTAGGGGAGGAAAGTTTAAGGGTATTGGAGAATTGAATATTAAAAAGCAATATTTGTTTATTATTGGTTTTGCAATAGAGTTCTTGTCACTATTTCTCCACGCAAATAATATAGGAGGATTAAGTGAATTCTTTAATAAGTATTTTATTATAATACATAGTACATCTTATATTATAATTTTTATCGGTCTTATACTTAATTTTAATAAAAAATCTATGATATTAATATTTATAGGAGCATTACTAAATTATATGGTTATAGCAGCTAATGGAGGGCAGATGCCTGTGTCATCTAGTGGACTAAGCCTACTTGGATTAGATAAGTATTTAGAAATGCTTGAGAATAACCTAGTTGTTACCCATACATTAATTAATGAAAGTACAAGGTTATATCTTTTAGGAGATGTTATACCTACGCCAAAGTTTTATCCATTCTCTAAGATAATAAGTATTGGAGATGTGCTTATAGGTATTGGTTTATTTGTTTTAATTCAAAATGGAATGTTAAAGAAGATTAAAGACAATTGATGTTTTTAATTTTTTTTAAAATTATGCTAAATACTTTAAAGAATTTATAGTTTGGAAATTTTACAGATGCAAAATTACATATTAACTTCTTAAATGAGAATAATATAACAAAACATTGTTTGAGGGGTGTAGATATATGGAAGATAAAAGGACTATAGAAAGTATTTATCATGAAATTCAAGTAATTGATACAAACAATTCTAATAGTATTGATAGTGTAGTTAGCATGGAGATGCTTCTAAATTCTAATAACAATTGTAAATCAAAGGATAGAGAGATGTCAAAAAAACTTGAAGTTTTAAAAGGTACAATACAAGAAGCTATTGAAGTAACAAGTCAAATTAAATCTATGCTGACAAAAAATTAAAGTTATGAAGTAATTAATATTTTAGAATATAATATTAAATCAAAGACCTATACTTATAGTTTTAAGTAGAGGTTTTTTAAAATAATCATATTTTTCTTTTTGTCGTATTATAAAACAGCTACTGGTAATACTTATAATATATGACCTGAATTTAATTATTAGTATAGCAAAGTGACATCATGAAAGGGATGAAAAAGTTGATAACCAGACTTTTTATAATTGCTGTTACTCCAGCAATATCCATAGCATTAGCTGTTTATTTAAGCGACAGGTATGATAGAGAACCTATTTCTCTTTTATTTAAAACTTTTGCTCTAGGGGCATTATCTGTTATACCAACGGCAGCCGTTGAAACTCTGTTAATCAGGGTTAATATATTTCCGGGTTTACTAGGGGTTGCATTTATGGCATTTATAGTAGCGGGATTAACAGAGGAGTTTTTTAAGAGAGCTGTAGTATTAAAATATATTTATAATAACAGGCATTTTAATGAAAAGCTTGATGGTATAGTATATGCGGTTTTTTCAGCTTTGGGGTTTGCTACAGTTGAAAATATTATGTATGTAGTATTTAGATTTAGTAATAATCCATATGTAGGGTTATATAGGGGGGTATTATCTGTTCCTGCTCACGCAATATTTGGAGTTACTATGGGGTATTATTTATCCTTAGCTAAATTTTCTTTAAATGACGAAGAGGAAAAGCTGTATCTAAGAAAATCATTATTTATTCCAATTATACTTCATGGTATTTTTAACTTTATTCTTATGGCTAATATTCCTGCTTTAGCTAGTCTACTTATACCTTATGTAATCTATTTATGGTGGACGAATCAAAAAAAGTTAAATCATTATATTAATGAATCCAAAAAAAGACATGACAGGTTAAATGATGATGATATATAGTAGTAAAATTCAGAAAAAAATAGAGGAATTTACATTTTAATTATAGAATATTTTAGCATATAATAAAATTATAACAGTCTATAATTGTATAAGGAGATATACTGATGAAAAAAAATAAAAAATTTTTATTTATTATAATTTTTATATTTGTAGCTATTTTTTTTACTTTAAATTTTTTGGACGAAATATTTTGGACAGGCTTTGACAAAAGAGAAAAAAACGAAGATTTTTCATATGAAGATAATTCAAATAAAAATAAAAAAGATGAAAGTTCTGACCTTGAAGCTATACCAGATATTGATATAGAAAAAGATATGACGGTTACTATTTCTGTAACAGGAGATGTAATGGTTCATATGCCTCAAGTTAGAAGTGCTTTTGACTCATCAAGTAATAGTTATGATTTTACTTCTGTATTTGAAGAAATTAAGCCTTATATCTCATCATCTGATATTTCCATAGCAAACTTAGAAACAGTAATCGCAGGTAATGAATATGGCTTTTCTGGGTTTCCTAGATTTAACAGTCCGGAAGAGCTATTAAAAGCACTTAATGATACAGGGTTTGATATTTTATCTACTGCAAACAATCATAGTATAGACAAAGGAAAAAAAGGCATTATCAATACTATTGATAATATTGAAAAATATAATATGGTTAGTGTTGGAACTTATAAAGAATCTACAGATAGAGTTCTAATTAAAGAAATAAATGGAATAAAACTAGGTATACTAGCTTATACCTATGGGTGTAATGGATTAGAGGTGTTACTGACTGAAGAAGAACTAGATTACATGGTTAATATTATCGATGAAGAAAGAATAAGAAATGATATTAAACTTACTGAAGATATGGGCGTAGATATGACAATAGTTTTAATGCACTGGGGAAACGAATATCAATTAGAGCCTTCTGAAGAACAAATATTATTAGGCAGCAATATGATTACATGGGGTGCAGATATTATTTTAGGTTCTCATCCTCATGTTATTCAAAGATCAGAAATAATTGAACATAATGGTGAAAGAAAATTTATTATCTACTCTATGGGTAATTTTATTTCTAACCAGAGAAGAGAAACCATGAAAAATTCTAGAAGGAAGTATACCGAAGATGGTATAATTGTTACATTAACGCTTGAAAAAGATAGCTCCATGGGAAGAACTTCAATTAAAGATGTTGATTATATACCTACATGGGTTTACAGATATAGCGAAAATGGTAAATTAATGTATAAAATAATGCCTACCATTGATTATATGGATAATTCTAATGATAATATCCAAATTCTAGACGAATCTGTTCTTAATAAGATTAAAGAGTCATATACACAAACTATGAAAAGAATGAGTAGATAATTTTTATTTTACAGATTATGTTGAAGTGTTTTAATTAAGCTTCATTTGTTATATAATTATTATATAAACTATTTTTAAGTGCTAATTTTGGATAATATACTTTATTATAGGAGTGGAGAGTTTGCAATACTTACAAGAATTAATCTTAAATATCAGTATCAATAATATTATAGATATTGTAATTGTAGCTTTTGCTTTTTACAAACTCTTTATGCTTATTAGAGAGACTCGTGCTGAGCAGTTAATTAAGGGTATTGTTCTTTTGTTAGTAGCTACAAAGTTAAGTCAATGGCTTGAGCTATATACTGTTCATTGGATCCTGCAAAATACTGTGACGGTTGGTGTTATTGCTCTTTTGATTGTGTTCCAGCCTGAACTTAGAAGAGTCCTTGAATATCTTGGAAGAAGCAGATTTTTTACTAAGTCCTTTATAGAAATAGAAAAGGAAAAGACAAATGAAACAGTTGAGGAAATTGTGGAAGCAGTTGCCTCCTTGGCAAGACAAAAAATAGGAGCATTGATAGTATTAGAAAGAGAAACAGGTTTAAATGAAGTAGTTGAAACCGGAAGTAAAATTCAAGGACTCGTTTCAAGCGGGTTATTAATTAATATTTTTATTCCAAATACACCATTACATGATGGAGCTGTAATAATTAAGGAAAACATAATTAAGGCAGCGGGTTGTTTCCTACCGCTGACTGATAACATAAATTTAAGCAAAGATTTAGGAACACGACATAGAGCAGCTTTAGGAATTTCTGAAAAGTCTGATGCCGTAGCAATAATTGTATCTGAAGAAACTGGAGCAATTTCTGCAGCAGACAATGGTAGTCTTTCTAGATATTTAGATATTAAAACCCTTAGAACTATTTTAACTAATATATATAAATCAGATAATCAAAAACAAAGTCTATTATATAAATGGAGGCAGAAGTATGGCGAAAGATAAAAAAGGAAGTATTACAATAAAAGTTTTAGCCGTTCTTATTGCAATCATATTGTGGTTCTATGTTATGAGCGATATTAATCCTGTTATCTCTAGAGAATTTAACAATATTAAAGTTGAATTTAAGCATACTGAGGCTGTTCAGGAATCAAACCTGTATGTTAAAGGACCTAAGCAAGTAGAAGTGAGTGTAGAGGTGATGGGTAGAAGAGAAGATATTCTAAAAATTACTCAAGAAGATATTAATTCATATGTAGATTTAAGAGGAATGACAGAAGGTAATATTAGAGTACCAATCAATGTAAACTCTTCAATTGATAAGATAGAAATAAAGAATTATAAGCCTAAAGAATCAATATTTACAATAGAAAGCATCATTTCAACAGAAAAACAAGTAGAGTTAGACCGGGTAGGTACTGTAGCTAATGGATATGAAATGGGTACAGAACAGCTAAAACCGAATCTTGTAATCATAAGGGGACCAAAATCATTTGTTAATTCAGTTGATAAAGTGGTTGCTACAGTAGATGTTACAAATGTCAGAGAAACAATAAATGTAAATGTACCATATAAGGTTTTAGATGACAGAGGCATAGAAGTTGGTGTTGTTACAAAAGAACCAGAAAGTATTGAAGTAACTATACCGGTATATAGAGTTAAAAATGTCGACATAACCCCTCAACCAGTAGGACAGCCTTTAGAAGGGTATATGATTACATCAATAAGGACTAGACCTCAAAGTATTAAAATTAAGGGTAGTATAGCAGATATAAATGCTGTTAGAACTATTAGAACTACTCCAATTGACGTCAGTTCTTTTACTGAAAATAATACTGTAGCTGCAGATTTGATTATCCCTGAGGGTATATTATTGTCAAATCCTAATCAAACACTTGAAGTATATATTGAAGTTGAGCCTATTGTGGAAAAAACTTTTGAATACACAATTAAAGATGCAACAATTATAGATAAGAATGAAGATTTACAGTTAAACTATCCAGAATCCTCTAGTAAGGTCACTATAACCATAAGAGGAATAGAAAGTGTTATGGATGAAATCACTAGAAGAGACATTACTCCTTATATGGATTTAAAAGATTTAGAAGAAGGAGAACATGATTTAGAAATTAAAGCTTTGATAGAAGAAGGAGTTGAGATAGTATCTATATCTCCGGAAACTATTAAGATAGTTCTCAGTCAATTGCCTGAAGAAGAAATAGAGAATCTAGAAGAAGATAACTAGAAAATCAGGATATAATTTAGACTACTAAATAGATAAATATGAGGTGAAATAATTTGAGAAAAGAATTACAAGTAATTCTTGATTCCACCCATGACGCAATGATTGCAGTTGATGAAAAAGGCATAATAACATTATTTAATAAAGCAGCAGAAAAGTTGACAGGTATTGATGCAGGTTATGCTTTAGATAAACCTGTAAAAGAAGTTATAAAAAATACAAGGCTTATGCACATACTTGAAACAGGAGATTTTGAGCTAAATAGACAGCAAGACCTTGAGGATATTAAAATTATTACTAACAGAATGCCTGTCAAAGATAAAGATGGAAAAATAGTTGGTGCTGTTGCAGTTTTTAGAGACATAACTGATATTTTAGACTTAACCTCTCAAAATACTGAATTAGAAGAAATGCAAAGTATGCTTGAAGCAATATTTGATTCCACACAAGATGCTATATCTGTTGTAGACCAAAACTGTATAAACGTTATGATAAATCCTGCATATACAAGAGTTACAGGATTAACAAAACAAGAGATTATTGGTAAGGATGCTGCAGTTGACATTGCTGAAGGAGAAAGCATTCATATGAAGGTTATTGAAACCAAAAAACCTGTTAAAAATGCAAGACTTAAAGTAGGACCTTATAGAAAAGAAGTTTTGGCAACGGCAGCACCAATAATCGTTGATGGTGAGTTGAAAGGCAGCGTTGGTGTACTTCATGACGTTTCTGAAATAATAAGGCTAACCAATGAATTAAAGGAAGCTAAACAGATTATACGAAAGTTGGAAGCTAAATATACATTTGAAGATATGGTAGGAAATAATAAGCTTCTGTTAAAAGCTGTAGAAAAAGCTAAAAAGGCAGCAAGCACTCCAGCAACTGTTATTCTAAGGGGAGAGAGCGGAACAGGAAAAGAATTGTTTGCACACGCCATCCATAACGAAAGTGATAGGAAATTTAACCAATTCATTAGAGTAAATTGTGCAGCTTTAAGTGATAATTTATTAGAAAGTGAACTTTTTGGTTATGAAGAAGGAGCTTTTACTGGAGCTAAAAAAGGCGGTAAAAAAGGATTATTTGAGCAGGCTAGTGGAGGCACTATATTTCTTGATGAAATAGGAGAAGTAAGTTTAAATACCCAAGTTAAGCTTCTTAGAGTTCTTCAAGAAAGAGAAATTGTTAGAGTGGGTGGCTCAAAGCCTATAATTATAGATGTACGTATTATAACAGCTACTAATATGGATTTAGAGAACGCAGTTCTTAGCGGAAAGTTTAGAGAGGATTTATATTATAGACTAAATGTTATACCTATTACTATACCTCCGTTAAGAGAGAGAAAAGACGATATTTATACTCTTAGTTCAGATTTTATTAAAAAATTCAATCAAGAATACGGCAGGAGAGTTGCAGATATTTCTAATGAGGCTTTATACGCACTAATACAGCATGACTGGCCCGGAAATGTCAGAGAGCTAGAAAATGTAATAGGAAGAGCTATTATAAACATGAAACATTATGAAAGTACAATATTAGTCGAGCATCTACCAGAGCACGGGCTACATTCTAGAGTAGATATGTATTTAGAAAAACATAGTGATAACCAACATAGTATAGCCAATAAAACTTTAGAAGAGATAGTAGAACAAGCAGAAAAAAATGCAATAACTAATGCATTAAAGAGGTGTAATAATAAGACTGAAGCTGCTAAGGCATTAGGAGTATCAATTAGAAATTTTTATTACAAACTAAAAAAATACGATATTAAATAATATAGTTTGTAATATTAAATTATTAAAAAAATTATAATATAAAGATGATAAAACTATGAAATATTTTGCGTGCAAAATATTTCATAGAACATGTTAAAAATTGCACAAATTTATAAAATGAATGTGAAATTTATATTTCTACATTCTATTTTTTTTGGTCATTGCTTTATAACAATAATTTAATTAACAACAAATTAATAATTGGCATAGATATTGCATAATTTAATACATAGAATAAAAATCGAAATAGAGGTGAAAAGATGGAAAGAAAATATATCCTAGCCATTAACCCGGGATCAACTTCTACCAAAGTAGCTGTTTTTGAGAACGAGGAAAAGGTTATCCTAAAGAAAATTGAACATAAAGCACATGACTTGGAAAAATTTGAAAAGATTACTGACCAACATCAGTATAGGTTGAATTTAATTTGTAAATGTCTAGATGAAGAGGGTATTAACACATCTTCATTAAAAGCAGTTGTAGGTAGAGGTGGTCTATTAAGACCTATGCCTAGCGGAACTTACTTAGTAACTGATAAAATTATTAATGATCTAAAGATAGGAATTCAGGGAGAACATGCCTCTAATTTAGGCGGAATTATTGCAAAAGGCATTGCTGACAAAGAAGGTATAAAGGCATATATAGTAGACCCTGTAGCAGTAGATGAATTTGATGATATAGCTAGAGTATCAGGTATGCCGGAAATTAAAAGAAGATCACTATTTCATGCTCTAAATATCAAAGCTGTATCTCATAGATTCGCAAATGAAATAAATAAAAATTTAGAAGATTTAAACTTAATTGTAGCACATCTTGGTGGGGGAATTTCTGTCGCACCGCTACATAAAGGTAAAGTTGTGGATGTAAATAATGCAAATGAAATGGGTCCATTTTCTCCGGAGAGAACAGGGGGACTGCCAATTGGAGATTTGGCGAAAATTTGTTTTTCAGGTAAATACACATTAAAAGAAATAAAAGCTAAGCTAAAAGGTAAAGGCGGATTAGTAGGTTATTTAGGAACTAATGATGCTAAAGAAGTTAATGAAATGATTGAAAAAGGTGACAAAAAAGCCAGCTTGGTTTTTGATGCAATGGCATACCAAATAGCAAAAGAAATTGGGGCTATGGCTACCGTTCTAAATGGCAAGGTTGACAGAATAATTTTAACGGGCGGATTGGCATATTCTACTAGACTTACAGACAAAATAAGTAAGATGGTTAAGTTTATAGCACCAGTTAAATTACATCCGGGAGAGGATGAATTAGAAGCTTTAAATGAAGGTACTCTTAGAGTTATAGAAGGTAAAGAAAAAGAGAGAATCTACGAAGATGAGGTGGAAATAAATGATTAAAAGTTTTAATGACGTATTAAAATTAGCAAAAGAAAGAGGTCCTAAAACCATTTCTGTTGCTGTTGCACAAGATAAAGATGTTTTAACAGCTGTTAAAAATGCAAATGACTTAGGTGTTGCCGATGCTGTTCTTGTAGGTGACAAAGAAGAAATAATAAAAATTGCAAGTGAAATAGATATGGATATTAATAAATTTAAGATTGAAGATTATAAAGACATGACAAAGGCTTCAATAAAAGCTGTAGAGCTTGTTAGTGCGGGTAAAGCCCATATAGTAATGAAGGGACTTGTTGATACATCTATAATTTTAAAAGCGGTTTTAGATAAGGAAATAGGTCTTAGAACCGATAAAGTTCTTAGCCATGTTGCAATGTTTGATACAGAACAATATGATAAGCTTTTGTTTGTTACAGATGCAGCTATGAATATAGCTCCTGACTTGAATCAAAAAAAACAAATTATAGAGAATGCAGCGTTTGTAGCACATTCTGTTGATATAGACAATCCAAAAGTAGCAGTAGTATGTGCTAAAGAAAAAGTTAATCCAAAGATGCCTGCAACTGTTGAAGCTAAGGAATTAGAAGAAATGAATAAAAGAGGAGAAATAAACGGCTGTATAGTTGGAGGACCTTTTGCATTAGATAACGCTGTTTCAAAAGATGCTGCTGAGCTTAAAGGTATTAATCATCCTGTAGCAGGAGATGCTGACATTATTTTAGCTCCAGATATTGAAGGTGGAAACATTCTTTATAAAGCACTAAATTTTCTTGCAAAATCCAAAAGTGCCGGAATAATAGTGGGAGCAAAAGCTCCTGTAGTCTTAACTTCTAGAGCAGATAGTGATGAAGCTAAACTAAATTCTATTGCCTTTGCAGTATTGATGGCATCAAAGAAGTGAAATAAAAAAACTTAATAAAAGATAGGAGGATGAGAAAATGTCACAAATTTTTAGGATATTAACTATTAATCCGGGATCAACATCTACAAAAATTGCAATTTTTGACGATGAAAAATTAGTAATAGAAGAGACATTAAGACATTCAGCAGAAGAAATAGGAAAATTTGAAAAGCTTTTTGACCAATATGAGTTTAGAAAAAATATAATACTTGAAATACTTAACGAAAAGGGAATTAATATAACTAAATTAAATGCAGTAGTAGGTAGAGGTGGTTTGTTAAAACCTATATCGGGTGGTACGTACAGTGTAAATGAAAAGATGATTGATGATTTAAAGGTAGGAGTTCTAGGAGAACATGCTTCAAATTTGGGAGGAGTTATTGCAAATGAAATAGCATCGCAGCTAAACATTCCTGCATTTATAGTTGACCCGGTTGTGGTTGATGAGATGGATGAAGTTGCAAGAGTATCTGGTATGTCTGAATTAGAAAGAAAAAGTATATTTCATGCGTTAAATCAAAAAGCTGTAGCAAGAAGGGCTTCTCAAGAATTAGGAAAATCCTATGATGAACTAAACTTTATAGTAGCTCACTTAGGCGGAGGAATTTCAGTTGGAGCTCATAAGAAAGGCAAAGTTGTAGATGTAAATAACGCATTGGATGGTGAAGGTCCATTCTCTCCTGAAAGAACAGGTGGATTACCAGTAGGGGATTTAGCTAAAATGTGCTTCTCCGGAAAATATACCTTAGCAGATATTAAGAAGAAAATTAAAGGTAATGGAGGATTAGTAGCATATCTTGGTACTAATGATGGAAGAGAAGTTGTTAAGATGATTGAAAATGGAGATAAGAATGCAGAACTAGTTTACAAAGCTATGGCTTATCAGGTAGCAAAAGAAATTGGTAGTTGTGCAGCAGTATTAGAAGGAGAAGTAGATGGTATTATATTAACTGGTGGAATAGCGTATGATAAAGACTTTGTAGATTGGGTTTCAGATAGAGTGTCATTTATCACTAAAGTTTTTGTATATCCAGGTGAAGATGAATTAATAGCCTTGGCACAAGGCGGTTTAAGGGTACTAAGAGGAGAAGAAGAAGCTAAAATTTATTCTTAAAAATAGGATAAGGTGATATTATGCTAGATGATAAACGTATAAGAATTATTACAGGACATTATGGTAGTGGAAAAACAGAATTTGCAGTAAATTATTCAGTAAAACTATCCAAGCAGGGCAAGAAAGTAGTCCTTGCAGATTTAGATGTGGTAAATCCATATTTTAGAAGTAGAGAAAAAGAAAAAGAGCTTTCCAAATTAGGCATAAAAGTTATTGGAAGCTCAATTAAAGGGAGTGCATCTGATGTACCTGCTGTTAGTGGAGAAGTTAATGCACCGCTTCAAAATGAAGATTTAGAGGCAGTATTAGATGTAGGTGGAGACCCCGCTGGAGCAAGAGTGCTAGGTAGATATTATAATTATTTTAAAGAAGGCAAATACGATTTGTTTTTCGTAATAAATGCCAATAGGGCAGAAACTCAAACTGTTGAAAAAACTATAGAGTATCTTAGAGAAATAGAAAGAATCTCTAGGGCAAAAGTAACCGGTTTAATTAATAATACTCATTTATTAAAAAGTACTACTGTAGATGATGTTTTAAGCGGGCAAGAGCTTACAGAAAAAATATCTGAGATTACAGGAATTCCTGTTAAGTATGTTGTTGCTTTAGAGCAAGTTGCAAAAGATTTACCAAAGGATATTCAAGGACAAATATTTCCTATTAAGCTTTATATGAGAGAAGACTGGATGCTGTAAACTGATTGTTTATCAATAATAATTAAAAATGTAAAATGTAAAATTCAAAATATATTAACAAAAGAAAAAATCATTAATAAGTTACTAAATTAATATTTTATAAATTTTTATAGTTTTTACTTCAAATAATTTTACATTTTAAGTGCTGAATTTAAAATTCATAGTATGAGGGAGGGTTATAAAATGGCTAAAGCAAAAGGTAAAGTTACATTTATTGAGGATCGCTGTAAAGGCTGTGAGCTATGTACAACAGTGTGTCCTGTAAATATAGTAGTTATGAACAGAGATGAGATAAATATTAAAGGTTATCATCCTGCTACAGTAATAGAAATGGATAAGTGCATAGGATGTGCTAACTGTGCTATGATTTGTCCTGACGTAGTCATAAAAGTTGAGAGAGAAATAAAGAAATAATAATTGAGGAGGGAAAATTAAATGGCAAAGATTTTAATGAAGGGTAATGAAGCTATAGGTGCAGCAGCTATTAAAGCAGGCTGTAATTATTTCTTTGGTTATCCTATTACACCGCAAAATGAATTACCTGAATATATGTCTAGAGAATTACCTAAAGTAAATGGATGTTTTCTTCAAGCAGAGAGTGAAGTAGCAGCAATTAACATGGTATATGGTGCAGCTGGTGCTGGTGCAAGAGTTATGACTTCTTCATCAAGTCCGGGTATGGCACTAAAACAAGAAGGTATATCTTATATAGCTGGTGCTGAGCTTCCTTGTGTCATAGTAAATATCGTCAGAGGAGGTCCGGGTTTAGGGGGTATTCAACCTGCTCAATCTGATTACTATCAAGCTACTAGAGGTGGAGGAAATGGAGACTATAGACATGTTGTATATGCACCTTCAACTCTTCAGGAAACAGTAGATTTAGTTATGGAAGCATTTGATGTTGCTGACCAGTACAGAATGCCTGTCATGATTGTTGGAGATGGTATGACTGGTCAAATGATGGAGCCGGTAGAGTTTAAAGAGCTTAAAAAGAGAGAATTGCCTGTAAAAGATTGGATTACTGATGGAACTAAAGGAGAGAGAGAGCCTAATATTATTAACTCTTTGTTTATAGATCCACAAGAGCTAGAAGATCATGTCAATGATAGATTAGAAGCTAAGTATAGAATTATTGAAGAAAAAGAGGTGCTTTATGAGGAGTACAATGTTGAAGATGCTGATGTAGTATGTATAGCATACGGTACTACTTCGAGAATAGTTAAGAATGCAATAGCTGAGTGTGAAGCTGAAGGTTTAAAAGTTGGTTTAATCAGACCTATTACTTTATGGCCGTTCCCACATAAAGTTTTTGATAAAATAACAGATAAAACTAAAGGTTTATTAACAGTTGAGATGAGTACAGGTCAAATGATAGATGACGTTAAGATTGCGATAGCAGGAAGAAAACCTGTGTACTTCCACGGAAGAACTGGCGGTATGATTCCAAATCCTAACGACATTGTAAATGAGATTAAAAAGATTGCGGGGGGTGAAAAGTAATGGCTGTAGTTTTTGATAGAACAAAGGGATTAACAAGCAAGATATTTCACTACTGCCCCGGATGTACGCATGGTGTTATCCATAGACTAGTAGCTGAAGTATTAGAAGAATTAGATGTATTAGGTAAAGCTGTTGGAGTTGCTCCGGTAGGATGTTCAGTTTTTGCATACGACTACTTTAATTGTGATATGCATGAAGCTGCTCACGGTAGAGCTCCAGCTGTTGCAACAGGTATAAAAAGAGTTCATCCAGATAGTGTTGTATTTACTTATCAGGGCGATGGTGACTTAGCTTCTATAGGTACAGCAGAAATAATTCATGCAGCTCATCGTGGAGAGAAAATAACAACTATCTTTGTTAACAATGCTATATATGGTATGACAGGTGGACAGATGGCTCCTACTACTCTTATAGGACAAAAGGCTACAACAGCTCCTTATGGTAGAGATGCTGAACATTGCGGTATGCCTTTAAAAGTTTCTGAAATGTTATCTACTATTGATGGAGCAAAGTTCGTTGAAAGAGTTTCGGTACACAATGCATCTAATATAAGAAAAACTAAAAAAGCTATTAAGAAAGCTTTTGAAATACAATTAAAAGGTGAAGGTTTCGGTATAGTTGAAATATTATCAACTTGTCCAACTAACTGGGGTATGACTCCTCTTGAAGGATTAAAGTGGTTAGAAGAAAATATGCTTCCTTACTATCCGTTAGGAAACTTTAGAACACCTGGGGAGGTAGAATAATATGCAAGAAAGAGTAATAATGGCTGGATTCGGTGGTCAAGGCGTTATGTCAATGGGACAGCTATTAACTTATGCTGGAATGATTGAAGACAAGAATGTATCATGGCTGCCATCCTATGGACCTGAAATGCGTGGAGGTACTGCTAATTGTAATGTTATAGTTTCTTCTGATCCTATAGGTTCGCCTATAATAACAGAAGCTACTGCTGCTATAGTTATGAACAGACCTTCACTAGATAAATTTGAAGATGATATAGTTGCTAACGGAAATTTAGTTATTAACAGTTCTCTTATAAATAGAAAAGCTGAAAGAGAAGATGTAAATGTATATTATGTTCCTGCTAATGAAATAGCGGTTGAATTAGGGAATTCTAAGGTTGCTAATATGGTTATGTTAGGAGCATACTTAGAGCTGACAAAAGTAGTTAAAACTGAAACTATAGTAGAAGCACTAAAAAAAGTATTTGGTGAAAGAAAGGCTCACTTATTGCCACTAAATGAAAAGGCATTAGCTAAGGGAGCAGAAGCTGTAAGATAGTAAATCAATAAAACATACCAGCTTAGCTGGTATGTTTTATTGATTATAATAAAATATAAGGGTGATTTAGTGGAAAAATTAAAGAGAGTATTAATAATAACAATAAGCATTTCGCTAGTATCTGAAATATCTATTAATCTATGGGTTTCAGATTTTAGAGTATCTCTTTCAGTGATAATTTTTTCCTTATTTCTTATATTCTATGATAATTTAAAAGTAATAAATATTTCTATATTTACATCTGTTATAGTTTTTTTATTTCGTACTGGAATAGACTATGCTTTTACAGGTGATATGAGTTATGGAATAGTAACTAACTATCCAGCAGTAGTTTTTTATATTGTTTATGGTATAATTTTCTTTATAATAAACATTCGCTCTCAAAAAGAGAATATGTTATATTTATTTTTAGGTCTTTTTAGTTGTGACTTAATTTCAAATTCAATTGAAATACTAGTAAGAACAGGAAATTTTCAAATATCAGAGTTTATTAACATGATTAGATTGCTTGCTGTTATTGCTGCAACACGTGCATTTTTAACTATGATTATAATCATTTTGTTTAAATATTTTAAGCTCATAATAGTAAAACAAGAGCATCAAGAAAGATATAAGCGTCTTATCCTTTTGACTTCAAACTTAAAAAGCGAAATATACTTTATGAAAAAAAATATTGACTATGTAGAGAAAGTTATGGAAAATTCATATAAACTGTATCAAAACTTATCTCAATACGAAATTCCATCAGATTTAAGAAAGCTTTCATTGTCAATTGCAAAGGACGTTCATGAAATAAAAAAAGACTACATGAGAGTTATAAAAGGAATTGAAAATCTTACTTTTAACAAATCAGAATTTACTAAAATGAGATTAAAGGACATATTTACAATACTTGAAGAAAGCACAAAGAGAGTTTTGGAAATAGAAGATAAAGATATTGAATTGAGTTTTAAATGTGAATCAAATTGCAGGACACAAAAGCATTATGCGTTAATTTCTATATTACGAAATTTAGTAAACAACTCTATTGAAGCATTAGAACAAGTAAGTTATAAAGGTAAAATTACAGTAAAACATTATAAAGTAGAAGATAACCATATATTTGAAATAAGTGATAACGGTATTGGAATTAAAGAAGAAGATAAAAAAATTATCTTTAATCCGGGTTTTTCTAATAAATTCAATGCATCAACAGGTGATATATATAGAGGATTAGGTCTTACTTTGGTTAAAGATGTTACTAAAAACTATTTTGGGGGTAAAATTTCTTTAGAATCAAATTTAAATGAAGGAACAATATTTACAATTGAAATACCTAAAAACAACTTGGAGGTGTCATAAAGTGAAATTTTACATATTAGATGATGACATCACAATAATAAAGGTTTTAAAAAATATCATAGAGGAAAGAGATTTAGGTGAAGTCATAGGTTATACAACCAATTCACAAGAAAGTATTCAGGAAATTCTTCTTAAAAAACCTGATATAGTACTTATAGACCTTCTTATGCCTGACAAAGATGGAATAGATATAGTAAATGAAATAAAAAGCAGCAATTTAGATATAAGTTTTATTATGATCTCACAGGTTTCTTCAAAGCATATGATAGGAGAGGCTTATAACTCAGAAATTGAATTTTTTATTAGTAAACCAATTAATATTATTGAAGTTACAAAGGTGATTAAAAAAGTTTCTGAAAAGATATACGTTAATAGAACTCTTCTTAAAATAAAAGATATGTTCCAATTTGCTGAAAAGAATACTCATATTCAAAAAAATGATACTAGAATACAAAAAATTAAGACTATACTAAATAAGCTGGGTGTTCTTGGAGAAAATGGAGGAAGAGATATACTTAAAATTTGTGAATATGTAATAAATAAAGAAGAGAAAACATTTAACTATACTATAAATGAAATATGTGAACTATTAGACGAAAATGCCAGGTCTATGCAGCAGAGAATTAGAAGAACTATAAGCAGAGCATTAACAAACATTGCTAGTATAGGTATAGAGGATTATATGAATGAAATTTTTGTTGAATATTCAAATAGTCTGTTCAATTTTGAAGAGGTAAAGGCAGAGATGGACTATATACGTGGTAAAAAGACCAGCGGTGGTAAGATTAATATAAAAAAGTTTATAACAGGTCTTTTAACTCAAAGTGAATTATAAAAAAGAATAGTTGCAATTTTAAGAAAATTCAGTGAATGAAATTGTAGAATTTTGTATTTTTTTGAAGTTCCTCTTTTATAATTATTTATAATAATAAAGGGGGAATAAAAATTGGCAAAGAAAAATATTTTAACTAAAAGAATTCTTTTAGCACTTTTTCTAGGAGCAGTATTTGGAATTATTTTAAGTATCTTACCTTCAAGTTATATTAAAGATACACTTTTAGTTGATGGACTGTTTTCCATGGTAGGAGGAATGTTCATTAGCGGAATAAAAATGCTAGTGGTACCACTTGTTTTTGTATCATTGGTATGTGGAGCATCATCTTTGGGTGATCCTCAAAAACTCGGCAGAGTAGGATTTAAGACGATATTATTTTATTTAGTAACTACTTGTGTGGCTATAACTTTAGCATTAGCTATCGGTAGTATTATAAACCCGGGTATAGGGTTAGATTTATCAAACTTAGTAAAGGAAGAACCTACTATAGGAGCTTCTAAATCTTTTGTAGATGTTATAGTAGGAATGATTCCAAGCAATCCATTTAGATCATTAACTGAAGGTTCTATGCTGCAAATAATTGTATTTGCCTTACTTACCGGAGTATGTTTATCATTAATTAAGGAAAAAACAAAACCTGTATTAGATGTATTTAATGCTTTAAATGAACTTATGATGAAGATGGTTATGGTCATTATGCTTGTTGCTCCTTATGGAGTTTTTGCACTAATTACCAGAACTTTTGCAACTGTAGGTTTTGATGCCATGGTGCCATTGTTAAAATATATGGGTGCAGTTTTACTTACACTATTTATACATGTTATAATAACCTACATGGGTATGTTAAGTGGAATAGGCAAACTAAATCCATTACAATTCTTTAAGAACTTTGCTCCTGCGATGGGAGTTGCATTTTCAACAGCTTCTAGTAGTGGTACACTACCGGTTACACTAGAAACTGCTGAAGATAGATGTGGTGTATCTAAGAGTATAGCATCTTTTACATTACCTCTAGGTGCTACCATAAATATGGATGGAACAGCTATTATGCAGGGTGTTGCAGTAATATTTATATCACAGGTTTATGGTATTGAACTTTCTATAACTGCATTATTAACAGTAGTATTAACAGCAACCTTGGCTTCAGTTGGTACAGCCGGTGTTCCGGGAGTAGGACTTGTAACTTTATCAATGGTTCTTCAATCAGTAGGACTGCCAATAGAAGGAATTGGCTTAATTATTGGTATTGATAGATTATTAGATATGACAAGGACAGCAGTTAATATTACGGGAGATGCAGTTTGTACAATATTGATATCCAAATCTGAAGGAGAATTTGACCAAGAGCTATACTATTGTGAAAATGTAGAATGTGAGGATGAAGCTGAGGTTAAACCTCAAACAGTATCTTAACAATTCCCCTCATAGGGTGTCTTTAAGAGCAATCTTAGGGATGCCCTTTTAATAATATTTAGAAAAATAAAGTTACAATAACTTAATAAAATAGAGCTGATTTACTATTGAATTATAAAAAAAACGAATGTATAATTGAGGTGAAAATAAGCTAAACCACCAAAAAAAGAAGGAAGGTTATAATCATGCTACTTGCAAAAAAAGCAAGAGTTAATAAAGCCAGTCTTTCGTTTAAAGATTTATCTAAACCATTAGGAAAGCTTGTAGCAATATTTATAGGCAACTTTATATGTGCCTTTGCCTTTAATTCATTGCTTATACCAAATCAGCTTTTAAGTGGAGGCATAACAGGAATTGCAATAATGGTTCACTACATTATTGATTTACCAGTAGGGCTTATTATATTTTTATTGAATTTACCGATTTTTATAATTGGAGCTAGGATAATTACTAAACAATTTGCAATCTACAGCTTCATATCAATGGTTATATTTTCTGTTTTAATGGAACTTACTAAAGGCGTTAACAAATTTATTGAAATTAATGACATTTTGATAGAAACAATAATTGGAGGAGTTCTATTAGGAATTGGTATGGGAATGATGTTTAGAAACAGAGTATCTCAAGGTGGAATGGATATTATAGCTGCTGTATTAAAGAAAAAGCTTAATATTGAGCTTGGAACAGTCCTTATGGGAACAAATTCTATAATTATAGGGTTTTCATCAGTACTGTTTGGTATAAGACCTGCAATGTATACTTTGATAGCTTTATTTATTAGTTATCAAATAGTAGATAGGGTACAGCAGGGTTTAGATACAAAAAAGACTGTCATTATTGTATCTAGTAAACCTCAAAGAGTAGCAGATGCTATTATTAAAAAACTGCATAAGGGAGCTACCTTTCTAAATGGAGAGGGAGCATTTAATAAGGATAATAAAAAGATTATTTATTGTACTGTAACGTCTACACAAGTTGGTAAATTAAAAGAAATAATTGATGAAATAGACGCCCAAGCGTTTATTACCATTAATGATGTAAAAGAAGTAAAAGGAAGAGGCTTTAGAAATATTGAATTTTAAATAGTTTAATATAAATTTACTATTTAATAGGCAGAATTTACATAATCCTGCCTATATTATTTTTTGAGTACAGGCTCAAAATATGATATGATTAAATAGACTATGTATATAAGGAGGAAGATAAATGGGAAAACTATTTGGAACAGATGGAGTAAGAGGTGTTGCGAATACAGAGCTCACTGTAGAGCTTGCATATAGATTAGGTAGAGCCGGGGCATACATATTAACTAAAGGTAAGAAAAACCCTAAAGTTGTTATTGGAAAGGATACAAGAATTTCGGGTGATATGCTGGAAGCAGCATTATTAGCAGGTATTTGTTCAGTTGGGGTGGACGTGTTATCTGTTGGAGTTGTACCGACTCCCGCTGTAGCTTATTTAACAAGAAAATATAATGCTCAGGCAGGTGTAGTTATATCTGCATCTCATAATCCCGTAGAATATAATGGTATTAAATTTTTTGATTCAAATGGATATAAGCTTAATGATGAAGTGGAAATGCAAATAGAGGAGATTATTTTAGGAGAAGAAAATATATTTATAAATCCAACTGGTATAGAAATAGGAAGAAATATAGTAGTAGAGAATGCTGTTAAAGATTATACTGATCAATTAAAGAAATCTATAGATGTAGATTTTAGTGGAATTAAGATAGCTTTAGATTGTGGAAATGGAGCAGCATATAAAGCGGCACCAGAACTTTTAAAGGAGCTAGGAGCTGAGCTTGTAGTTATAAATGACATTCCAGATGGAATAAATATAAATGTAGAATGCGGGTCTACCTATCCTGATAAGGTACAGAAGCTTGTAATTGATAGTAAGGCTGATGTAGGAATATCGTTTGATGGTGACGCTGATAGATTAATAGCTGTAGACGAGAAAGGCAATATAGTTGATGGTGATTTTATAATGGCTATTTGCGGTATACATCTAAAAAGACAAGGTAAGCTATGCGGAAATACGGTTGTAGCAACTGTTATGAGCAACATGGGATTAGATATTTGTTTTAAGGAAAATGATATAGATATTATCAAGACTAAGGTAGGAGACAGGTATGTGCTTCAAGAGATGATGGAGAAGGGTTACTGCCTAGGAGGAGAACAGTCTGGACACATAATATTCTTAGATTATAATACAACAGGTGATGGATTGTTGACAGCATTACAGCTAATATCGGTTTTAAGGAGTTCTGATAAAAAACTTTCTGAGTTAGCCGGTGTAATGACAACTTTGCCGCAAATATTAGTAAATGCTAAGGTAGATAATACCAAGAAGAAAATGTACCTAAATGATGATATAATAGTAAATGAGATAAAGAAATTAGAGGAAAAATTTCATGGTAAAGGCAGAGTTCTTATAAGACCTTCAGGAACAGAGCCATTGGTTAGGGTTATGATTGAAGGAAAGGACGAAACAGAAATAACTCACATGGCAAAAAATTTAGCAGAGCTTATTGAAGAAAGATTACAATAAATATAAAGTTAGATATTTTTAAGGAGGTGAGGCTTATAGGGTGAGGCGGACAGATATTATAATTTCATATTTTAAAGCGCCTGGACTTGAGAAAAATGTTATTGGTAGCTCCGAAAGAAAAGATTTTCGGAGTAAGTATCTATCACCAAATTGAAAATTTGGGACATCTACTCAAGTTGACGAGGACATGGTTTAGCGAATGTCGGCGGATGCCATGCGGTATGACTACTACCGATAAAGGTCGGACAAAACCCGTAAGTGATTATGGGTACAAATAACGATTGGGTAGCCAAACTCATTGTTTTTAATGAGTGTTTTTGTGGTGCAAAGACTTAAGAAATTAGATACTTTGAAAGGTGGATATGTAAATGTGTGGAATAGTAGGATATATTGGAAACAAGCAAGCTGTAGAAGTATTGACTGATGGATTGGCAAAGCTTGAATATAGAGGATACGACTCAGCTGGAGTTGCTATTTTAAATGATAATGATATAGAAGTTAGAAAATTTAAAGGAAGACTTTCGGTATTAAGTCAAGACTTAGAAAGAAATAACATTCATGGAAATGTAGGCATAGGGCATACAAGATGGGCAACTCACGGAGAACCATCAGATATTAACTCACATCCTCATTGGAATCAATCTTGCAGTATTGCAATTGTTCACAACGGGATAATTGAAAACTACATGGACATAAAAGAAGATTTATTACAAAAAGGATATAAATTTACCAGTGATACTGATACAGAAGTGGTATGTCATCTACTAAACGAATATTATGAAGGAGATTTAGTAGGAGCAGTGAAAAAGACAGTAAGTAAGCTTGAAGGGGCATATGCACTATCAGTAATGAGTAGGGATAATCCTGACGAGTTAGTAGCTGTAAGGATGACCAGTCCTTTAATAATTGGTATAGGTGAGGAAGAAAATTTTATTGCCTCTGATATACCAGCAATACTGAAATATACTAAAAATGTATATATACTAAATGATGGTGAAATGGCTTTAGTCAAAAAAGATGGTATTGAATTAATGACTGTTAATGGTACACCAATTTCTAAGGAAGTATTCACAGTAGACTGGGACGTTGAAGCTGCTGAGAAAGGTGGATATGATCATTTTATGATTAAAGAAATCCATGAACAGCCAAAAGCTATAAAAGAAACACTTTCACCAAGATTAAAAAAGGATAAAACAATAAAGCTTGATGATATTAATTTGACTAAAGAGAACATAGAAAATTTTAATAAGGTATATATCGTTGCTTGTGGAACAGCATATCATGCTGGATTACTAGGTAAAGTTTTGATTGAGAAATTTGTTAAGATACCTGTTATAGTAGACATTGCATCTGAATTTAGATATGGTAATCCATTTATAGATGATAAAACTCTTATAATAGTAGTAAGCCAGTCAGGAGAAACTATTGATACTTTTGAAGCTCTACGTCTTGGTAAAAGAAAAGGAGCTAGAATCATGGCAGTTACAAACGTAGTTGGAAGTTCAATTGCCAGAGAAGCTCATGACGTACTTTACACATGGGCTGGACCGGAAATAGCTGTTGCATCAACTAAGGCATATACTACTCAGATGGCTTCTTTAGCATTAATAGCACTTGATATGGCAGTTAAAACAGATGCAATTTCTCAGCCTGAATATAATAAAGCTATTGAAGAAATTGAACAGCTTTCTAGCAAAGTTGCAGAAATTCTAGAGGATTTAGATTTAGTAAAAGATTTAGCACTTGATATATATCAAGCTGAGGATGTATTTTTTATAGGTAGAGGAGTAGATTATGATGTAGCAAGAGAAGGATCTCTAAAGCTAAAGGAGATTTCATACATTCATTCTGAAGCAATTCAAGCAGGTGAATTAAAGCACGGAACTCTAGCGTTAATTGAGAAGGATACACCAGTTATAGCCTTAGCTACACAGGATAGATTGTATGATAAGATGCTAAGTAATATTAAAGAGGTAAAGGCTAGGAGAGCTTATGTAATAGCTATAGCCAAGAAAGGTAACAAGGAAATTGAAAAATCAGCTGATAAAGTAATTTATATTCCTGATGTTATGGATGAATTATCTCCAATATTAAGTGTCATTCCATTACAGCTTTTATCCTATTATGTAGCAAAAGAAAGAGATTGTGACATTGATAAACCACGTAATTTAGCCAAATCAGTTACTGTTGAGTAAAGTTAATCAGATTTAGTATTATTATTGTGGGTTTAAAATAGAGTTTGATAAATTACAATAAAGATTAATAAAAATACACCATAATAACTACCAAATCATCTTTAGTATTATTATAAACCAGTATAAGTAATAATAAAACAAAATCTAAAATGCAGAAATTAATTATAGTAGATAAAAATTTACGCTCTAGGGATGTATCCTTAGAGCGTTTTTTTACACTATATATATAATTATAAATTAAAATAAGTGAATCTAAGGAGGAAACATGAAAAAATTTAAACATATAATCTTTATAATACTAATAATGGCTGTTTTAGTGGGATGTAATGAAAGTAATTATTCTAGTTCACCAAACCTTAATATTGAAGTGCCTAATGATGAAGTAATGCCAAATGATAAATCAAATACAAAAAATGAGTTGATAGATGGAAAAAATGATATTGATTTGATAAGTATTGAGGATTATATGCTTATTAACAGTCATAAATTTTCTGTTGAGGAAGGAAATTTAAATATCGATTTTAAAGGATTTGCAGATGATTTATCAAACACAGATATTGTCTTAACTGGTGAAATACATGGAATAAAGTCAAACTATGAAATGAAGCTAGCTTTAATTAAGTACATTAAACAAAAAAACAATTTTAAGTATCTGTTAGCTGAGCTTCCATACAGTGTAACTTATTATATTAATAATTACCTAGAAACTGGAGATATAAGTATTTTAGATAATTTACCTGTCTCAAGTAGATATACTATGTTTCCAAGTTATGAGGATTTCTATCAATGGGAATTATTATACGACTTCAATCAATCGTTACCAGAAGCTGAAAGAATTCTAGTTTTAGGTATCGATTTAGAATCTGATATGTTTTTAGCCTTTAGCCTTATTAATGATATTCTAGCAAAAAAAGATATCTCAAACAATATGGAGAATATTGTATCGCTAATAGATGAGTCAATTTCATTAATTAATCAAAGTCTACAAAATAAGTATAAAGCAGTCGAAAATTGCAATATAATTTTGCAAGATATTGAGAAAAATAGAGATATTTATAAGGATTTTCTAAGTGACGACCTAGTAGTTATCGAAAATGTGATTAGGAATATTGTGAAATACAAAGAATCAACTAGTAAAAAGGGAGATTTTGTTGAGTATAATAATTTCAGAGATATGATGATATATAGTAATTTTGAAATTTTTGATAATATACTTCCTGAAGGAAAATATTTTGGACAATTTGGTTTTGGACATGTACTGCAAGACTTTAATTTTAACGTATCATGGTTCGCATCATATCTAAATGAAGAGAAATCGAAATATAATAATAGAGTATTATCTGTCGTATATAATTATGTCAACTGTGAAACAATAGATAGACATAGAGAAACAGAGATTAGTCTTGTGTTTGACTTCATTAGTGATGTTCAAGATATTTCCGAAAGCAAGTATATCTTGTATAACTTAGATAATGTTTCGGTTAAAAGACCTGATATAACTCTACTTGATAATGTATCTGGTGACACATTAGATAGTGATGTATCAAATAATTTTCAGTATATAATTTTGATGAGGAATACAAAGTGATAGGGATGTGAGCATAAATTGCAAACCTACAACTATAAACCAGTATACGTAATAATAAAACGAAATCTAAAATGAGGAAATCGACTATAGTAAATTAAAATTACGTTCTAGGGATGTATACAAGAGAAATCTTTTAGACATTTACGGGGTATTTTTATGACTACGGAACGAGTCCAAGGTATATACGTATTACTCTTAACGCTACTAATGACTTGCTATAACTGTGGTATTGCTATCCCTATAAGAAAAATTTAAATAAATAGATAAGATACTAAAAGGATTAAAAAATAAATAGTGTTACAGTAAGACAGCTTGCTAGAGTAACAGAGTTAAGCAATTATAAAGTTGAAAAAGCATAGCAGACAAGTCCCTTCTCCTTTATATGAAAAAATAAATTAATAAATGCAGATTATATTGATTTAGCAACTATCATAATCTTTAAAGAAGGAGGTAGTAGTATGTTTATTCATATAACAAATTTTAAAAAGAAATTTGTAGGTATTTTGTTAGTACCCATAATACTTACTATAATACTTATTTTAAAATCAAATTATTTTAATGAAAGTGAAATCATAATAGGTGCGTTTATACATAGTGAAAAAGAAATTAATTATAAGAATAATTTATCTGAATTTAAAAAAGATGAATCTTATAAGTTAGACGAAAGATTTCAAAGACCATCTAAACTACCAGCAATGAAGTTAAAATATAGTTTTATAAGACCAAAAGATAGTAATGAAGTTCCACCATATGTTGCTGAAGGATTTCCAACAATATATCAATCTTCGGAAGATGTTATTCATGGATATTACGCCATTCTTAAAAGCGCTGCAAATATGTTAGGGTATGATGGAGGATGCGGAACGATAGGATGGATGGAGTCACCATATCCATATGCATATAGATTGCTTAGTAATGAAATGAAAGAGAATATTACATTAGAAAATTTTAAAGATTCATTTAAAGGAACAGGAACTATGAGTTTATTACACCTTAAACCTGCTTATGAGCCTCCTAATACTCCTGATAATATTAAGTATTATTTTGTAGAGGTAGAAGTATTAAAAGGTCATCCATACACAACAAGAGCTGAAATTTCTAAAAGACAAGCCAATTATTTTGAATACTATTATGGTATAGTCACAACTGAATATAATAAAAAAGATGGATGGAAAATAAAATCAGTTAATTATTTACCGGAAATTTATTTATGTCATCCTTTGCATGAATGGGCTTATGAGTATAATTTAATTATAAATTTTATGTATAATAGTTGGTATGGTATGGATTTCAAAATTGATAATACACATGTAGAAAATAATTACATACAAGTATATGTAAGCAATCAAGATAACAAATATAAATTTGATTTTATACGTTTGACAAATGGAGATGATGTTTTATTGCGTGAGTATATAAAAGAAAATAATATTTGGAAAGAAATATCAATACTCACACCAGATGATGAAAAATCCTATAAAATATCTATATTGAAATTTGATAATTATTAATTTAGTTAACAAAAACAATAAAGGTATACTAAAAATAATAAATGTTTAATAAAAGTCATGTAATTTTAAGCTAAAGAAATCTTTTAAACTTTCATGCTTTTTTATTTAATTATTTATGTTAAATTACATTTAAAAGAAAAATTAATAATTAGGTAAAATATTGTGAAAAATATATACTATCTTAAAAATTATTCAATATAAAGGGAAGATTTTATGAGTTTAGAGCACATGATATTACTAATTGCTTGGTCTGTTACAACAATTTTATTAATAACTTTAACTCCTAAGAATAAAACTAGAGAAGCGTGGGTAATTTTTTTATTTAAAAAGATGATGACTTGGTCTACAGGTCTTATAGTAGTTGAAGCTAGATTAATTGAGTATCCTGTCAGACTATTTTCCTATGCTAATAGAGCTAGTTTTACATTTGAATTTTTTGTTTATCCAGCTTTTTGTGTAATATTTAATTTACATTTTCCTAATAAAAAAAGCATGCTCATTAAAAGTCTATACTATGCGGCATTTGTTTTTGGGCTAGTTATTATAGAAGTAATTTTAGAGATAAATACTCAGTTAATTAACTATATAAAATGGAATTGGATTTTGAGTTCAATAACCCTTTATTTAACCTTTTTATTTTCAAGAAAGTTTTATTTATGGTTCTTTAAGATTAATAATAAAAATGACATTGAAAATTATACTAGTTAGAAATTTAAATTATAATTCCATTTTATTTAATTATTAATATGCACAGATTTATTATTATTTCATATTATATATTGTTAAATTAATTATTACTTAATATAAGGGGGTTGGAGTAATGGCTGATGGTAAAGGTTTGTTTAGTTCTAATAGCGAATTGTTGTTTTTCTTTTTACTATTAGTTGTTTTATTCTGCTATCCATATTTTTGTGGTTGCTAGAAAAAAAGATATAATAGATTTAATTAAGTAAAATTTTGTTTCTACCTTTACAGAGCCGTTACCAGGCTCTTTTTTTTAAAATAGTATAGTTAAACCTGCTACTTAAATTAAGTAACAGGTTTAACTATACTATTATGAGTTTAAACTTTTGTATATTTTTTATAAAATAGTGTTCATTAACATCTTATGTCTATAGAATAAGGTGGATAGGAGAATAATACTACCAGCGATATAAAAAAGAATAATAAAACACTTTTACATCCATAAGGTCTATCCACTATATCTTTAACTCATAAAATAAAATTTTAAATCAATATGAAAAAAAGCATTTATACTTTAACAGAAACAAGGAAAACAGAAAAGAACCACCAGTATTAAAAAGAAGAATAGTAATCCAGATCCTTGACCTCCGCATCCAAATCCGTAACCCATAATATCACCTCTTTTCAAGTCGTATTAGGATATAGCTATCCTACTTTTAATATATGTCTAAAGACTGTATAATGTGAGTTTTCAAATCTTTCAATAAAAATAGCGTAGAACCTAAGTCCTACGCTTTAAAATATCATCTGTTAAAAGGTGTTAATTGGTAAAATCATCAAGGAAAGGATTACTGCTGTCTAAAATTATAGTTGTATTTTCATCTATACTATTTTTATATGCTTGTAGTCTTCTCCAAAACTCATAGAATTCAGGATCTACTGTATATCCTTTATAATTTTTAGTTTCAATTACATTACCATTTTCATCTTTAATTTCAGCATTATAACCATTTGTATAAATTTCTATAGCAGTTCCATCTGCTAATCCTCTAACTCTTCCTGCTTCTTCTTTGGCATTGGCTACTATTTCTTTAGCATTTCTATCAACTTCAGCAATAGTTTTATCATATCTTTCTTTTCCATCAGAAATTAGCTGTTGAGCTGCTGCATCTCTTTCAGCTTTCATTTTATTATAGGTACTGTCAATATTTGATTCAGGTAACAAAGTTCTGTAAATTTCAATATCTCTAAGTTGAATACCGTAGCTGGCAACTTTATCGTTTAATTCGTCTAAACCTTCAGCTAAAGTAGTATATAACTTGTTTTTTTCAGTTAAGAAATCTTGAGATTTTATTTGATTAACTCTTTCAATTACAATAGGAAATATCAGATCATCCAAAATACCATTGGCTTTTGATCTGGTTCCTAGTTTAACTTGATATAAACCGGGATGAGTTATTTCATACTGAGCATAAAAAGCAACAAAATACTGCTTCTTATCATTAGTATTTGTTCTTTCAGGTTGTGCTATATAAGTTAATAGCTTACTAGTTTCTTTTTGAACACTTGTAATAAAAGGAATTTTAAAGAACAGTCCCTTATCTCTTACAATATCTACATCGTAATATTCTTTTTTCAGTTCATTTTGCTCATCTGCTATTTCGTTGTTTTTATCAACTATTATCTTAGTTACTCTGCCTAGCTGTCTTACAACTGCAACTTCATCTTCTCTAACAGTAAAAGTAAACATATTAAATAATATGATTATTAATATTGGTATTACCAGCCATCTTATAACCTTTAGAAATTTACCTATTCCAATTTCTATTTTCTTTTCATAAGTCTGCTTAGAATTATTATCAGAGTAGCCGCTGTTCATATTATTCATTAGTTGCACCTCCTGACTGTTGTATACTATTAGGAGATAATGGTAAATACTTAATCAGCCCATTGCTATTTTCCATATCGATAATATACTTGTTTTTCACAGTTTTCAATACATCTTCCATCATTTCTATTTTCAATCTAGTTCTGGTTATTTCTTTTGAGTGTTGATATTTCTCGAATATCTCGTTAAACATAGCTATGTCTCCTTTAGCTTGTTTAACAGTTTCAGCGTAATATCCCCTAGAATCCTCTATTAGAGCTTGAGCTTGAGCTCTAGCATTAGGTATTATCTCATGCTCATATTTTTTTGCTAAATCTAAAAGCTCATCTTTTCTATTTCTAGCATTATTAACATTTTCATATGATTCTTGTACCTCTTCAGGTAAGTTTATATTTTGAATCTCTAATGAATCAATGTGTAAACCTAATCCATAGTCATTAATCTTCTTAGTTAGTTCTGGAAGAGTTTCTGATGATATAACACCTTTGTTTAAAAGTGCATCATCTATGTTCTTGTTCTGCACATTTCTTCTAAGTACTGACTCAAAAGCAATTCTTAAAGTTTCTTCAGGATCATCAACATTATAGTAGTAACTGTCAACATCAATTATTCTATATTGAATCATTGCTTCAACATTTACAATATATGATCTTTCTGTTAAGATTGTAGCTTCATTAGGTACATCTAAATATTGAGCAGCATTTCTGGTATCTCCTGTACTTTGTACTCTGTACCCATACTGCATAGTGTAAACCTGATCAGTTTCAACTATTTTTACTTCGTCTATAAACGGAACTTTAAACTTGATACCTGCTTTCTTTTCGATTCTATATTTTTCTCCAAATCGCTCAATAATAGCTTGTTGACCATCAGCTAATATATAGAAAGCGTTGAATGCTCCAATGATTATAACAGATATAATCACTATGGTTATAATTATTTTTCCCATAAACTTGTCCATATTTTCTCCAATTACTAAAGTCGTATAAAATAATTGGATAACCTCCCTTCAAGGTAGTTTTAGATTTTTTCTACGACTTTAATTAAATTATATAAAACTAATATTATATTAATGTTAACACAAATATAGAGTTTTGGAAAAGAAAAAAAGTATAATTTACATCAAATTTTAAATTTTAAAGCAGATAAATCATTACTATAAACTATATTCAATATAATAGACGGTCTTAAGACCGTCTATTTAAAATAACAATAAGTTTATGCAATTATCTTCTAATTAGAAGTTAGCATCCGCAGAAATACGAGTTGCAGAATAATACTACTAATAGTAAGAAGAAGAATAACAATTCACTTCCACATCCAAATCCATATCCATATCCGTCAGCCATGATTATGCCTCCTTTCGTAATTAAATAATGTGCTGATGGGATTATTAGTTAATTTAGTTAGGTTAAAAAGCTTAATATACTTGTGCTTTTCTAGTTTAATATATGTTTTGAATTAGCAAAATGTGAGACTATCAAATACAATAAATCTAAAAGACTTAGACAACAAACGTATTTGAAAACAATTGCTGAAATTTAAAATTGTATAAATAATTAAATATAGTTATTTGAAGCTAAAAGGAGCCTAATGGCTCCTTTTTTGATATTATATTACTGCTAGCAGCCACAGAAGCCAAAAAATGGGAAGCAGAAAAGAACTACTAGAAGTAAGAAGAAGAATAGTAATTCAGAACCTATACCGCCGCCTTTGCCTCCAAATCCATAACCCATTAAGACACCTCATTTCATAAGCTATTTAGGATATTATTCATCCTATTTTAATATATGATTTATAATCATTTATGTGCATATAGTTTATTTATATTAAATTTAAATTTTCATCTTCAATAACCCTGATGGCACCTCTATACCTTTTTTTCCAATGACGTTCTAATTTGCTAATTAAAAATCCGCTTTTAGGAGACATATGAGCAAATTCCCTTTTGTTTATCATTATTCCTGTATGAGTAATAATGTTGTGGCTTATAGCTAAGTAAATCATATCTAAGGGGCGAAGATTTTTAAATGGAATTTCGTTTTTAGAGAAATTTCTAATAGCATCAATATATCTTAGCGGTTCGTTTTTATACCAATCTTCATCGATATATTTGCCGTCATCACTAGGAATTTCCACACCAAATTCCTTAAAAAAAACAATAATAAACCCTAAGCAATCTATACCTTCATCTAAGGAACGTCCATTATGAACAAATTTTGCTGTTTTGAATTTAGGTATTAACTCCTCGATTTTATCCTTATAGTATTTAGGATCCATAATACACCTCCAAATAAAATTGTTAAACTAAAGTAATCAACTAATATAGTATATGTGTAAGTAGTTAAAGACGTTAATTTGATTTCATAAATTATGTGCTTAAACGTGAAATAAATAAAAATAAAAAATAATCTAAAAATAATGTTGACTTTCCTCTCTTTTGAAAATTAAGATAAATAATATAATAAAAAGACCAAAATTATGCATAAAAGTCAACATATAATTTACAAAATTGTGAATAGTTAGTTAAATCGCATAAGATTCAAATAATTTATATTAGTATACAGGAGGATTAACATGAAAATATTGCTGGCTAGAAACTATAATAAAAAAGATATATTTTCTCAGCATTTGCAGTCTGAGCTTCAAAAAAGACATGTTCAAGCAGAAATAGTTCAGAGGTTTACTAAAGATGATGTGTTAGAACTATTAAAGAGAGATACTTCGTTTACAACTTTAGTATTAGAGGAATATGTGCAACAATATTTACCTACAGATATTGATTTTTTCGATAAACTGTTAAATTTAACTTCTAAATTAAACATTATTTTTATAGCTTCTGATAATCATAAAAGTAAAAAGAGTTTTATTAAAAGTTTATATAATTCTCATGTTTATAATGTATTATTTGAAGAAGATGCTCAGGTTAATAATATTGTAAAACTAATATTAAATGAACGTAATGCAGATGAAGCTAAATCTTATATGGGATTAGATTATGATGAAGAAACGGTCTTGTTATCAGAATCAATTAATCAAACTATTAATTATGATGAAGAAATTAATGATTACAATAAAGAAGTAATTCGACAGGATTTAAAAAACAAAGAAGAAAAAGAGATTATTACTAAGGAGAAAGTAATTAAAAAAGAGATAGTAAAACATGTTTATACTATTCCCGATGATTATAAAAAAGTAATAGCTGTACTAGGATTTGAAAATTCAGGAGCTACTACAATTGCAGTTAATTTATCTTATGCACTAAGTAAAAACAAGATTAAAACAGTGCTTATTGACACTGACTATAAAACAAAAGATATATATTATCATTTCTCTAAAGATTACTTTGGATGTTTAAGTAAGATTAATAATGTGCAAGATTGTTTTAGTTTAGGTCAAGTTATAAATAAACATTTAACAGTATTTTCTGAGCATTATGATGTTAAATTTACTCTTAGTAAAGATTTATTATTTAAGCTTTTAGGACAAGCTAAGAGAAAATCAGATATTGTGGTGTTAGATATATCTAGCAACCTAAATGATGATGTTATAAAAAATTTACTAGATTTTTCTGACAACATATTAATTGTAGCAAATCAAAATATAAACAAATTATATAGAATGTCAGAGCAAATTCTTTGTTTAAAGGAAAATATTCCTTCTGCTCAACTGGTAATAAACAAGTACATAGATAAAATATCTCACTTAGATAAAGATAGTATTAAAAAGAATTTTTTCAAAGATTTAAATGGTGAAAAGTACGATATTGATAAAGGTATTAATCAAGTTTTTATTGTAAGAGATGATTTAAGATCAGTTTTAGAAGGGTTGGCAGAAAGGCAACCAGCTATTAAGATAAAAAATTGTATATTTGAAGAAGACATAAATCAAATTGTTAGTTTCTATTATAGAAAAAAGGTTAATAAAAAAAGTCTGTTAAATCATGTTGTAGAGTTTTTAAAAAAATAGTCAGGAGGTGTCTAATATTGTTAAGAGAAAAATCAAAGTTATTATTTGTTATATTTGTATTAATAATCTTATCAGGTATTTTTTATTACTATGAAAACTACAGAATTCCTAATGTTATTACTAATATTACTCAAGAGATAAAAAAAGAAATAGATATTAATGCAATGCCTAAAAAGCTGGTAGCAGTGGTCACTAATCCGCAGGGTATAGCTAAATACACAGAGATTACTCAGGAAATCATAGATCAAAAGATTATTATGACAGAAATTCCAATAAAATTTATTCCGAATGGAGCAGTTAATAATATACAAGATGTCTTAGGAAAAATTACAAAGGAAGAATTACGATTGGGAGAGCAGCTTATTATTGATAATTTCTCTAAAGAAGAAAAATGGTTTGACGATTTTGAAAGATTAAAGGAATTTTCAATCATATCAACGGTAGCTAATGAACTAAAGAGTGGAAACATTGTTGATATTCTAGTTGTTTATGGTAATGGTGATTATGATGTTGTTGTTTCTAAGGTGAAAATTAAAAACCTGATAGAAGGTAAAATTGAAGACAATTCAGACAGCTACGCACAAATAGTTATACCTGTAAATGAAACTCAGATTAGAAATTTAATTGCCGCAGATAAGCTGGGAGATCTTACTGTAAGAATATACTTAGATGAAAGTCAGAAAGCTTCTAAAGAAACATTTAACTATGAAAAAGCTAAGCAGCAGCTTAGATTTGTAGAAGCTAACGAAAAAGGCGAAGATATGTAATATTAAAAAATAAGTTGGTTTGAGGTGTTTATATGCTCATAAGTGTTACAGCTCCCAGTAAAGGACTGGGGCAAAGTGTGACTACTATTAATTTAGCGGGGATGATTTCAAAGTTAATTGGAGATAGGTCATTAATTATTGATATTAATAAGAATTGTAAAGATATTGTTTACTATTTGTCTAACAGTATTTGTTCCAAAGGGTTAGATGATTTTAAAAATCTGCTGCAGGCAAATATGTTAAGTAGTAAAACTTTATTTAATTCATGCGTAAAGAATGTTCACGAAAGTGTAGATATTATGGATTCTAATGAAAGCTTTGATTTAACTAATAATGAGCTAAACAATCTTATTAATTACACAAAAGCTTACTATCCAGTAACATTTGTAGACACTATATCCGGGAGAAATGCTTTTTCCAAAGTTTTTTTAAATAAAAGTGATGTAATTATAGTAATTGTTAATCAAACTATTAATTCAATCAGTAAAATATTAGAAGATGATTTCTATGAGAAATATAAAGATAAATTAATTTTTGTAGTTAATCAATATATGAATAGTTATAACAATAAGAAACTTCGATATACCATTAAAGAAATTAATAAGGATTTGAGTAGAGTTAAAGTGAAAAAAGAAAGGATTTTTAAGCTGGATTTTGATGTAGATTTGATAAATGAATGTAATGAAAATGGTATTTTGAATTACCTATTCAATAATTCCGGGAAAAATAACGATTATCTTAATCAATTAGAAAAAATATCAGAGTATTTACTTGCAAACTTTGCAGATATACAGACTGAAGAGTTAACAGCATTAACTAAACAACAGAAAAAGTCTATATTTGCAAGTATATTTAAGCTTAACAAAAGGAGTAATTTAAATGAGAATTATGAGTAAGATAAATAACATGGATTTATATGACTATTTAGAAGAAAGTTTTAAGGAAAGAGTTGATAATCTTTTTAAGGATATTGATGTATATCAGAGTTTTTTTGGAATTAAAAAGAGAGAACAAGCAAAAGAAGATGTTAAGAGATTTCAGGATTTTAAAAAGATGTCCATTGGAAATAAAGAAGCTAGAACGTACGTTATCAATCAATATCTTTTAGCCTTGATGAAGGTTATACAAATATCATCAGAGGAGCTTAGCAGAGTAATAGATTTTAATAATCTTATTAATAATGATAAAAGAGTATTATTTGAAATACTTCTAGAAATGTATGATATGTCAGAGTTAATTAATAAATATGAGATAAAAATTAATATGACTGAGAAAAAACTTGAGGAAATTATAAAGAATGAAGAAGAACATATTAATAAAAGGTTTTATGATTTAAAGAGCAGAGTAAAGGTTCTAGCAACTATTCTTTATACAATAAACGATGGAAAGAATCTAATTGATACATTAACATATCACGCAATAAACGAAGTTGGCATAAGAGATAAAGACTATATTTACATAATATATAAAGGAAAGAAAATACACTTAGAATTCTTAAATTTTAATAAAACCAGCATAATAAAAAATATTCAGTACAAGACCAGTAGAAATGCAAGTCTTAAGTATGATGAAAGTAATCCTACAGTAACAACAACTTTGAACAATTCTAATCGTGTTACAATTGCAGGATATTCAGCTGTTCCCTCTGGTGACTATTGGTATTACAATGAAAGAATCTTTAATCTAGGAGCCATAACGTTAGAGGATTTAAGAGATACTTTTAATACCATAGACCAAAAAATCTATGATCTCCTTATAATTCATATAAAGGGGAGGGGTTCACATTTAGTTTCGGGTAGTGATATGGGTGTAGGTAAGACAACCTTTTTAACTGCAATGATCGAAAAAATTCCAGATGATTGGGGGATTGGTATACTAGACTCTCAAGATGAAATTCAGGCTCAAATAAAATTCTCTCATAAAAATATTAAACCGCTCATAGAAAATCCTCATAGAACCATAGAGGCACTTTTTCAACAAATGCTAAAGATGTCTAGAGACATTGAAATTGTAGGAGAAATAGTTAAATCGGAGCATATGGCCGAAATGATGAATGCTGCTTTAAGGCTAAATGCTGGAGTAGGAGGAACTATACATTTACGATCTCCCTATGAAGCAGTAACTAACTGTGTTAACCTTTTAATGAGGACTAATATGTATGACAATAGTAAAACTGCTGAAAGAGATGTGTCAAGGGCTATAGATTTAGTAATTCACTTAGCAAAGCTGCCGGAAGGAAGAATTATAGTAGAAAGCATAGTAGAGATTGAATATATTCAAAACAATCACTTAATAAAGAGTCAATTGGATGACTCAAGAGCTAAGAGAGTTTCTAATTTGATTAATATGGCTCAATTAGCCCTTCAAAAATATTTATATCCACATACTTTTACTTACAGAGAATTAATAAAATACGATATATTAAAAGACGATTGGATTGTAATAAATCATCCTTCGGAAGATTATTTTAAAAAGTTAACACAGTGTCAGAATATAAAAGTCAAAGATATTGAAGAGTTCAAGGAGACTTTTAAAAAAGAAAATAAAAAATAGAAGGTGGTAAGATGTCATTATTCAATCAATTGTGGCAAGGTTTGGGGGGGATTTTTAATAAGCTATTTAACATATCTTTTATTGATTTAGTGGACTTAATATGGATTATACCACTGACCTTATCTATAATTTTAATATTTATATTTATCTATAATATACTTCAAGCAAAATTAAAAAGACGAAGATACATAATCAATAAAAATCATGTTAGCATTACAAGAAAACTCACTAATTGGATGTATAAACATGAGCTGACTAAAATATTACTAAACAAAATTGCCATAAAAATCTGTGTTTTTAATGAAAGATCTATTGAAAAAAACCGGGAATATAGTTCTGTAATTTTAGTACTTACTCTATTCTTCATAATAACAAATTTTATCTTGTTGATACCCTCATCTTTAATACTATGGTACTATGTATTGTTCTTTATTTTTTTCGTTATTATATTCATAACTATAGGGTTTTATATAATAAATACTGTCATTAGATTCAGCTTTACTAAGCAGCTTCCAAGAACCTTTAAACTGTTAAATAGTAGATTTAGTAAAAATGGCGATATTATACAAGCGATAGATATGTCTTTAGAAGATTTTGATAAAGCGATAGTAAGGGAATTAACAAGAATTTCAGAAATATTGGTTAAAAATGATGAGGATAAAATTAATAAAGAGTTTGAAATGATAGATATGGTTTACAAAGATGAGTACTTTACAATATTACTTAATTTAATTAAGCATGCTTATTATAAGCCGGGAAATGATGCTGTTAAAAAGGTGTTTGCACATACTACATCCAGTATTCTACTAGAATTACAAGTGCAGAAAAAACTATCATTAGCTAACATATGGTATATTGCAATGTCATTTTTAATTCCCTATGGAATAATTAAAGTTAAGGACTTTAATCTACATACTTTAGGAGAAGAAGTTCTCAGTTTTTACTCAAGTCCTTTAGGTATAGGCTTTGAAGTCTTAATATATTTATCAATGTTTGCTTACATATTAGGATTACTGTTATTAAAAAGGACAGTTTAATTGCTTATATGAAAATTAGAGGATATTATTTTTAGATTAATTTAAGCTTTTTGTCAAAATCAAGGGAGTGATAACTAATATGTTTATGAATATTCACAAGTTCCTATTTATCTTACCCTTGCTGGTTTCATTTATTCTTTTATATAAGTATTTAGCATCAAGGGTAACGATTTTTAAATTTAAAACTATAGAGGAAATACAAAAAAATATAGACAATAAGGGATTTTGGAAATCAATAAAGCTTTATATAACTAAGATATTTGACATGATAGGCAAATATACTTCTCCTCCAAAAAAGAGTGTGATACATAAAGCCTATAGAAAGTTTTTAAGGTTCACAAAACTAAACGTTGAGAGTTATTTCACTATGAAGTTTATGACAGTTATATTTGTTATATTACTTATTTTGATGGTAAGATACACAAATATATCATTATATACTCAAGAAATAGTAAGCAGCTATAGTTATAAACTTGATGCAATATATCAACAAGATGATAGATTAGTTGACAAAGAAAAAGCTTTAAACGACGAAGTTGATTTTTTATATATAGTAATGGATAAAATCAATCCTCATGAGCTAAGTAATGAACAAATGAAAGAAGAAATATTAGGAGAAATAAAATCAATAATAACAGCTTCTGACAGGCAGCTTCAGCTTCCTAGTTATACTATAGCCAATAAGGTGTATTACAGATTAAAGGATTATTATTCAGTAAGAGAACCTAAATATTTATTATATTTCATAATATTATCCTTAGCTTTTTTATCCTTTGATGGGGTTATATTTGTATATAATGTTTTTGCTAAAGCTGATGCAAAAATTGAACTGAGATTTCTAAAAAAGCTGATTATACTTAATGGAAATTTTAAAGATATGAATTTTACAGAAATTCTATCATTACTAATAAAAAAATCAAAGTATTATAAAGATATTCTGTTGCAGATAGAAGTAGTTAATAACAAGAATACAGTTGAAAATGAACAAGTTTATAGAGATATTCTTTCAAGCGTTAAAGACTATGATGCAAAGCTTTTCTTTGAGAAACTTGAACAGGCAAACAATAGTAATTTCAATTATGCTATAAAAAATATAGAAGAAGAAGAATTAATAACACAGGAAGAAAGAAAAATAAAGGTTAATCAAAGGGTAGAGTCAATTCATGCATTTGGAGTGGTTGGAGCATTTATAATAATTTTCTTACTTATAAATTATTTACTTATTCCTTGGCTTCAGTCTCAGGATATCTCAGTATATTATTAAAGAAGTAGGTGTTTAAATGAAAGAAGTTGTTTATTTATTAGTAATAGCTATTATTGTGTTAGGCTTTGTTGCTGGTGATATAATCCCTTTATTTAGAAGTTCTATGGATATTATAGACAATATAGCTCAAAAAGAGTATGAAAACCAGAAAATTAAGTCTGATGTATTATTACCGCTAGAAAAAAGCACAGTTACGGGAGGTGATGTAGTTTCAGTTATTCGTTATTATCGTGAGGATACAAGTGTCACTGTTGAAGTTACATTAGGAGGAGTAACAAAGATTTATGTAAATGATGATTATAATCCGGCACAATTTGTAATTCCATATGATATTCGATTTGATTGCAGCTATGAATATGATGGGGACAAGCTAACTAAAGCCATATACATTGAGAAACAATAAAAAATTATATTATATGAAAGGGGTTTATTATTATGAAAACTGTATTAGCAGTATTAGTATTATTAATTATAACTTTAGGGTTAATAGCTGGACCGGTAAGTCAGCAGGTTGCCGGTATAAGGGATGCAGGTGAGTCAGGTAAAAAAGAAATGTTAAGGGTTAATTTAATTTCAAGCAATTCAGATATTGTAACAGGTAATGTAGTAAAGAATGATAGTAAATTACATAATGTGAATATCTTTAACTCACAAGGACAAGCCATGAGTATCATTAATGTATTAGATAAAGCAGTATTCAAGAAAACAATTACATATGATTCTAACGGAGATATATCTCTTATTAGATTTGATCAGATTGACCTTGGAGGGTGATAAAGGGTGTATTGTTTTTTAATGGAGGTATTATATTAAACCTCTTGATAAGAGAGTCGGGAGGTTTAATTATAGCACCTATCAATCCTAAGGAGTTGATGGTTATGCCTGGAAAGGTTATTTTTACAATTATAAGCTTGTTAATGGCAACTATTATCTTACTTCATGTATATAGCTTTTTTATACATATTAGTATAAAGAGTAATATAAACCAAATTAACTATCATACTGTAAGTGATATAGCAGATAGCGGTATTTTTACTAATACTTTATATAATGAACTTCAAGAAAAAATAAACAAATCAGGAAATTATACCATTTCATTAAGGCTAGATAAACTTGTAAAGTCAGGTATTTATGATACATATTTTGATAAAGATGAGATATTAGATAGAAGACTTAGAAAAGGAGATAGAATAACAATATACTTAGAAGATAAAGATTTAACATGGTTTGGAAGGCTTGTTAATATGTCTTTTTTAAGCTATTCACCTAAAGTTTTTATAGACAATAGGATTAGGTCTTCAAAAAGTACTCCAATTGCAGTAGATGCTCAGGATATAGTAAAAGGATATGATGTTATTGCAGACATAAAAGATAAATCAGTAATGGATGATATAGCTGTTTTAGTTAAAACAAAAATGAATGATACAGGCAAGTATTATGGAAGCATTGCCCATGTTTATCTAGATATGACAAACCTACAATATGGTGACAGTGCAGATGAACAGTATCCGGCAATTAATTATATTTTTGATAATGGTGATTTTGTTAGAAGTATAGAATATGATTCTAGTGATTATGTAATATTGATTACTTATGTTCAGCAGTAAGGAGTGTTTAGGATGGGAAAACTTATAGGATTTATAGTAATCATTATATTTATAGTATTTACATTCTTAGCTGCCTACCATCTTTATCAAAACAATTATGCTATAGAAGATATAAAGTATTCTATAAACTTGTCAGCTAAAGCATTAGCCAACTGCACTTATATTACAAAATCAAATATTAATAACCAGTCAATAGGATATTTAGAAAATCTCAATATTTTCATTGATAAAGAAAGATTGTTAAAGGAGTTTTATGATTCACTATATCTAAATTATTATAACGAAGAAGTCTTTAATAAAATCAAAAGTAATCTTGTTGTAAAGATAGTAGTTTATCATGATAAGTTTTATGTTGCTGATGTTAATGATAAGTGGAGTCCGCCATATTTTTTTACTATACAAAAAAGCGGAGACATTATATATTTTAATTCTAGGAATGATTTAGTATACTACTACAACGCAACTGGTGATAAAGTATACAGTAATATATCAAATTTTGATATAACACAAGAACAAAGGCAGCAGGTTATTATTGATAAGCTAAATAGTATAGTATCTCAGCATACTTTTGATCAGATAAGGCAAAAAGGGTTAAAGATAGAAACATACAATCCTTTTAAAGCTGATGGAGAGTATATTGCTAAATATAGCAGATTTAATATACTAGACGGACTAACATTTTTTGTAGTCTTTGCTGAAGATACGAGAGTATATTTAGATAATAGAGAGTTTAAGTATAAAAACTATAACGTTGTGGGATATACGATGAATTATTAGTTATAATTTTAGTCAAGGAGAATTTTTATATAGAACGATATGAGGAGGAAATGCAATGAAAAAATATTTATTATTTTTACTTATAACTGCTGTCCTATTGCCTACAATAGCATCAGCAGAAAGCAATCTATCAGATATTAACGAACACTGGGCAAGGGGATATGTAGAATCTCTTGTAAATGAAGGGATAATAAACGGTTTTCCTGATGGAAGCTTTAAGCCTGATGAAAATATATTAAGAGATGCTTTCATCAAAATGGTTATAGAAGCTTTAGGGTATGATTTAGAACATGGAAAAGACTATTGGGCTGAAAAGTACATAAATAAAGCAGTAGAATTAAATCTAATAACTTTAGATGAATTTGACAGCTTTACTGAACCAATTAAAAGAGAAGAAATGGCTAGTATAATAAATAATGCTTTAGATGAAGAATTAAGCGGTGCAGATAATCTTCAACAAGCAATAAATGAAATTGATGATTACAACAGTATAAGTAATAATTACAAACTGGGGGTTTTAGGAGCATATACAAAAGG
>JANQLB010000036.1 GCA_028280805.1 Tissierellales bacterium
AAATATAATTATATTATAAGTTGTTTTAAAGAAAAAATGAATAGGCTATAAGGAGTATATTTTATTATTAATTACTCATGTTAATCTATAGTATAAAAAGTCTGATTAGTAAATTTTAAGATTTTTTTATTAATTTATAAAAAACTCTTGATTGAAAAATATAATTTAGTTATAATATACATAGAAGTACAAAGTATTATGCAGATAAATATACTTAGATTAAGAAGGTGATTTTGATTAAAATAAGAAAAGAACTTAAATCAGGTATTGTTGAACTATCAATATTAGCACTGCTACATACAAATGATATGTATGGTTATGAAATATCTACTAAATTAGATGAATATTCTCATAATCAGCTTGAGGTCAAGGAAGGTACATTATATCCTATATTATATAGGTTAGAAGAAAAAAAAGTAGTAGAAAGTTATTGGAAAGAGCCGGAAGGAAGAGGTAAGCCCAGGAAATATTATAAGATTACCTTATCAGGTAGTAAGTACTATCAAGATTATCGTAAAGAATGGCAAATTATTTCTCAGATAATGAACGATATTTTAAAATAGAAGGGGGTATTTTTTTGAAAACTGAGTTTAAGGAATATATTGAAGAAGTTCTTGGTAAAATACAGGCAGATAGAGATATTAAGGAGAAAATAAGACAAAGTCTTACAGAACACATTGAGGTAATGATAGAAAAGTATGGTTCATCAGCGTATCATCATCTACAATCTACTGAAGATGTAGCTAATGAATTTATGGATAATCTAGGCATTAAAAAAGACTTAAGAGTAATGAAATATCCAGAATACCCATGGTGGATAAAAAGAAATACGTATCGTAAAATTTCTAAAACAAAAATATTTAATATACCTCTTTATCATATAACAGACGGATATAATCCTGATACTGGAAAATTTGAAATAGCTAAAGGTTTTATCGCTATAGGACCAATTGCCTTTGGAGTTATATCTTCGGGAGGTATAGCAGTTGGAATAATATCCTTTGGAGCTATTTCGTTAGGGTTATTATTAGCATTAGGAGGTTTAGCTGGTGCTTTAGGTATAGCAGTAGGAGGTTTAGCAGTAGGAGGACTTTTGGCAAACGGGGGTATGGCTTTATCATATGGAATAGCTTTTGGAGGCTATGCTTCAGGTCACGTCGCTATAGGAGGTATAGTTAATGGTGAATATACTTACAATACAAATACTGGTCAAGGAAATGCTATAGAATGGTTTAGACAATACATGCCGTATTTCACTAAATACTTCAATTGACATCAAAGATAATCAAATAAAATTTGGAGGAAAATATGAAAGACTATGTTATAAGAGCCTTGGATAAAGAAAAAACTATTAGAATGTTTATAGCTACTACTACAAATCTGGTAGAAAAAGCTAGGAAAACACATAATACATCTGCTGTTTGTACAGCTGCATTAGGTAGAACACTAACTGCTACAGGAATTATGGGATTCATGCTTAAAGGTGATAAAGACAAAATAAGTATGCAAATAAGAGGTGATGGGTCAATAAAGACCATTTTAGCTGTTTCTAACAGCCATGGAAAGGTTAAAGGCTATGTTGGAAATCCATTAGTTGAACTGCCTACTAGAGATGGAAAACTTGACGTAGGTAAAGCGGTTGGGAAAAACGGCCGAATAATTGTAATAAAGGATTTAGGTCTTAAAGAGCCTTACATAGGTCAATCCAAACTAGTTTCAGGAGAAATTGCAGAGGACTTAACTCATTATTTTGCAATTTCCGACCAGCAGCCATCGGCTGTTGCATTAGGCGTATTGATAGAAAAAGACTTAAGTGTAAGAGCTTCTGGAGGATATATACTTCAAGTTCTGCCCAATATTTCAGAAGAAGCTTTAACTAAGCTGGAAAATACTTTGCAGAATATTGAGCCGGTATCTCAATTAATTGATAAAGGTTATACTCCTGAAGATATACTTGATAAAGTATTTGGAGAATTTAAAATGGAAGTTAAAGAGAAGCTTAGTATAAGTTTAGAGTGTGATTGCTCTAAAAAAAGAATAGAACAAGCTTTAATTAGTCTAGGAGAAGAAGAACTAAAAAATATTATTAAAGAAGATGGAAATGCAGAGGTTTCATGTCATTTTTGTAATACGAAATATCAATTTGATAAAGAAGATATATTACAAATACTATAGTATGTCAAGGGAGCTCCTCTCTTGACATTATTTTTTAAATAGATTTTTAGGTAAAAAGCAGTAAACAAATATAATGAGACTAAAAATAATTACAGGGTGATATTATCACAAATTTAATCACAAAAAAACATTGACATAACTTTGAAATTAATGTATAATAAAGTTTGTCGTTAGAAATGCATGCTTTTGCCCAGATAGCTCAGTCGGTAGAGCAGGGGACTGAAAATCCCCGTGTCGGTGGTTCGATTCCGCCTCTGGGCACCAATAGTTTCAAATCATGCCGAAGTGGCTCAAAGGTATAAGCAGGTGACTAAAATTTTCAATTTTATGCGGAAGTGGCTCAGAGGTAGAGCATCGCCTTGCCAAGGCGAGGGTCGCGGGTTCGAATCCCGTCTTCCGCTCCATTAATAAACGGCGGCATAGCCAAGTGGTAAGGCAGAGGACTGCAAATCCTTTATTCCTCAGTTCAAATCTGGGTGCCGCCTCCAGATAAGATTTTATTCTTCCATAATTTGTGGAAGACTTTTTTGTTTTTTGTAACTTAATGAAATAATAAATAATAATATAATTATAGATGAGTGGAGTGAATCATATGAACAATTCACAAAGTCCTTTTATTCCCAAAGGGAAAGCCGACATATTAATTGTAGATGGAAGAGCAAAAGATATAATTAAAAACCTTAAAAACTTAAATATACAAGTTATCTCAACTATTAAATGTGAAAATCTTTATGATGCAATTTCATACCATCCTGACATTGTACTTCATCCACTAAATCATAATACATTAATTGTAGCTCCAAATGTATATTATTACTATAAAAAGATTCTTAAAAGCACAGGTATAAATGTTTTGCAGGGTGAAAAAAGACTTGAAAAACAATATCCTCATAATATTGCATATAATGTAGCAAGAATATCTAAGTATGCAATACACAATTTTAAATACACAGATGAAAAACTCAAATTTTATCTTCAGAAGGAAGGATTAACTTTTATAAATGTTAAACAAGGCTATTCTAAATGTTCAACAGCAGTTATAAACGATGAAGCTGCAATAACTTCAGATGTCTCTATATATAAAGCCTTGAAAAAAACTAATGTAGATATGCTGTTAATACAACAAGGTTTTATTGACTTACCTGGACTTAATTATGGATTTATTGGAGGGGCTACAGGTTTACTTTCTCCCAAAGAAATATTATTTACTGGGCAATATAAAGACCATCCTGATAAATTAAAAATAAATAACTTTTTAAAAAAACATGGATTAGCACCAAAATTTATTAGTAATAAAAAAATTATAGATTTAGGCTCAATAATTCCTTTGAAATACATTTAATACATCTTTCTAAAATGAATATACATATATTTAGAACATATACTACTAATACATCAGAAAGGAGTGGAATAGTTGGAATTACTGTGTATTGGATATAAAGGTAAAAGTGAAGAGATAAACTATATTTTAGAAAAAAAAATTAATATCTTTTTAAAGGAAGATTTAAATATAGATAGAGAAGAAAAGCAAATAGGAGATACAACTTATGTCAGCTTTTCGTTAGATGATGATTATAAATGTAAGCATAATAATATAAAGAATATATTTAAGCATTATATTGCAAGTGGTTTATCAGATATAGTTTTAGATTTATATCAAGAAAAAATGATAGACAGAATAATTAATGATAAATGGAATTACTTTGATAAAGAAGAAAAAGATAGAATCAAACAATCTACCTTAAAATACCTAAACAAAAATGATTATATTTCTACTGAAGGTATAATGTATAAGATTAGCAAAAGAGCAAGAATATTAAAACTAATATTAGAATATTTAGACTTTAATAATGAAATTAATATTGAAGGATTTGTTAACTTTCGTTTGAAATTTTTTATTGATATGATTGAGGAGGCTATTGATAAAACTATTGAAGATTTAATTATTGAAAGAGAATATAAAGAATTCATTAAGATATTACAGTATTTTGTAGATATACAGCAGCCTAAAATAGATTTAGTTAATGTTGTTATAACTAAAGATAAATATATTTTATATGATAAAAACAATGAATTAATTAGAAATGATTTCGTAGAAGAAATTGCAGATGAGATGTTGGAAAATGATATGAATTACGATGATCTTCTTATTAGTTCTTTAATTACTATTGCACCGAAGAAAATAATAATACATCCTCAAAAAGAACATAATAACAACCAAATAATAGAAATAGTTGAAAATATATTTGTAAATAAAATTAGTATCTGTAGTGGATGTCAGTTATGTAATCAAAGAGGAAATGTTAAAAGCAAGGCAAACAAGGAATAATAGCTTAAATCAAAAGATGAGGCTATGTCCCCCACTAACCTTTTAGTGATTAATTTGATATTATGTTAAGTTATGTTATAATGTAGAGGTTAATTAAGTTACTGGGGTGATACTATGTTATTTTTTAGAGTTTTAATCTTATCAATCATTGGAGCATTAATAGGCTGGTTAACAAACATTATTGCCATTAAGTTAATTTTCAGGCCTCTAAGCCCTATACGTTTTCCTGTTCTTAATATAGAAATTCAAGGATTAATTCCAAAGAGGAGAAGTGAAATTGCTAAAAGCATAGGTAAAGTAATTGAGCTGGAGCTTTTATCAATTAAAGACATAATAAACAAGATAATTGAAAATGAGGACTTTTCAGAGATTAAGTTTATTATTTCCAAGAGGATTTCAGAAATAATTGATCAAAAGCTGCCTCCAATAATACCATCATCTATTAAGAATTCAATATTTAAATATATTTCAGATATTGTTTATACCGAGGGTGACAGAGTGATAAGAGATTTAGCTGAAAAGATGGTAGATAGAGCAACGGCTAAAGTAAGTCTGTCAGAGATTGTTGAAGAAAAAATTAATAATTTTGAACTAGATAAGATTGAAGAAATTATTATAACTATAGCAAAAAAAGAGTTAAAGCATATAGAAGTGTTAGGTGGAGTTTTAGGTTTCCTTATCGGGATTATACAAGGTATAATAGTTCTAATTATTATATAATAATATATTTACTTAATAAAAAATACCACTGTTTTAAGTGGCATTTTTTATTGGGAATTTATACTTTTCATAAATTGTATCCAGTTCATCTCCATAAAGAATTTCCTTTTCCAGCAGATGATTGGCAATCTCTTGAAGCATAATCTTATTTTCTTCAATTATTCTTATAGCATCATCATAGCAGCTGTTGATAATCTTTTTTGTCTCATTGTCTATTTTAGATTGATTAAATCTATATTGATCTTTTATAACTATATTACCAAAGACTGTACTCATGCCATAAGTGCAAATCATCTGATTCGCAATTTTAGTTGCTTTTTCTAAATCATTACTTGCTCCTGTAGTTATCTCTCCAAAGATAATCTGTTCTGCTGCTCTGCCTCCTAGAAGAACTCTAATTTTATTTAACAATTCACTTTTAGTTAATAAATATCGGTCTTCATCAGGAAAATTTAGAACGTATCCCAGAGCTTGACCTCTTGGTACAATTGAAATTTTCTGTATCATATCAACCTTAAGTTTTTTTCCAACTAAGGCATGACCTGCCTCATGATGAGCTACTAGTCTTTTCTCCTTTGCCAAAACATGAGGATTTTTAACTTCTAGCCCTGCTACTACTCTCTCTATAGCAGAATCAAAATGTGTTCTGCTGATTAAACTTTTTTTATTTCTAACCGCTATTATAGCAGCTTCATTAGCTATATTAGCTAATTGAGCTCCTGAAAAACCATGAGTTTTCTTGGCTATATCCCTTATATCAACATCACAGTCTAAGGGTTTATCCTTAGTATGAACTTTCAAGATTTCCTCTCTAGACCTAACGTTTGGATTACCGACATGAATATGTCTATCAAATCTACCTGGTCTTAATAAAGCATCATCCAATAAATCTAATCTATTTGTAGCACCGATTACAATTACTGTATTGTTTCTATTAAAACCATCCATTTCTACCAAGAGCTGATTTAATGTTTGGTCTTTTTCATTATTATTTTCAGTATTTCGTTTTGTACCTATTGCATCAATTTCGTCAATAAAAATTATACTGGGAGCGTCTTTTTTTGCTTTTTCAAATAGAGTTCTAACTCTTTTTGCTCCCACACCTACATATTTTTCCACAAATTCTGAACCACTTGCATATAAAAAAGTTGATTTAGTTTCTCCCGCAACAGCTTTTGCGAATAATGTTTTACCAGTACCCGGAGGACCGTAGAATAAAATCCCTCTCGGTATTTTTGCTCCCATTTTCATATACTTGTCAGAATTGTTTATAAAGTCAATAGTTTCTTGAAGTTCTTCCTTAACTTCATCTAAGCCTGCTACATCATTAAATGATACATCTGGTCTATTGCTATCATTAGATTTGTCATCATGTTTCTTTTTTTCGGTAATGATAGTTTCGGCAGCTAGTTGAGGATTTTTTTCCAATCTAATATAATATAACAAAAGCCCTAGCGTAATTATCCAGACTAATATTCTATCTGTAGCAGTTACACTATTAAACTTAATATAACTAAAAAAATAGGTATATAGCAGAATTGATGATAATACTAAACTAAGGATAAATAAAGTAAAAACAATCTTTTTTTTCAAAATACTACCACCTTTATTTATCAATTTTAATCATTTTTATAACATTCATAGATATTATTATTCTAACCAATAATAGGGTTAATATTAGGCTGGACATACAAATAAAATAAGGAATATTTGTGAAAAATTACTTATGTGGATATTAACAAATTTTAATTTTACTACGTATATTCACTAAATAATCAAACTAAAATAAACAATAATATTATTCTTGACAATATTTCTTAATTATATTATTAAAAAATAAAATAAATTTTATCCGATAGCTTACAATTTTAATACTTTCGTTTCTATAAGCTATGAGTAAAGAACTATATAGTATACGGATAAAACGACTACGTGATTTAGGTATATTAATGTCTATGAAAAAATGATATTTTTAGTTGACAATACACAAATATTAACATATAATGAATTAAGCAAAGTATCAAACATGGATATTGAAAACAAAGTAGAAGAATCCGTTTCTCACCCTATGGCATTGCTAATAGGGTTAATACTATTATATTTTAGTGAATATGATTTTCACTATATTTAGTATGTTTTTTGTGTTTAAACGAAGCGGATGGTATGTTGATACTATTCGCTTTTATATTTTAAGAAAGTCTAGGAGGTGTCTTAGTATTAAAGATCTTCAAATTAATGAGCAAATTAGGGATAAGGAAGTAAGGTTAATTGGTGCAGGTGGTGAACAGGTAGGAATTATGCCTACTAGAAAGGCTCAAGAAATAGCTAACGAAAGCAGGCTGGATTTAGTAAAGGTTGCTCCTAATGCGAAACCCCCGGTATGTAGAATCATGGATTACGGTAAATACAAGTATGAAATGCAGAAGAAGGAAAAGGAAGCTAGAAAAAATCAAAAGATAATAAATATAAAAGAATTAAGACTTAGTCCAAGTATAGAAGAACATGATTTAAACGTAAAAATAAACAAAGCTATAAAATTTTTACAAAACGAAGATAAGGTTAAAGTTACTGTAAGATTTAGGGGTAGAGAATTAGGTCATACAGAACTAGGTAGAGAAGTGCTAGATGTATTTGCTGAAAGAATTTCAGAAGTTGGTATTGTAGAGAAAAAGCCTAAAATGGAAGGTAGAAACATGATAATGTTCCTAGCTCCTAAAAATCAATAACTTACACTGAGAGGAGGAAGCAAAATGCCAAAAATGAAAACCAAAAGAAGTGCTGTTAAAAGGTTTAGAAAAACCGGAACTGGTAAATTTAAAAGAACGAGTAATTATAGAGCTCACTTTTTAAATAAAAAGACTTCAAATAGAAAAAGAAGACTTAGAAATGATTCTCTAGTTTCTAAAGCTGACGAAAAAAGAGTAATGAAATTATTACCATATTAAAAAAACAATGTAGACGAGGAGGTAGACTCAAATGGCTAGAGTTAAAAAAGCTATCAATGCTAAGAAAAAGCATAAAAAAATATTAAAGCTTGCCAAAGGATATTATGGAGCAAAGAGTAAATTATTTAGACCTGCAAATCAAGCTGTTATGAAGTCTCTTTCATATGCTTACGTTGGACGTAAGTTAAGAAAAAGAGACTTCAGAAAGCTTTGGATATCAAGAATAAATGCTGCAACTAGAATACATGGATTATCATATAGTAGATTTATTGATGGTCTTAAGAAATTAAACGTAGAAGTAAACAGAAAAATGCTTTCAGAGATGGCTATACATGACCCAGAGGGTTTTGGCAAATTAGTTGAAATGGCTAAAAATAATTAGAAATTATATGAAAAGTTCCGATTACGGGGCTTTTTTTTACACTATATTCAAATTATAATAACTTTTAAACTTTTGGATAAAATGGTATAATAGATAAATACCAAATCTCAATGGATTTAATTGGTAATAAAATGTTGTGCTAGGGGATGATAACCATAAATTCAAATAAGAAGCTCAATCAATTAAAACTTAATCCTGCTCAAATACTTGTCTTAGGGTTTGCAGGACTAATTTTAATAGGAGCAACATTATTAAATCTACCATTTGCTACTCAGAGTGGTAAGAGTATTGGATTTATAGATTCACTATTTACTTCTTCCTCAGCTGTATGCGTTACAGGATTAGTTGTGGTAAATACGGCTGAGTATTGGAATACTTTTGGTAAAGTAGTTATATTGATATTAATTCAAATTGGCGGCTTAGGATTTATGACAATGGCAACATTAGTTGCAATGCTGTTGGGAAAAAAGATAACTTTAAAAGAGAGGTTAATAATTCAGGAGGAGCTTAATCAATTTAGCCTATCCGGACTTGTTAAATTAATAAAATATGTTATAATTTCAACTTTTATTTTTGAAGGTATCGGAGCTATAATTTTAGCTACTAGATTTATACCTAAATATGGGTATCTTCAAGGTATTGGATTTTCAATCTTTCATTCTATCTCTGCTTTCTGTAATGCAGGCTTTGATCTAATTGGGAGTAGTATGGAACCCTTTGTTGATGATATAGTAGTAAATCTAGCTATAGGATTTTTAGTAATAATAGGGGGATTAGGCTATACTGTTTACATAGATATTACTAATAATAAAAAGTTCAAACAATTTTCATTACATACTAAATTTGTTCTAATGATTTCTGGTGTATTATTATTATTTGGGTTTTTATTTGTGCTTATATTTGAGTATGGCAATCCTGAAACGCTTGGGCAGTTATCCTTTAAAGGAAAAGTTTTAGCATCTTGGTTTCAATCATTAGTACCCAGAACTGCGGGTTTTAATAGTATTAACATGGCTTTAGTTACAGATGCTACGGCGTTTTTGATTATTATTTTTATGTTTATCGGAGGTTCACCAAGCTCCACGGCAGGAGGAATTAAGACGACTACGGCAGGAGCTTTGGCTTTAGGGATGGTTGCAGTTATAAGAGGTAGAGATGATGTAGAATTTATGAAAAAAAGAATTCCAAATGATTTAATATTTAGAGCTTTAGCAGTTATTGGTATAGGGTTTGGGATAATTATTCTTGTTACAATGATTTTATCTATTACTGAAGCTAGGAGTAAAGCATCATTTTTAGATATATTATTTGAGGCTACTTCAGCCTTTGGAACTGTTGGATTGAGCAGAGGAGTAACTCCAAATTTATCAATCTTAGGCAGATTAGTTGTTACTCTTACCATGTTTGTTGGTAGACTTGGACCTTTAACAATGGCATTTGCATTTGCTAAAAAGAAAAAGCATAAAAAAGGTAATTATAGATATCCAGAAGAAAGAATATTAGTTGGTTAGGATGGTGAAATTATGAAACAATTTGTTGTAATTGGTTGCGGAAGATTTGGAGCAAGTGTAGCAACGAGTTTATACAGCTTAGGTTATGATGTATTAGCTATTGATAAAGATGAAGAAAGGATACAAGAAATATCTGACTATGTAACGCATGCGGTACAGACAGATGCTGTTGATGAAAATGCTTTGAGGACGTTAGGAATAAGAAACTTTGATGTTGCAGTAGTTAGTATAGCTTCAGAAATGCAGGCATCTATTATGGCTACACTAATAACTAAAGAGCTTGGAGTTAAAACTGTTATCGCAAAAGCTCAAAATGATCTGCACGGTAAAGTTTTAACAAAAATTGGAGCAGATAGAGTTGTTTATCCAGAAAGAGAGATGGGTATAAGGGTAGCTCACAATCTTGTTTCGACTAACATACTAGATTATATTGAATTAGCCCCTGATTATAGTATTGTTGAGATTTCAACTATAAAAGAATGGGAAGGCAAGACATTAAAAGAATTGAAACTTCCAACAAAATACGGAATAAATGTTATGGCTATAAAGCATGGAAAAGACATAAACATAACTCCATATGGAGATGATATTATCAGAGAAAATAATATATTAATAGTAATTGGAAACAATGAAGATTTAAGAAAACTAGAAAGTATTAAATAGTTGAGGGGTACAGATAAATGCCGTCAATCATTACCAGTTCTTCAAATTCATTAATTAAGCATGTAAAATCCTTACATAGAAAGAAGGTTCGCTGGGACACAAATCATTTTTTTGTAGAAGGAATTAGAGCAGTAGAGGAATCTATAATTTCTAACTCTCAAATTGAATTTTTCCTATATTCAGATTCTCTTTTAGAAAGTAAGGGTGGTGAGGAGCTATTAGCTTTAGTAAATAAAAAATACAAAAAAGTATATAATATTACAAACAATTTGTTAAAAGACATTACAGATACTAAAACCCCTCAAGGAATAATAGCAGTTGTTAAATTTACCACCGTTCCTCTTAAAGATATAATTTACAATAATGATAATTTTTTAGTAGTGCTTGACAAGGTTCAAGACCCCGGAAATATGGGAACAATCATAAGAACATCTAATGCTTTAGGAGCAAATGGTATAATTGTTACAAAGGGCTGTGTAGATGTTTTTAGTCCAAAGACAATAAGATCAACCATGGGTTCAATATTTCATATATCATTGGTATATCATGAAGATATTCAAGATGTATTAACTATTTTAAAAAAGAAAAATATTAAAATCATATCAACAGCATTAGACGCTGTTGAATCATGCTATGATGTTAATTTTAAAGTAGATTTTGCTTTAATAATTGGTAATGAAGCTTCTGGAATATCCCAAAAAGCTTTTGAAATGTCTGATAGTATTATTAAAATACCTATGAGAGATAATGCAGAGTCACTAAATGCGGCTATAGCTTCCGGTATAGTAATGTATGAAGCAAGCAGACAAAGGAAAATTTTCTAATAAATCAAAAAAATTAGTTTACATATTACTTGAAATTTACAATCCTCCATGCTATAATTTAACTAAATAGCACTAAAGGGGTGTAAACCTAATGATTGATGCTAATTTTTATTGGAAAATATTCAGTTTAACTGGTTCAATATCAGCTTATTTGATGTATAGAAAGCTATTATTAAATTAATATTGTTATAAAGGTTATGAGAAAGAGAGTAGGTGTTAAACTCCTTTAGAGAGAAGATGTCGTGGGCTGGAAGCATCTTTAGGTAGAAAAACACTGAAGTTCACTTTTGAACCGCTAAGTTGAAATAGTAGTAGGCTTAAGCCGGCTAATGCCGTTAATATAATTAAGTGATTCTATGTAATTTGTAGGATTAATAGGGTGGTACCGCGAATAACCTTCGTCCCTTTAGGGATGGAGGTTTTTTTATATGTGTAATCTTTAAAATGTTTTTTGAAAGGAGATAGTATAATGAAGGAAATGTTAAAAACTATTGAACAAAATGCTTTACAATCTATTAGAAATATATCTGATTTAGAGCAGTTAGAGAAAATCAGAGTACAGTTTTTAGGAAAAAAGGGAGAACTCACACAAGTACTAAGAGGTATGGGTAAGCTGTCAAAGGAAGAAAGACCAATAGTTGGGCAGGTAGCCAATGAGGTAAGAGAAAAAATTGAAAAAGAGCTTGAAAAAACAAAAAATGCACTCAAAACAGCACAAAAGGATATAAAGCTTAAAAAAGAAAGAATAGACATTTCAATGCCTGGTAATAAAAAAGTTATTGGGCATAGACATCCTCTATTGACTGTAAAAGAGGAGCTTGAAACGGTATTTATGAATATGGGTTTTGATGTAGTTGAAGGACCGGAAATTGAAACAGTGTATAATAACTTTGATGCATTAAATTCACCAGAAAATCATCCATCAAGAGACTTATCAGATACTTTCTACATTACGGAACAAATTTTATTAAGAACTCATACATCTCCAGTTCAGATTAGAGTTATGAAGCAGATACAATCACCTATTAAGATAGTATCTGCTGGAAGAACCTTTAGATTTGATGAAGTAGATGATACTCATTCACCAATGTTTCACCAATTAGAGGGTTTAGTAGTTGATAAAAATATTACTATTGCTAACCTAAAGCATACCATAGACATGTTTATTAAGGAATTGTTTGGCTCAGATATGAAGACCAGATTTAGACCCCACTACTTTCCATTTACAGAGCCAAGTGCTGAAGTTGATGTTTCTTGTCTAAAGTGTAGAGGTGAAGGATGTGATTGTTGTCATAAAACCGGATGGGATATGGAACTGTTAGGTTGTGGAATGGTTCATCCAAGAGTATTAGAAAACTGTGGTATAGACCCAGAGGTTTATAGTGGATTTGCCTTTGGTTTAGGAGTAGATAGAATTGCTATGGTAAAGTACGGAATAAACAATATTAGATTACTATTTGAGAATGATATGAGGTTCTTAAATCAATTTTAATATTATTAGTATTAATTTAACAGAAAATCATGAAAGGAAGGGTATTATGCTTGTATCGGTAAAATGGCTTAAAGAATATGTTGATATAGAACGTATTTCAAACAAAGAATTAGCTGACAGAGTAACTATGTCTGGCTCACACGTTGATTCTATTGATGAATTAGATAAGGGAGTACAAAAGGTTGTTGTTGGTAAAATTAAAGAAATAAATCCTCATCCAGATGCTGATAAATTAGTAGTAACTAAAGTAGACGTTGGAACAGATATGATTCAAATAGTAACAGGAGCAAATAACATTAAAGTTGGAGATTATGTTCCTATTGCTCTAGTCGGAGCTAGACTGACAGATGGCATGAAAATAAGTAAAAGTAAACTCCGTGGAGTGGAGTCATATGGAATGATGTGTTCTGCAAAAGAATTAGGAATTAATGAAGATTTTATATTAAAAGACTTAAAAAACGGTATTTTTATATTAGATAGAGAATATCCTCTTGGTTGTGATATTAAAGAAGTAATGGGGTTAAAAGATGTAGTTATAGACTTTGAAATAACTCCTAATCGTCCAGATTGTTTAAGCATTGTAGGTATGGCTAGAGAAACGGCTGCAACCTTCGGAAAAGAATTTAAATTTCCTATTGTAGAAATTAAAAATGAGGTAGAAGACATCTCAAACTATGTTAACAATATAACGGTAGAAGATAACGAGTTATGTAGAAGATATTATGCAAGAGTAGTAAAAGATGTAGATGTTAAGCCTTCGCCGCTATGGCTAAGAAGAAAGCTTTCAGAATGCGGATTAAGACCTATTAATAATATAGTAGATATAACAAACTATGTTATGCTTGAGCTTGGACAGCCATTACATGCTTTTGACTTAGATCACATAACTGACAAAACAGTCATTATAAGAAAGGCTGTAGAAGGTGAAAAAATAAAAACTTTAGATGATGTTAATAGAAATCTTGATAATTCTATGCTTACGATTGCTGATACTAAAAAGCCTATTGCTATTGCAGGAGTAATGGGAGGTTTAGACAGTGAAGTAAATAATAATTCAAAAACAATTTTAATCGAGTCTGCCAACTTTAAAGGAAGAAGTGTTAGATTAACCTCTAGAACTTTAGGATTAAGAACTGATGCCTCATCAAGATTTGAAAAAGATTTAGACCCTAACCTTTCAGAAATAGCTTGTAATAGAGTTTGTCAGTTAATTGAACAGATTGGTGCAGGGACAATTATTAAGGGCAGTATAGATATATACGATAATGTAAAGAAAGAAAAGATTATATACTTAAGACCAGAAAGAGCAAATATGATGCTTGATGTAGAAATTAGTCCTGAAAAAATGGTTAAAATCCTAAACACTCTTGAGCTGCATTCAAAATTTATTAAAGATAAAATTGAAGTTACAGTTCCTACCTTTAGGAATGATATAGAATTAGAAGCAGATTTAATTGAAGAAATAGCAAGAATATATGGATTTGACAAGATAAAATCAGTTCCCCTTGTAGGAACTCTCACAAAAGGAGAGAAATCTACTCAAAGGACTATTGAGGATAAGATAAAGAATATTTTAGTTGGGGTAGGGTTAAATGAAATTACAACATATTCCTTTGTAAGCCCTAAGGTATATAATAAGATTAATCTACCTGAAGACAGTATTCAAAGAAAGTATGTAGAGTTAATCAATCCTTTAGGTGAAGATTATAGTGTAATGAGAACTACATTGATCCCAAATATGATGGATGTATTAACTAGGAACTACAATTATGGAGTTGAAGAGTGCTTTGCATTTGAAATAGGAAATCTTTTTAAACCCACATCGTTACCAGTTAAATCGCTTCCTAAAGAATGTAAAACCTTATGTATTGGTATGTATGGAAATACTGATTATTTTGATATAAAGGGAATAATGGATACATTGTTAAGTAGACTTGGAATACATGATTGTGAATATATAAGAGAAGAAAGGCATAATACTTTCCACTCTGGCAGAACAGCAAACATAATAAAGAATAATCATTTACTGGGGATAATTGGAGAAATACATCCTGATGTAAGGGAGAACTACGGTATAAAAGAAAGAGTCTATACAGCAGAAATAGATTTAGAAACTATAATTATATTTACAAATTTTAACAAAAAGTATAAAGAACTACCTAAATACCCAGCTACCACTAGAGATATTGCATTAGTTGTAGATGAAAACTCCTTAGTTAAAGACATAGAAAAGATAATTTGGACTCAAGGTAAAGACTTAGTTGAAGAAATAAAGCTGTTTGATGTTTATACAGGAGATCAAATACCTCAAGGTAAAAAAAGTATTGCATATTCTATAGTATATAGGTCAAGAGAAAAGACTTTAACGGATGAAGAAGTTACAAAAGTTCATGATAAAATCGTAAATGACCTAATAAAGGATTTAAACGCATCCTTAAGACAATAAAAGTAGGGTTTTTCCCTACTTTTACTTTAAAAAGACAAGGGGACGTTTCGGTTGACATATCACAGTCTATATGTTACCTTAATAAGGGGTGATAAAAGTGCCGAGAGAAAAGAGAAAAAGAAGCGAAACAGGCATCTATCATGTAATGCTGAGAGGCATAGATGGTGGTAAAATCTTTATAGAAGATGAAGATAAACAACAATTCAAAGATGCAGTTATGAAAGCAAAAGAAAGAGGTCAGTTTTTACTTTATGGATATTGTTTAATGAACAACCATATACACTTATTGATAAAGGAAAAAGAAGAAATAGGTATAAGTATAAAAAGAATTACTGTAAGCTATGTTCAGTGGTATAATAACAAATACGGAAGATCAGGACATCTTTTTCAAAACCGTTACAAAAGTGAAGTAGTAGAAGATGATACTTATTTATTAGTGGTGCTTAGATATATACATCAAAATCCAGCAAAAGCAAAAATAACCAATACAGCTAAAGAGTATAAATGGAGTAGCTATAATCAGTATATTAATGGATTTAATAATAAAAAAGCAGAAATTGATATAGATATTATAAAGAGTTACTTTTCCGATCAAGATAATTTTGAAAAATATATGAATGAAATAAACAATGATAAGTGCTTAGAATATGTTGAAAAGAAAAAATATACTGATGAACAATTAATGGATGAAATTAGAAAAAAATATAAAATAGAAAAGATAAAGATAATGAATATAAACCAAAGGAATAGCTTAATTTATAACATTAAACAGGAAACTGGTGCAAGCATAAGGCAATTGAGCAGAATTTTAGGATTGGGGCGTGGAATTATAGAGAAAGCAACAAAAACGAGATGACAATAGATTATGAAAAGACATTTAGCAACAATGCCTTTTCTTTTTTTATTTTTTTGCAGGAAATATAATAAATAAAAAGAAGTACTATATATACAAAAGTATAATGTTAAAATTCACCCATAAATAGTATATTGATATTATATATTTAAGGTTTAGAAGGAGCGTGCCAACTATGACGGAGAAAAGAAAAGTTGTAGTTAAAATAAATGGACAAGAATTTACTGTTATAGGCAATGAATCAGAGGAATATATTAAAAGCATTGCTGAATTTGTTGATGAAAAAATTTGTGAAATACAATCTAAAAATACTAAATTAAATCAATCCATGTCAGCAATATTGACAGCTTTTAATGTTGCTGACCAATATTATAAGAATTATTTTGAATTAACCAATTTAAAAGAAGAAGTAAAGCAGCCTTTAGAGGAATTAGAAAAACTCAGAGAAGAAGTAAAAGAATATAGACTTGAAAAATCCAAGCTTATAGAGGAATTAGATAAATATAAAGAGGAGAATACTAAACAAAATAATGATATAGAAAAGAAAGATAAAACCCTAAAAAGACAAGAACAGGCATTAAAATTTAAAGAAGATGAAATACAAAAATCTGAAAAAATAATTGGAGAACTTCAAAACAAACTTTTTGAGAATCAACTTGAACTAATACAAACAAAAAAAGAGTTAGAGGAGTTTATAAAAAAACTAGATGAGTCACCAGATAGAAGGAATAAAAGTAATACATAATTTAAATACTAAACTCAAAAAGAAATTTAACTGTACTAATTAAAACCTAGAAACCTTAAACTCAAAGGTAAAGAGTAGCTTTCTACTCTTTTATTTTTTTTTCAGAGGAGATGAATTCATGAGAAGTAAAGTAGAAATATTAGCACCGGTAGGGAGTTTGGAAGCTCTTCAAGCAGCAGTTGAAAATGGGGCTGATGCAGTATATCTAGGAGGAAAGGTCTTTAATGCAAGACAAAATGCACCAAACTTTGACTATGACGAGTTAAAAACTTCGGTAGATTATGCTCATTTAAGAAATGTGAGAGTATATGTTACTGTTAATATATTATTAGATAATAAAGAGTTAAACCAAGTGGTAGATTATATATTATACTTATATAATATTGGAGTTGATGCAGTTATTATACAGGATATTGGTGTTGTAAGAATAATTAAAAATTTATTGCCTGAATTTGAGATTCACGCCAGTACTCAAATGACTATAAATAACTACAAAGGAGTTCAGTTTTTAGAGGAGCAGGGATTTAAGAGAGTAGTTCTAGCTAGGGAGTTATCCGTAGATGATATTAGTTTTATTAAAAATAGGACTAACCTTCAACTTGAAGGTTTTATACATGGAGCTTTATGTATTTCTTATTCTGGACAGTGTCTCTTAAGCAGTATAATTGGAGGAAGAAGTGGAAACAGAGGAAGATGTGCTCAGCCCTGCAGAATGTCTTATACAATTGTTAATACCTCTAATGGCGAAGAAGTAAAGAAAGAGTATAGTAATAAATATTTATTAAGTCCTAAAGATTTAAATACTATAGATTATTTAAAAGCAATTATTCAAAGTGGAATTACATCACTAAAAATTGAAGGAAGGATGAAAAGACCACAATACGTAGCATTAATAGTTAATGCTTACAGAAAGTCTGTTGACAGCTTAATTAAAAATGAAAAGTTTAATATTATTACTGAACGTGATAAAAAGAATATTGCTCAAATATTTAATAGAGGATTTACTAAAGGATTTATATTAAACTATGATAATGAACGTTTTATTTCATATGATAAGCCTAATAACAGAGGTATATACATAGGTAAGGTTATTAAAATAGATAGTCAATATATTCATATACTATTAGAAGATGATTTATACAAAGGTGATGGAATAGAAATAGATCTTGGGTCTGATAAAAATCCCGGAATGGCAGTAGATAAAATTTATATTGAAAATAATGTAGTACATAAAGCTTATAAAGGTGATGTAATTAAAGTACCAAGAAAAAAAAGTATAAACATTAAAGGTGATGTATATAAAACTTCTGATGTAATGCTTTTAAAAAATGCAGAAGAGAGTTACAAAAAAACACAAAACCAGAATAAAATTTCAATAAACATGTCAATAGAAATATCAATAGACAATCCTATAAAATTAAGTTTGTGGGATAATGAAAATTATGTAACTGTAGAAAGTGAAAAGCTTGTAGAAAAAGGCATAAACATATCATTGACCAAGAAAAAAATACAAGAACAAATGAATAAGCTTGGCAATACTCCTTATAAGCTAGAAAATATCAAAATTGACCTACAAGAAAACTCTATGGTATCATTAAGTATCCTGAATAATATAAGAAGAGATGGAGTTGAGAAACTATCTAATAAGAGAAAAGCTAAATATAATAGAAGAAAAATAACTAGAGAACAGTTAGAGGACAAAATCAGTGAATTGTTTAATTATTCCAATAGTTTAAACAAAGATACAGCTAAAAACAATCAGATAAGTGTAAGTATAAAGAATAAAATTCAATTTAACCAGCTAAATTTAAGTAAACTTGATAGAATTTATATACCTCTTATGGAAGATACCTTTGAGTGTATAGAAAAAATTAAAGTTCACAAAAAAGAGGTTTTTATTTCCATAGATAGAATATTAGGGAATAGAGATTTTGACGATATAACTCATGAGATAAAGAAAATTGGGTTGTCAAACATAGATGGTATAAGAGTAGCAAACTTAGGAGTTCTTAAATTTGTAAAAGATAATTTTAAAACAAAAATACATGGTGATATAGGATTGAATACATTTAATCTTTCAACTGTTAAATTATTCAAAGATTATGGACTTAATAGTATTACTCTTTCACCTGAATTAAAAATTGAGCAAATCTCCAAAATAGGAGATTATCCTTTATTACCATATGAAGTTATAGGTTATGGGTATTTACCTCTTATGATAATGAAGTATTGTCCATTATCTATAATGAAAGAATGTAAAAAAGAACAAGTCTGTAACGATTGCAGATTTCAAACTGGGTTTGGGTTAAAAGATAGAAAAGGCATGATTTTTGCCCTTGAAAAAGAACGTAAAAATACAATACTATATAACTGTAATCCTATAATGGTTGCTGATCATATTAACGATTTATATAAATGTGGAATTAATTTAATACGTCTTGATTTTACTATTGAAAAAGATTTTATTAGAGATATTCAAGAATGCTTTTATGATTTTGCTAAAGGAGATATAGATTATAATGAAGCTAGAAATTTTGTAAATGAATTTAAAAAAAGTCAAGACATAACAAAAGGACATTATTATAGAGGAGTATTCTAGACAGGAGTGATTTAAATGAATGAAAAGACCCTTAAAGTACTTGAATTTAACAAGATTATTCAAATGCTTTCAGATAGAACAGAGTCTAACTTAGGTAGAGAACTTGCAATACAGCTAAAGCCTAAGACAGATATTAATGAAGTTGAAATATCTCAAATTGAAACTCATGAGGCAGTAAATATAATAATAAAAAGAGGAAGACCTCCTATGGGTAGAATTCACGATATTTCTCATGAATTAAAAAGAGCAGAGATTGGTTCTACTCTGATGCCTATAAATCTATTAAATATTGCTGATTCTTTAAGAGCAGCCAGAAGATTAATAAGCTATTTTAAACAAGATAAACAAGACAAGGACTCCAAATATGAAATTTTAGAACAAATGATATTAGGTTTAAACATATATAAGGATATTGAAGATACAATTTTTAATGCTATAATCAGCGAGGAAGAAATTTCTGATAATGCCAGTAGTAAGCTTAAGAATATAAGAAGACAGATAGACACAAAGAATGCATCTATTAGAAGTAAGCTAAATTCTATAATTAATTCTTCTACTAACAAAAAGTATTTACAGGACTCTATAATAACCATTAGACAAGATAGATTTGTTGTACCTGTGAAATTAGAATATAAATCAAATTTTCCCGGATTAGTGCATGACCAATCTTCCAGTGGGGCTACACTTTTTGTTGAACCTATGGCTATTGTACAATTAAACAATGATTTAAAAGAACTTAGATTGCAAGAAAAAGCAGAAATAGAAAGGATTCTAGCAGAGTTAACTGCAATGGTTGCAGAAGTTAGTGCTGACATTAGATATAATCAAGAGATATTAGCAAAATTAGACTTTATATTTGCAAAAGGTAAGCTATCGTTAACTATGAATGGTACAAAACCCTTATTAAACAAAGAAGGATTTATTATGATTAAAGAAGGAAGACATCCTTTGTTAAATACAAATGAGGTAGTACCTACTACTATACATATAGGAGATTCTTTTACCACTCTTGTAATAACAGGTCCTAATACAGGAGGTAAGACAGTTACTCTAAAGACAGTTGGATTATTTACTTTAATGTGTCAAGCCGGATTACAGATTCCTGCTAGCTATGGCAGTAAAATGGCTGTTTTTAACAATCTCTTTGCAGATATAGGCGATGAACAGAGTATAGAACAAAGCTTAAGTACATTTTCATCTCATATGACAAATATAGTCAATATACTAAAGAATATTGACGAAAATAGTTTAGTATTATTTGATGAATTAGGAGCCGGGACAGATCCTACTGAAGGTGCTGCTTTAGCAATGTCAATTTTAAACTATCTCTATAACAAGAAGATTAGGACGATTGCTACTACACATTATAGTGAATTGAAAATATATGCTTTGACTACTGAAGGAATAGAGAATTCTTCAGTTGAATTTGACGTAGAAACTCTAAGTCCAACCTATAAACTTTTAATTGGAGTACCCGGAAAATCTAATGCCTTTGAGATTTCTAAAAGACTTGGACTGCAAGACTTTATAATAGATAATGCAAGAGAACTTTTAACTAAAGAAAACATAGAGTTTGAAGATGTATTAGCAAGTATAGAGAAAGATAGAAGGATAAGTGAAGAAAATAGGACAGAATCTGAAAAATTAAAGCAAGAGGTTGATAAGTTAAAAAGTGAGCTAACCAAAAAGAAGAATGAAATTGAAAATATGAAGAAAAAAATTCTAACAAAAGCAAAGGAAGAAGCTAGAAATATAATTAAAGAAGCAAAAGAAGAATCTGAAGAAATAGTTAAAGAACTTCAAGGTATATCCAATGAAATAGAAAAGGAAAGAAAGAAGAAAATTCAAGAAGCAAAAGACAGATTAAAGGATAAATTAAGTTCTATTGAAGATGATTTAACGGAAAACATACTGACTAAGAAAAGTAAAAAACCTCCCGTGAATGTTAAAAAAGGAGAAACGGTTAAGCTTCTTAACCTAAACCAAATTGGTACAGTCATATCTTCGCCAGATTCTGATGGAAACCTAGTAGTTCAGGTTGGAATAATGAAAGTAAATGCACATATTTCAATAATTGAGAGAGCAAAGGATAACCAGTATTCAGCAACTACAGCTAAAACTAAGTCAATGATTAAGTCAAAGTCAAGATTAGTTAAGAGTGAAATTGACTTAAGAGGTAAAATGTTAGAAGAAGCAGTTTTAGATGTTGATAAATATTTAGACAATGCCTATATCGCTGGATTAGGTCAGGTACATATAATTCACGGAAAGGGTACAGGAGTTCTAAGAGAAGGTATTAAGCAACTTTTAAAGACGCATCGTCATGTAAATTCATTTAGACTTGGGAATCATAATGAAGGTGGTAGTGGAGTAACAGTGGTAGAAATTAAGTAATTGCTTGAGGGTGATTAATATGATAATTGTCAGTGCCTGTTTAGCGGGAGTAAACTGTAGATACAATGGAGGAAATAATAAAGATGATAGAGTATTAGAGATTGTTAAAGAGGGGAGGGCTATGTTAGTATGTCCGGAACAGCTTGGAGGACTTAAAACTCCAAGAGAACCAGCAGAAATTGTTGACAATGGCAAAGATGATAAAAAAGTAATGACAAAACTAAATCAGGATGTAACTAAAGAGTTTATAAAAGGAGCAGAAGAAACTTTAAACATTACAAAAATGCTAAATTGTACTATAGCAATATTAAAATCAAGAAGTCCATCCTGTGGATTTGGAGAGATTTATGATGGTTCATTTAGTGGTAAGAAAAAGAAAGGAAATGGCTTGACTGCTGAAATTTTATCATCAAATGGAATCAAAGTCTATACAGAAGAAAATTTACCTCATGATTTGCTTGATAAATTTTTATGAAAATCATGGAACAAAATTGTCATTAGTATCGTCTTATATTATAGATTAAATTGTCAAAGGAGTGTTTTATTTGAGTAGACTGATAATAGTTTTATTAGTATGTATATTATTAGTTACAGGTGTTTTTGTTGGATGTAATCATACAGACATAGTTAACAAAGGAGAAATTGACGAAAATAAAGATATTCAGTTAGGAAATCTGAATTTTGAACATATACAAGAGACATCACTTGATGACGAAAGCTTAAAAAACTGGTTTGAAAATAACTATAAAAATGAAGGTATTTCATCTAAAAAATATAAAGACCATGTATATATTCTTTTAGGAGGAGGAGAACAAAACACAGGAGGCTATTCAACTGAAATAACATCTATAGTAGGCAAAGAAAATGAAATAGTAATCAATGGAAAATTAAATAGTCCTAAAGAGGGTGAAATGGTAATCCAAGCACTAACATATCCTAATACTATCATAAAAATAGCTAAAGACGATAGAGAGATTATTTTAGGAAACTTTGAGAAACCTGTAAACAATATAAAAGATAATAAGGTTCTTCCATCAATAATTAAAAGTGAGGGTATTTATGTAGGTCAAATTGATAATAACTTCATTGAAATCGTAGTAGAACGTAAACCGGAACAATTTGTAATAAATAAAAATATTAAAGAATATTTTGACATAAACAGTGATAAATATAAAAAATTAAATAAAAACGACAAAGTTTATTTTTCCTATCAAGAGGATGAATCAACCGGACATTTGATAATTTTAGATATTTATAAAGATAAAAATGTTGATAAAGAAAATAATTCTATAGAGGGTAAATATATAGGTCAAATTGATAATAATTCGGTTGAGATTGAAGTAAATAATGAAATAGGAGCATATAGATTATCAGATAGAGCTAAGATGACATTACAAGATGAAGATATAGATAAAGGAGATATTATATACTTTAATTATGAAAAGAATGAATATAATCAATTTATAATATTAGATATAATAAAAATTGAAAAAAGAATCTCACAATTAAAAACTGGCTAATTTGAATAAAAATACCATGATCAGAGAACAATTATAATAAGCTATTTGAGTTAAGAAAAATATTATATCTAAATCAGAGATTAAATTAAACTTAAGAAATATAATAAAAGATTAAGAATTTTAATACCATCTATTTATTAGATAATAGGAGGAGGAATTATAATGTTAAAAAAGGTTTTAGCAGTTTTAGTTAGTACAATATTTATTGTAGGTTTTTTAGGTGGATGTGGAAATAAAAATGAAAAAACAAATAATGATGATTTAGTAACAGGAGCTTTAAATTTTGATACTATTAATGTTGATGACTTAAAAGATGAAGATATAAAAGCTTGGTATGAAGAAAAACATATGGAAAAAGGACTTTATACAAAAACGACTGAAGAGGGAAAGTACATTCTTTTAGCGGCTGGAATTAAAAGTACTGATGGATATTCAGTTGAAATCGTTTCTGTAGAAGCCAATGAAAATGAAATTGTTGTAAATGGAAAGCTAAATGCTCCTAAAGAAGATGAAATGGTGGCACAAGTATTAACATATCCAAGTGCTTTGATAAAAATTGACGATGTCATCAGAGAAGCTGTCCTTGGTAATTTTGAAGAACCATCTAAACAAGTTAATAACGATAATTCACGTGATGAAAATGAAGATATAAAGACATTGACTGGTGTTTATTCCGGGCAGATTGATTTAAATTCAATTGAGATGAGAATAGATGATGAATATAAGGCATTTAGATTGTCAGAATTAGCAAAGGTAATTATCTCAAAAGGAACTATTCAGGTAGGAGATGTTATTACTATTAACTATACAGAAAATGAACATGGTCAATACATCATTCAAGAGATTTTCTTAGAGCCGGGATATGAATTTAATAAATAATATTAATGTTTTATATCTTAAAGAAAAATATTCATTTTAGCTTAGATTATATGAAATTCTTTTATAAGAACCTTGAATTACAATAACTTATGTGCTATAATTACAAAGCAATAGAATAAGGTAAATCTTAAATTTGCCCTCGTCTCTATCTGGAGGCGGGGGTTTTGAAATTTCAGTAAGGAGGAATAACATGATTGATTTTAAATTTGAAATTGCAAAATTCGTTAGTAGTTCTATAGAAAATCTTAGCGAAAAAGAAGTAGAAGAACTAATAGAAATACCACCTAATTTTGATATGGGTGATTATGCAATGCCCTGCTTTAAGCTTGCTAAGGTTTTTAGAAAATCTCCAAATATTATAGCCGAAGAATTAGCTTCTCTGATGAAGTATAATGAGTATTTTGAAAGAATAGAAAATATCGGACCTTACGTAAACTTCTTTGTTAATAAAGAAAAATTAGCTGAATTAGTACTTACAGATGTATTTGAAAAAAGAGAAAAGTTTGGATCTCAAGAAATAGGAAAGGGTAAGACTGTTATAGTAGAGTTTTCTTCTGTAAATATAGCAAAGCCCTTTAGTATTGCACATATCAGAAGTACAGTAATAGGTAATTCACTTCATAAAATATATAAGTTTTTAGGTTTTAATTCTATAAGTATTAATCATTTAGGGGATTACGGCACACAATTTGGTAAACTTATTGTAGCTTATAAAAAATGGGGAGATAAAACTGCCATAGAAAAAAATCCAATACCTGAGCTGCTTAAGATATATGTTAAATTCCATCAAGAGGCAGAAGACCATCCTGAATTAGAAGATGAAGGCAGATTGTGGTTTAAAAAACTTGAGGATAAAAACAGAGAAGCTCTGGAACTCTGGGAGTGGTTTAGAGATGTAAGCTTAAAGGAGTTTAAAAGGGTTTATAATATGCTTGGAATTGAGTTTGATTCATATGCAGGTGAGAGTTTTTATTCAGATAAAATGCAGGATGTAGTAAATGAAATGGAAGAAAAGGGTATATTAAAAGAATCTAATCAAGCACAGATAGTAGATTTAGAACCCTATAATATGCCTGTAGCGTTAATTAAGAAAAGTGATGGCTCAACTCTTTACATAACTAGAGATATAGCAGCTGCTGTTTATAGAAAAGCAAATTATGATTTTTACAAAAATATATATGTGGTTGGTTCACAGCAAAACCTACATTTTGAACAATGGATTAAGATTATTGAACTTATGGGTTATGATTGGGCTAAGGATTGTATTCACGTTCCATTTGGTATGGTTAGTCTAGAGGAAGGAACAATGTCCACAAGAAAAGGAAGAGTAGTTTTCTTAGAGGACGTACTAACAAAAGCTATTGATAAAACTAAGGAAATAATTTTAGAAAGAAATCCAAATCTTGACGATAAGGATAAAGTAGCTAGACAGGTTGGTGTAGGTGCAGTAGTATTTCAGGAATTATATAATAATAGGATTAAGGATTATGTATTTTCGTGGAATAAAACCTTAAGTTTTCAAGGTGAAACCGGACCATATGTGCAGTACACTCATGCTAGAGCAAATAGTGTTTTAAGAAAAGCAAATTATGACATCACACCTAATGTAAATTATAGTATATTAACTAACCAAGAAGCTGTAGATGTTATAAGATTGATACAGGCTTTTCCACAGATAGTCATAGACTCTATGCAAAAAAATGAGCCGTCCTTTATAGCTAGACATATAACAAATATAGCTCAAGCATTTAATAGATTTTATCATGAATGTCCAATTATAGTAGATGATGAAGAAACTCAAAAATCAAGACTTCTATTAGTTTATGGCGTGAAAAATGTTATAAACATAGGATTAAGT
>JANQLB010000045.1 GCA_028280805.1 Tissierellales bacterium
TATCTTTCCTGATTTAAATAACTCATTCTGCCATTCTGCATAGTCTTTATATTGAATTTTTAGTCGTCCTAATTTCTCTCCTGTATAAACTTTTGTAAATTCTTCTATTACTAATCCCATTGATACTCCATCTGATATGATATGGTGCATATCAGTAATTAAAATATGTTCTTCTTCTCTTATCTTCATTAAACTTACCCTTAATAAAGGCGCTTTACTTAAGTCAAATGATCTTATGAAATCTTTTACTATATCTTGTACTGCTTCTTCATTTACTTCTTTATACTCTACTTTAAACTCCACTTCTGATACTTCTTTTACTATCTGTACTAAATCGTCTTCTACTCTAGTAAATGAAGTCCTTAATGATTCATGCCTGTTTATCAGCTCTTTAAAAGTATTTTCTATTTTTGTTCTATCTAACTTCCCTGTTAGCTTTAATACACTAGGAATATTATATGTTGTTGAGTCTTTATCCATCTGATTAATGATATACATTCTCTTTTGTGCTGCTGACATTTTATAATATTCCCTTTTTTCTACAGGCTTAATTCCATCATAGATATTCTTTTCTGATACTTTAATTAATCTTGATATTTCTTCTATAGTAGGTGATTTAAATATCTCTATCAAAGGAATCTCTACTTCAAGTTCTTTATGGATTTTTGAAACTAAAGAAGTTGCTTTTAACGAGTGTCCTCCCAGATCAAAGAAATTATCTTTTATCCCCACTTTAGATTCTATTTTTAATACTTTCTTAAATATCTGAGCTAACTTTTCTTCTATCTCATTCCTTGGTGCTATATATTCTACTCCCGTAGTTATATTTCCATCCGGTTTTGGTAATGCCTTTCTATTAACTTTCCCACTTATAGTTAGCGGCATTTTATCTATTTCTACAAAATATGATGGTATCATATAATCTGGTAATACTTTAGAAAGTTCTTCTCTAATATATGATATATCTACGTCTCTTTCTTTTACAAAATATGCACATATAGATTTATCATTTTCTTCTTCTCCTACAACCGTTACTACTGTTTCTTTAATTTCAGACATCTTTTGAAGCTGATTTTCTATCTCTCCTAACTCTATTCTAAATCCTCTTATCTTTACCTGATTATCTTTTCTTCCTATAAACTCTATATTTCCCTCTGGTAACCATTTTGCTAAATCTCCTGTTTTATACATCCTTTCTTCTAAATTAAATGGGTTGTTAATAAACTTTTCATTTGTTAATTCTGGTTTATTTAGATAACTTCTTGCTAATCCATCTCCACCTATACATAACTCACCAATGACACCCATTGGACATATGTTATTATTATTGTCCAATATATATACCTGTGTATTTGATATTGGCTTTCCTATTGATACCGTTTTTTTATTGTTATCTAACCCTGTTATATGCATTTCAATGCTTGTAACCGTAGTTTCTGTTGGACCATATTTATTATAAAACTTATATTCTCCACACCATTTTTCAACTAATTCCCTACTGCAAACATCTCCTCCCGAAATCATACGCTTTAAACCAGCAATTTTATTGTTTGAGAGGTTATTTAAAAACATTGGGACTGAATGTATATGCGTTAATTGATTCTCTATGATAAAATCTTCAAATCTCTCTATGTCAGTTATTATGTTTTTATTAACCATAATTAAAGATGCTCCGCTAAGAATTGTAATAAAAATTTGTTCTACCGATGCGTCAAAACATATTGATGAGAAC
>JANQLB010000083.1 GCA_028280805.1 Tissierellales bacterium
TACTACATGGTATAGGTAATATTATTGCATCTATTGCTGCAATGTTCAATTTTATTTAGGGGATTACTTATATACATAATTTTTTTATATACATGGATAGCTGATAATGGTAACTTAGGCGATAGATAGAATTTATCTAAGGTTAGAGCACTACCTGTAACATTGGGAAACGTAGCAAACACGAAAACGTTATGTTAAATAATCCCCTTATTCTTGTGGTAGTTCTGACAAATCAAAAATTTATATTAAGGGTGTTGCATTTGAAAGAATATAAAATTATTTGCATTGATATGTTCCAAACTTTAGTAAATATAGATACAAGAATTGAGCATATCTGGAAAAGAATACTTAAAGATGATTATAATGAAGAATTAAGAGATAAATATGTACAGATTGTAAGAAACAAGATAGTAGATAAATTTCATGTAGAGGAAAGTGCTAAACATAAATTCAGAAATTTAAAAAAAATATTTTTTGAGAGCTTTAAAGATATTTTTGAAGAAAACAAAGTGAAATACTGTTCAAGTTATGCAACAAAAGTTTTTATTGAAGAACACAACAGAGCAGAATTATACCATGATAGCAAAGAATTTATTGAAAGAGCCAAGAAAAAATATATTTTATGCTTAGTTAGTGATGCTGATATAGAAATGGTTGAATCACTAATTAATACTTTGAAATTTGATGAAGTTTTTATTTCAGAAAATGTAAAAGCGTATAAAGGTAATTCCAATTACAAGATTTTTAAAGAAGTTATAAACCACTATAATTTAGATCCTGATCAGATATTACATATAGGTGATTCTTCATCTGATATGCTGGGTGCAAATAGAGCAGGTATCGATACATGTTGGATAAATAGACATAAATACAAAAGAAGATTTGATATAACGCCTAATTATGAAGTAAAATCTTTGGACGAATTATTTACTATGCTTAATATATAAGGTTTGTTAAAGTTTTAGAAATCAATAAGCAGTGAAAGGTATGAAAAAGAAGCTTAAGATAGTGCTTAGAAGTCGGGGGCTTACTTCACATAACACTGTTTTTGCACAAGGGCACTCTAGGGAAGGAGAAGCTTAGGGCTATGAGCTCCACATCTTCTCACTGGATGTGGAGCACCGTCTATGGAGTGAAGCTCTGAGGGTTCAGTTCGAAGGTGTCGCGAACACGAAACGTTAGACAACATCATCTTCTAAGTAGGTTCTTGGAGGGAAATATGAAAAAGAAAATTATACGCATATTGATTATTTTAGTATCATTCATACTAGCTTATAAAATATATGAGAGCGAGTATTTTATAAAGGCTAATGAATATAGTATTGAAAAAGCAATAGAAGAATTTCTTGAGTTAGATGTATCTGTACTAAAATATGAGAAATTCCAAAATGTCTTAATTGTTTATTATGAAGCAGCAGATGGAAACTATGATGGGTCTACAGTTTTATATAGAGGCTTTAATAATAGATATCAAATTAGAATGGCTGGTTATAGAACTAAAAACAGAGTCTTATCAGGAAGAACATTTCAATCTTATGGGAATAAATATTTAGCTATTATGGGGACAAACTACAATATGTTGATTGATAAAGTTGAGATAGAGACTAATTCCAATATGATAGAAAGTTTTATGACAAATGGAGAGAGTTATATTATTAGAGTTTTTAAATCTAAAACAGAGTGGGATGACTCATTAAAAGATTATAAATTATTTGACAAAAAAGGCAATGACATAACAAAACAAATGAATAAAATTATTTATAAGAAGGGTGGTTCTAGTAGTGGAACTGGGAAAGCAGAATTTTTTTTGTTATATGTTTATTGTTTTTTTATTATCATAGTTGGATATTTTATATCAAGGATATTTATAGAAGAGAAGAGAGATAAAAAATTGGATGATGACATCCTCTAATAAAGTTTTTGCGTAAAGGGTTACTAGGGCAGGTTTTTAGGGATTATACACCCACATCTTCTCACTGGGAGTCAAGCTCCACTAAGATGTATTCCTTTGTGGTCAAGTTCGAAGGTGTCGCAAACACGAAACGTTGTCTGAAATATGGTGTCACATAAATATTGAAAACCTAGAGCAATACTCTCAAAATAATAATAAAAGGAGTTGTTTTTTTGATTATTGAAAAGTTAGAGAGACAGTTAGAATTTATTATTGAAGTGGACAAGCTTAAAAATATATATAGGCAAAATTATATAGTAGATAAATCTAGAAGAGAAAATGATGTAGGAGATACGTTTTTATATGACGATGTTGGGAATTGTGATAAGAGATCGCGTGAAGAAAGGGCTGCAGAAAGGATATTTGGTATATTATCCAAGGAACAAAAAGATGAGATGATAACAGTATGGGAAGAGTTTGAGGCGAGAGAAACACCTGAGTCACAGTTTGCTGCTTCATTAGATGGATTACACC
>JANQLB010000092.1 GCA_028280805.1 Tissierellales bacterium
TATTCAATTTGTTTATATTTTTCCGGTTGATGTTTTTTAATAAACTCTTCTGCTAATTCTTGTGATTGTTCTTTGTTATATTTAGGAGCTTTATCTTGATCTAAATTATTGCTTTTATAAAATCTTTTAATCTCACCGGTCTTAGCATCTATTAATGCATTAGCGTGCCTTGGATTTTCTTTATCTTCTTTTCTAAAATTCATGTTCCATGTGAATTCGTCTTTATTTCTCCAATCAGAATTAAGACGAATAGAGGTCATTTCAAATTCATCTTTCATATTTAATTTCTCTCTAACTAACTTTTCTGCAAATTGTTTAGACAAAACATCTTTTATATTTTCAACAGCTTCATCTTCAGCTGGACTCAGGTCTTTTGTTTCTGCTGCTCCTGATAACATACCCATATCGTAAGTATGTATACCATAATCCATGTCACTCTTTAAAGCCTCTCCGCTTTTAGCATCAATGTTGTTTCTGCCGGTTAAGTTCGTAAATACCAGATATGGAACAGTTTTGTCATCTTCATACTTAAATTTATAAACTAACTGTAATCCAATTTCATCCTTAAAAGCCTCTTGACCTTCTTCGAGCGTAATTATTCCTTCTGGTTTTGGAAGCTCTAAATCTTCTTCCCAGCGTGAATAAAATCTTGTAACATCTCCAGTCATATTATCTATGGATACGTTTATGCTATTTGATGTGAATAAAACTCCGTTTTCTTGTCTTATATATGTAAAATTGTATCGGCTGTCATAAATGTTTAAAGGTCTATCATTAGGTTGATATTTTGTTTTTTGTATATAATCAGAGTCTAACTTTCTAATAAATTTATCTGCAATTAGCTTTGCTTCAATACGGCTGATTTTTGCTAATTTTGGACCGTCATGTTTATAGTACGGCTTATATGAATAGTAATTCTTTATTCTTCCTTTAGAATTAGTCGTTACACTTATTTCACCTAATTTATTACTACTATCGTTCCATCTTAAATAAAATTCAAATTCCCCACCGTAATTGTTAATACTATAATCAAACTCATCGTAATCATCTGTTATATTGAAAACTTCCTTTGCCTTTAAAATTGCTTCTTCTAAACCCTTATCGTAATCTGCAAAGCTTACCGAAGGGACTGCTAAAGTTAAAACTAAAACTAGCGATAAAACTAATAATAAACACTTCTTCATACATCATCCTCCTATTAATTTTATTAAATTGATAACACGTTAATAAATAATTCTTATTAGTCTACTCTATATTTATGACGTAAGTCTATAGAAAAATGTTCCATGATTAAGAAAAGTTTTTATTTTTTATATTTCCAAAACTCTACACTCTAAATGACAACGGGACGTTTCAAACATCATCTGAAAATGATGTTCAAAGAGTCCCGTTGTCATGTGTAATAAAAAAGCTGAACTTTAAGGGGGCTATCCTTCAGTTCAGCTTTTTTATATAGTTATCAATTAATGTTAAGGTAATTGTAAATCATTATAAATGCTTCTTCTTTAGTCAGCTTGTTTATAGCTTTGATAAA
>JANQLB010000001.1 GCA_028280805.1 Tissierellales bacterium
TGTTATCCCTATGACTGTAGAATAATAGAAAATCAGCTCCAAGCCAATACATTTAATTACGTTTTGTGCCTTGAGTGAAGCGAAAGGAATGGTTATAAAGATGAAGAGGTACATAATTATCATACTAGTAATTTCAATGATTACTACACCATTTACGGCATATGCTGAAAGTGGACAAGAATCAATTATTCAAAATGCAAGGACGATTAATAAAATTACAAATGAAATAAACGAAGTATCGGAGAAAATTACTGATATTGCATCCCACTGGGCAAAGAAATATATAGAAAAACTAATAAATCTAGAGACAATAAATGGATACCCTGATGGAACATTCAAACCTGATACCCCCATGAAGGTAGGAGAATTTTCAAAGATATTAATTACTTCTCTAGGATACACAGATATTGAAAATTCATCAAAAGAACATTGGTCGTTAAATTATGTAAACAAAGCAAAGGAACTTTACATAATAAGCGAGGGAGACTTTAATATAAGTGACCTTGATAGAGATATCAATCGTGGTGAAATTGCAAGTATGATAATAAGGTCTATACGTGATGAAAGAATAAAAGATTTGAGACCATATAACAGACAGATAAAAGATTTGTATAAAGCATCAATCCCAACGGATAGATATATTGCAAATGCTTACGGACTAGGAATAATAACAGGCTATCCCGATGGAGAATTCAAGCCACAAAAAACAGCTACAAGGGCAGAAGTATCTACTATAGTAGTAAGAATGTTAGATAAAAATGAAAGAAAAATTCCTAAGATATGGGAAGAAGAAAAAGAAGAAGAAGATAATAACAAAGAAGAAAGAGTAGGGGATGATATTCAAGATACAGAGTTTTGGAGAGAAGGTATAAAGGCGGTAAAAGCTTATATAAAGGAACAGAAAGATAAAAATCCCAATGAACCTATTTATAGAGAAGAATTTCAAGAAAAATATAATTTCACTGAAAAAGATATAGATGAAGGATTTAATTTAACATATGATTTTGCTATGGATATGCACAATTATTCATATAAAAAGGATACTAAAGAACTCAGAGAAAAGCTCGCTAAGAAGTATATAACAAGTATAGACCATATTGTAAATCCAATGCTGATTAATGTGTGGTGGGACTTTGCTAAGGCAGAAAAAGTAGTGAAGAAAGCTATATTTGTAGCAGATAAAGATTGCTTGTATAAACCTGGTACTATTTATTTAAGAGGAAGATTATATTTTAAATATGAAAATCTAAAGCGACTTGAAGAACTTGATATGCCTTATAGTAGTTATTACAGTGATTATTTGGGTAGAGAAAGATTTGCTGAAAATGGGAAGCTATATAATGTTAAGGAGGGTAAATGGTACTATAAGGATATGAGTGTAAGGTTAACTAATAACTCCTATCAGTACCATGGTTTTCAAAAAGAAGATAGAAATTATCACTACACTGTAACGCAATGGGACAAATATATTAATAATTTTGTAGAGGTATCAAAGGATATACAAAAAGAGCTAGAGAGCTATGTTGAAGGAAAATAATTTTTAGGATTGAGTGAAGCTATTAAGTTAACTCAATTAACACATAAGACAATTTCAAAATAGATAGTTATTGTAATAAAATAAAAATATCTATTTGAAGGAGATGAAAACGATGATATGAGAAATGCGGTTAAATATGAAACTAGTAGTGATAAATGGTCTACAACATTTCTCAATGTTGAATCCAATGAAACCATCTACGGGCGTGTGACAGCATATGATGAAGAATTAAATGAAGATGATGATGCCAGGGATCAGGTTACTATAGGTGAAGCAGAGCTTCTCAATGGTGCTGTACGATATAACATGTGGGAGAATGTAGGGAGTGAAGGAAACTTTGTAAAAGGAACTAAACTTGGTAGTGGAAAGTTGGAAATAACAGATTGGGAACAGGGGAATGAAAAATTTTTTGAATA
>JANQLB010000011.1 GCA_028280805.1 Tissierellales bacterium
AAATATAAAAAATATTTTAATTAATGTTTATTATGACTCATTTTACAAATACTATATTAGAAATACAATAACAAAGGAGAATTTTAAATGGATTATAAAATGCCAAAACATCATTATAATCTTATGAAAACGGTTGAGGGAACTGGATGGATTTTATGTGATGCTTTAAATACAATGGTTAGAAACAACATAATTCCCGGTGAAAGTAATGATGATGGAGATTCAATGCTGGCTAACAATATAAATGAAATTTTTCAAATTGTAGCTGAATGTGAAGAAGAAGAATTAATTGATCACTTAGCAGATAAAATTGTTGATTATGCAGGTAATGACTTAGATAAGTTTGTTAAATACATTGGACAAAACATGGGTGACAATCCTTTGTATAAAAAAGTTTATGAGCTGTCACAAAGACAGAATTAGATAAAGCAAGGAAATGGATTTAACCATCCTTGCTTTATCCTCATCTATATATTAAATTCTACTGCCCCTAGCTTATTAACAGATTATTTAATAATAATCTTACTACGCTCTGAATAAGTAGCTATATCATTAGCTGTTATATTCTTAATTACAGCCTGTTCACAATTATATTCACCCTTTGATATTACTCTGGCGTAGTAAACCATTGGTCGGTTTTTGTGTTGAAAACTTGTATGTGTGTAAAATTTCACCTGTTGCCCTTCAATATCCCAAGGGTATATTGAATTTTTATCATGTTCCAGATTTCTATCCCAATAGTTTTCTATAGGCTTAAGACCGGCAGGAAGAATATCAGTAACTTCATAGATACCATTGAAAGCATTGTTGTCTATGTTAGGATATAAAACAACTTTAACTATATCTGTGCTGTTAAAGGTATTTGTTTTCTCTCCCTCAAGTGTATAGTATTCTCTTGTTACAGAAACATATTTATCTTTAGTACCAGCTAAGTCATTTTTAACTGTTTCATATCTTACATTAACAGCTATACTTCCTTTTATATCAGAAAAAGTTAAGTTTTCAAGGCTTTCTTTTGTAACAGACATTCTATAAGATAAACCATTTTCTAAAGAAATCTCTTTTAACTTATCACCTAACTGATATTTAAAACTAGAAGCAATATTAGGAAGCTTACTTATTTCTTCTTTTAAATACATAAGTTTTTCTAAATTTACTAGTATATATTCACTATTATGATATTTAACATATTCATATAGCATTTCTTTTTCTTCTATATTTAGTCTTGATGCGAGTACCATTGCTAAAGATGTTAATTCAAACATATCATCCTTATCAATACCTTTATCTATTCTAATATATGCTTCATTTGATTCTGTATTTTCTTTTAGTATATCATCTAATATATTAAATGCTGCTTCCTTATGACCGCTTTTTTCATAAGCTAAAGCAATATATAGTTTATCTTTAACACTTAAGTTATTAATTTTAGATAATCTATTCAATTCATTTAATACCATCTCTCCTAATGAAGTTTTTCCATATAGTATAACTGCTTCATTTAATCTTTCTTCGGCTTTGCTGTTAAAGTATTGCAATAACATAGATTTATCAAACTTATCCTGAGCTAAATCTGCTATTTTTGCAGTTAATTCAATATTACTTTCACTATATGGAAGTAATGAAATGCCTCCATCATTAAGCTGATATTGATTTAATTTTGAATTATCATCTTCATTATTCTCTTCATCAAAGAATTTTTCTAAAAGGTCTTTGGCTATTTCACCAGATACCTGCTGATCTACCCTTAAACCGTAGCTGTATTTTAAACCAGTTAAATCATAATAATACTTGCCTCTATTCAAGTCATTAAATACTAAATTAGTTATACCATCTTCTGATCCTGTTAACTTAAGATTATTTGTTAATTCATAATATTTATTAACTATCTCAGTATGATAAGTTGGAACAACCTTTAATGTTTTTTCTATAGCATCTACAAAACCTTTGTTTGATTTAGCCTTGATTATTACCTTATGCTCACCAAGAGTAAGTTTAGGTAATTTAAAGTAAGCATTTTTAAAAGCTTCTCCAGTAATTTTTTTAAATTGGTTTATCCCTAATGAAGGTACTGCTATTTCATATTCAACTAATTCTTCTTGTTCTAATTCTAATCCGTGGCTATTTACAGCAATAATCGGTACATCTCCTTCTAAATAGGTATCATTTAAAACAGTCTGCAAGAAGAAAGGTAATGTAGCTGAAATATTGATATTTCCATTCCCAGCATTTAAATCGTGAGTAACACCTTGGTACGTTACTCTCCAATCTGTAATATTATGAGGTAAAGTAAAGGAAATCTTTCCTTTTCCTTGTGCGTCTGTTTGTACTGTTTTAAAAATCGCAGTATCCTTAAATTCACTCCTTATTTTACTACCATCTTCAAGATTTTGCGATGACATATCACTACCATTACCTTCATCAATAGCTCCTCTGCTTAAGTTAAAAAGTTCAGGCCCATATAACCCTCCATACTCAGATTTATTATGACTTGCATAAGTTCTGGTAATTCCGGCTGCAATGTTCTTAAACAAACCTTGTAATATATTTACATTTTGTTCTCTTAAACTGAAAAAAGCTTCATCAACTATACTTATATTAACTCTAGCAGATACGGGATTGTTGAGTCTATCAAGTACGTTTATATCCAACACTACATCTTCTCCGGGTTTATAACTATCTTTATCAGAATTTATCTCTATCTTAATCTCTTTATCTAACGGATTAATTCTTATAGATGGCGACATAGCGACCTTATAGGTTTTTCCGTTAAAAGCTATTCCATAAACGTATAGATTTGGAATATGCTCTTTTTTAAAATTAAACTCATAACCTTGTTTATTTATAAGCTTGTAATCTAAGATACCGTTTTGAGCTGTAATAAATAATATATCTCCAGTATGTTCTATAGGTTTATCTGCTTCTAAAAAGCTTAATTTTACTTCTTCTCCTATACTGTACTCATTTTTATCTGATTTTAATTCTATCTTCTGTAAATCGTAATAATAAGGTGTCCAGTTTGAAATATAAACTGACTGATGTATTTTCCTGCCTTTAGAATCTACAGTATCAACCTCTACATTATATCGTCCATCCTCTTCCATGTTAAATTCATAATTTACTTGACCATTACTATCTGTTATTAAAGATTTTGTTTCTAAAGTAATCTCTTTAGTTTCATATCTATACTTCTTTACAGTTTTCTTATTAATAAAATCATATCTAACTCCATCTTCTATCTTTTCCCATTCTGTCTTAATAAGCTTAACCTCTAACTCTTTATTCTCAACAGGTTTTCCTAATACTAATTGGTTATCATAATAATTAAATTCCTCTTTAGAATTGTTTATCTTTGAAAGGTCAATATCATTTAAGTTAATGGTAACCTTACCTTTATTATTTTCAACTTCAGACTTAGCAGTAATCATTTGATCTTTAGTATACACATAAAATCTTTGATTAGCTTTAATATCTGCAATTTCTGGTAATCTTGAATTTATAAAAAGATTTTTATGTTGATAATAGCTGTAATTTGATGGATTATTGATACGGTCAGGTTTATAGCTTAAGCTTACTTTACCATCATTATCTGTCATAATAGTATTATTGAATCCATCTATATTATAATTTATCTCAAGGTTAGACACGGGAGTACCTTCAAAGAAAGAAGCCTCCACTTCAAAATTGATGTCTTCACCTAAAAATATAGCTTTTTTATCTGACTTAATTTCCAGTTTATATTCTGGTTTTTCATATCTTTTAATTTCTATACTGTTAGTAGTTATAATTTTTTCGCCTTCCCTAAAGGTTAATTTATAATAACCTTCATTTAGATTAGGCAGATTAAATTGTTCTTCAAATGTTCCATCTTCATTTAAATATACTTCCTTTTTCATTAAGTAGTTTTCATCAAAGTGCCAATACCCTTTTTCTAAGGTCACAGTTATTTTGTCAATATTTTCGTTCTTCAAGCTCTTTATAATGCCCCAGAAGTTAAGCAGATCTCCCGGCTTATACATATTCCTATCAAGAAATACGTAGCTTAGATGTTCATTACTTAAAGGAGGATAGAAAAAACTTCCGTAAGGAACAAACTGTGGATATATTTTTAAAATAAGAGGATTCATATTATCCTTACTTATTTTAATAAATCTTATATCATTATTTGACTTTTCGTCTTGTATATTACCGTTATATACCGCAATTCCATTTTTATCTGTACTAAATGTTTTATCATTAACTTTAATTTCTGCTCCTTCTAATGGTTTCTTGTTATCAAGGTCATGAACCCAAACTAAGTTTTTACTATCACTCTCAGAATAATAAGCTGATATATTAGTTACTTGAATATGAGAATAAAAGGTGTTTTCTCCTTTTTTTCCTTCTACTAAATAGTATCCTTCTTGTAGTATATCAGGAAGCATAAGATAATAATTGTGAAGATCACGTACTAAATCTGTGTTAAAACTTTTTATTAAATCAAGATTTTCTAAATTATCTTTGTAATCTCTGCTGTACAATGACCAATAAGGTTTTTCATCATCTTTAAGAACATTCATTAAGTCGTCATAACTTTTGTATTTATAAACGTTAACATCTATATTCTTATCAATTTCTTCCTCACTTGATCTTCTGCTTTGATTATAATATACTACGTTTAATACCGGTTTCTCAGATGTGGAAAATTCAGGTAATATGTCTGTGAAACTAATAACCTCTTTTTTCTCATCATATTTTGTATCTGTTTCAAATTGGAATGTGAAATCATCTTTTAGCTTTTGTTCACTATTTTTTAATTGTAATCCCTTTTTGATATTTACGGTATATAAAGTTTCAGGCTCTAGTTTTTTCGGTACAAATACTACAGTATTTTTATGATATTCAAATTTTCCATCTACCTTTGGAAGTATTTCAAAGTAATCATTAATATTAGCTATTTCTCTATGGCTAAACATAATTTCTATACCTGAATTTACTGGTACTCTTTGACTTTTATCTCTTGGAAAGCTCCCGATTATATTAAACTCTTTTTGTGTTTGAAATGCCCAAGATGAATTAAAACCTTCTAAAGCTAAATTAAACGTATAAATAGAGTTTCTTTTTAGCTCCTCTTTGAATTTAATAGTGTATTGACCTTCCCTCTTTTTAACTATTTCATACTCAACATGAGGTATTATAGCTAAACTGTTCTTTATTTCCTCTAGTTTTCTTTGTTCTACTACTGAAAGGGTAAATTCACTATTTACGTCTACTCCTGTTTCATCATATATAGTTGGTTCTAATGTAATTCTTTCTGAAGCAAATGTGTAATTATTCAAATTATAAACTATACCAACTAAAACAATTACTAACACTAAAACCATACTTACTACTCTTTTACCATTCATCTTAACACCCCCTGTTTTATTATATCTTTTAGACGATATAAATACCAATATGTTCCCTAGCAGGTAAAAAACCATAGCAACCACAGGGGACGGTTCTTTTTGACACTTTATTTAAAAGCAAAATTAAACAATTTCCTCCCTCTCAGTCTGGTTTTTGAAATCCCTTGACTATTAATAAAATAAGGTTTATAATTTCAGTTGTCTTAGATATCTATTCATGGGAGGTTAATCTATGGAAAACAAGTCTAAAGGAATTATTTTGATACTATTATCAGCATTATTTTTTGCCCTCATGGCTGCAACAGTTAAATCTTTAGAAAATATTCCTGTTGCAGAAAAAATATTTTTTAGAAATATCCTAGGTTTTTTTATAGCATTATTTATGGTAATCAGAAAGAAAAAGCCCTTATTTGGAAACAACATTAAATATCTGATTTTAAGGAGTGTATTTGGATTATTAGGTGTTGCATGCTATTTTTACGCTCTATCAATAATCCCATTAGCTGATGCAGTAATATTAAATAAAATATCGCCTTTTTTTGTATTAGTCTTATCAGCAATTTTTTTAAATGAAAAAATAAAAAAACTTCAAATTGTATCTCTTATATTAGCTTTAACTGGTGCAGCATTAGTTATTAAACCTGAATTTACTTCTACGCTGTTGCCTTCTATTATTGCTCTTTTGTCTTCTTTCTTTGCCGGAGCAGCTTATACTACTATAAGACATCTAAGACATACAGATGAAGTGGAAACAATAGTTCTGTATTTCACCTTTATCTCAACTGTAACAATGATACCATTCTTAACATTTGATTTTCTACCCGGAGAGTTTGTAATTCCTAATATAACAGAAGCTTTTGGTTTATTGGGCTTAGGTGTTTTCGCTACAACAGCTCAGTTTCTTATGACAAATGCTTATAGATTTGCACCGGCCGGAGAATTATCAATATATACATATACTAATATAGTTTTCTCTACTTTAATTGGATTGGTAATATTCTTAGAAGTTCCAGATTACCTAACTGTAATTGGTGCTGGATTAATTATAGGTGCTGGATTTTTTAACTTTTATGCAAATAAAGTTAAAAAATTAGAAGATAAATAAAATAAGCCTGAGACCTTTACAATTGCTCAAATTTTTAATTTGGTGTAAACATTGTAAGCTGTCAGATAAAAAAATCTAAATAATATACTTTATAAAATAACAAAAAAGCTGACTCCATTCTTATAATAGAAGTCAGCTTATAGTTAATGTTATATTAAATATATTTTATATTACTCCAGTAGAATATAATAAAATTACAAATATTCCTATTGGAGCTAAATACTTAGTAGCAAACCCATAAGCACTTGCCAGCTTAAATTCAATATTTCCATCATTTGTTGCTTCTTTAACAGCATTCCTTATACCCCATCCCCATCCAATGAATAAAGAAATCAATAATCCGCCTACAGGTAAAAGGATATTTGAAGCTGTAAAGTCCATTAAATCAAAGAATGTCTTTCCAAAGATTGTAACATCACCTAAAGATCCAAAGGATAATGTACTAGGTATACCTAATAAGAAGATTATAGATGTAATTAAAATCGTAACCTTCTTTCTGGAAAGTTTAAATTCCTCTGTAAAATAAGATACAGGAACTTCTAATAGTGAAATTGTAGAAGTTATTGATGCAATACCTATTAATACGAGGAATAACATTTGGAAGAATGAACCAAAAGGCATAGAATAAAATACTGTCGGTAATGTTATAAATATTAAATCAGGTCCACTATCCGGACTAAGACCATATGCAAATACAGCGGGGAATATAACAATACCTGCTAATAAAGCTATAGCTGTGTCAGCAAATGTAATCTGTAATGCCAGAGAAGGTAATCTCTCTTTTTTGTTAACATAACTACCATACGTTAATATAGTACACATCCCTAAACTTAAAGAGAAGAAGGCATGCCCTAATGCTTCTAATACTCCTTCAACGGATAATGATGAGAAATCTGGTTTAAATAAGAACTCTACACCTTTATAAGCCCCTTCAAGGGTTAATGAACGTATAGCAAGGACTACTAATAAACCTAATAATATTGGCATAAGAAGTTTACTATACTTTTCTACACCTTTTTTAATTCCTGCTATAACAATAAATCCGGTTATAACCATTACTACAAATTGCCATAATATAGGTTCAAGATTTGAACCTCCTGCGTTAATTATATTTCCAAAATATTGGGGCAATTCTGCGGGACTGATAGAGCTTAATTGTCCAGTAACTGCCCTACCAATATAGGCAAAGACCCAACCTGCTATTGTTGAATAGAAGGACAAAATTATAAATGCTGTTAAAACTCCTAATACCCCTGTAAATTTCCAAGGACTATTAGGTTTTATTTTATCAAAAGAACTGATTGCATTTGATTGTGCATTTCTTCCGATTACAAGCTCAGAAAGCATTACAGGAATACCAATTAAAAATATACAAACTAAATAAACTAATATAAATGCAGCTCCACCATTTTCTCCAGTAATGTACGGAAATCTCCAGATGTTACCTAAGCCTATTGCAGAACCCGCTGCAGCAGCTAATATACCAAATCTTGAACTAAATCCATCTCTTTTCATAAAATCCTCCTTCTATATTTATTTGGATAAATTGATTGTAAAACCTTGTCGAATTATCTCCTTTCATGTTATTTTTTATTAACTTTTCGTAAAACAATTTTAACATTATTGAAATACATTGTCAATACAATATGACTCAATTGTTCGACTTTTCTGAAAACTACAGCATAAAAAAAGATTCTCTAAAAGAGAACCTATCAATCTTCTGAAATTAGTTATAATGTTTAGTATTGTTACTTAAAAACCCTTAAAAGCTTAATTAAGAATTAATATTAATAACATTCATTTTCTCAATAGCATCACTAATCAAACTTTCGGCATCTAAAGCTTCTTCTGACCTCTCAATATCTTTTAATCTAGGTCTGGTAACAGGATGCTTCGGTAAAAAAACTGTACAACAATCTTCATAAGGTAGTATTGAGGTTTCAAAAGTATCTATATCATTAGCAATGTCCGTTATTTCTGTCTTGTCCATTCCAATTAATGGTCTAAAAACCGGAATGTCTACTGCTGTATTAGTTACATTTAAACTTTTTATAGTCTGACTAGCTACCTGCCCTAAACTTTCACCTGTTATCAAAGCATCTATATCGTTATCCTCAGCTATTCTCTGTGCAATTTTCATCATAAATCTTCTAGATATTAAAGTCATTTCATCTTCAGGGCATTTTTCATTAATAGCTTTCTGGATTTTTAATAAGTTAACACTGTAAAATTTAATATCTCCACAATAATTGGTCAGTATTTTAGCAAGGTTTTTAACCTTCTGTTCAGCTCTTTCGCTGGTAAAGGGATAACTGTGGTAATGAACCGCACTAATTTCTACTCCCCTCTTAGCTATCATAAAACCTGCAACAGGACTATCTATTCCTCCAGAAAGCAATAATAAACCCTTACCGTTAGTTCCCACAGGTAATCCGCCAAAAGTTCTGATTTTTTGAGTATACACATATGCTCTTCCTCTAATATCTATATATACAAATAAATCAGGCTTATGTACATCAACTTTTATATCGTCAATTTCTTCTAAGATATGATGACCAACCATCTTTGCAATTTCCATAGAATTCATTGGAAATCTCTTATCGGACCTTTTACATACGACCTTAAAAGTTTTGATATTCTTATTTTTTATAGTCTCTTTAGCAACAATTACTGAATATTTAATAATCTCATTTATTTCTTTTTCTATTCTGTAACAAGGACTTACAAGGACAATACCAAAAATCTTCTTGACTTTGTCTATAATCTGATTAATATTTGTATCATCACCATATATAAATAGCTTGCCTTGATCTTTGTAAACACTGGTATTGGTAAATTCTTTTATAGAATCTCTTACTTGTTTTATTAATTTATTTTCAAAATAAGACCTATTTAGACCTTTTAAGGTCAATTCTCCAAAGCTTACACTTACTACCTTATCCAAAAAATCACCTCATAGTTATTTTTCTAATTTCATTAACAGAAATCTTAAGTTTGTCAATTGTATAATCAATTTGTTCTTTTGTATTTGAAAAAGAAAAGCTAAATCTTATAGCCCCTTCTATTTCATTATCTGAAAGACCTATTGCTTCTAAAGTTTTACTTTTTCCCTTAGATTTATTGTTTGATGAGCAGGCTGAACCTGTTGAAACATATATACCGTGTTCCTCTAAATAATGGAGTAATACCTCTCCTTTTATATTAAGAAAGGAGACGTTCAATATATGAGGTACGCTTTCATTATGTAAATGACTATTAACCTTAATATCATTAATTTCATTTTTTAGCCTGGAAATAAAATAATTTTTTAGCTCTAGTATATTTTTACTTTCCTGTCTATAATTATTCGAAATAAGTTCTACAGCTTTACCAAATCCTACAATTCCGGGTGTATTTTCAGTTCCTGATCTAAGTCCAAATTCCTGATTACCTCCAAAAACAATAGGAGTAAGAATTAATCCCTTTTTTACATATAATCCTCCAATACCTTTTGGTCCATGAATTTTATGACCGCTAAATGAAAATGTATCACATTGTATTGATTTTAAATCTAAAGAAATTTTTCCAAGTGCTTGAACCCCATCTACATGAAGTTTAGTAATTTTATTTTTCTTAGATATAATTTCCCTTATTTTATTAATAGGTTGAATAATTCCTACTTCATTGTTAACTAACATCACAGCTACTAATATAGTTCTATTACTTACACTTTCTTCAAGTTGATTCAAATCAACATAACCCCACTCATCTACATCAAGGTATGTGACATCATATCCATTTGTTTCATAACACTTAACTATGTTTAACACCGAAGGATGTTCTATCTTTGTTGTAATAATGTGATTTCCTCTTTTGCTAAGTTTTTCAACTATTCCTTGTATAGCCATATTATTACTTTCAGTACCGCTGGAAGTAAAATATATTTCATTATCTCTAACACCTAAGAAGGTAGAGATAATATTTCTTGCATTTTCAACCTTTTTTTCAGCTTCAAATCCCTTTCTATGTAGTGAAGAAGGATTACCGTATACTTCATATAACATATAATTTATTTCTTCAACCACTTCTTTTCTAGGTCTTGTAGTAGCACAATTGTCTAAATAAACCTCCAAATTATCACCTCTTATTAATATCCCAATTCTTTATTTATTAAGTATATCTTAATATTACTTTGCATAGGATTTCTTTCAATAGTAACTGTAACTCGGCACATTCTATGAGGTGAATTACAGTCGTTACATTTACCAGTATGCCTGCAAGGAGTATCTAAGTTTAGTCTTTTAGCATTTTGAGGACAAGCAATATCCTTTATTCTCTTGATAGCATCTTTTTCATCTTTATGAATTTTATTTACACCAGCAATTATAATGATTTTTTCATGTCCATAAAACATAGAAGCAACTCTGTTTCCTACACCATCTATATTAATTAATTTACCATCTTCAGTTATACTATTTGTACTACAAATATATACATCAGCTCTGCTAGCCTTTTGCCTTTCTTTATTTTTATCTTTGGAGTCAACGAGCCAATGCCAGTAAATTTTATTACCTCTATTTTTTAGTTCCGTATAAAGCTTTATATCATGAACTGTCATTGAACCGCCAATGCCAATATCTTGGTTTATTTGTATATCCTCTAATATCTTTTTCTTTGCTTCATCTACGTTCTCAAAAAATTCTACTTCAAATCCATTATCAGACAAATTTTTAATTGTATTTTTAAGTAAACTATCTATATTATTCTACCCCCTTTAAATTCTATATATATGATTATATACAAAAAACTCATTTGTTAAAAGCAATTTAGTTATATATTAACAGAGACAATCTATGTAGTTAATATAAATTTTATGATAAAATCAACTTATCATTTTAAGTATAATAAAAAAGTGTGATTTTTAAAAGAAATTACTTTATGCAATGTTTCTTCTGTTAGCTGTAAGCTGTTAATTATTAACCAAAGTAGTGATAAAAATATTGGAACAGGTGATGAATTTGTCTAAAATACCTAAGCATCTAAGGGAAAAAATTGATTCCATACCTTTAAAACCAGGTGTCTATAAGATGAAGGACATCGAAGGTAATATTATATATGTAGGTAAGAGCAAGACATTAAAATCTAGAGTCAAATCATACTTCTATACTAATCATGAGTGGAGGAAATTAAAATTACTGGTATTTCATATACATGATATAGATTATATTGTAACAGATACACATTTGGAAGCACTGATACTAGAATGTACCTTAATAAAGAAATTGAAGCCTATATATAACAGTCAGTTTAAAAATCATAAAAAATATATGTATTTGAAAATCAATGATTTTAATAAATTTAAGCCTATATGGATGGTAGAGGAAAGGGAAGATGCAAACTGTTTTGGTCCCTATAGAAGCAAGGGAATACTTGAGGAAGTAATAAAATTCTTCCAAAAAATATACCCAATAACGAAATGTGAAGGTATTTATAAATTTACCTATAAAATCTTTCCTGAAAACATAAAGGAAGATACGTTTGAAAAAAACAAAGAAAGCTTGATTGAGATTTTTTCCATCAGGCAGTGTATGGAGAAATTTTTATTACAGATCGAAACGAAAATGATGGATGCTGCTGGAAACTGCCAATTTGAAACAGCTTCTATCTATAGGGATATGCAAGGATATATGAAATATCTATATAATACTAAATCTAGTGAAGCAAATGATTTTGAAGGAAGAAAAATTTTAATGGGTGAAAAGATAGATGATGGATACAAGATTTTTTTTATTTCTAATGGAAGTATTATATTAAAAAGAAAATATAAGTACCTTTTAAGTGATGAGTTAGAAGGATTTTTAGCAGATGCTAATGAGTTAGAAGGCAGGCTATTAGATATGAAAAATGAAAAGAGGGCTCTGGATTTTAAATCTATTGTATATGGTGAGATTAAAGACCAAGAATCAAAAACAGTTGTTTTTTTAGAAGATGAAAACTATTTAAAGTTATTTATTGATAAACTTCAAAGGCTATAGCTTTAATAAATATCACTGTAGAGCATATATTTAATTACACTATTATTAATAATTAAACTACTTGTAGTGTGTTAATTCTGTTTTTGTGTTAAAATTATAAAAGGATTATCTGATAGGAGGTTTTTTTATGAAAAATAAAGTAGGAGTAATATTTACCGGAGGTACAATCTCTATGAAGATTGACCCAAACATAAATGCAGCAATACCAGCTTTAACAAGTGAAGAAATAATGTCAATGGTAACTAATATAGAAAGATTTACAAGCATTGAAATAATAAATTTTGATAAATTGCCCGGACCTCAAATGACTCCAGAAAAGATGATAGAACTTTCTAAACTTGTAAAAGCAACAGCTAACAGAAACGATATAACTGGTGTAGTAGTAACCCACGGTACAGATACCCTTGAAGAAACTGCTTATTTATTAGACTTAGTCATTAATAACGAAAAACCTATAATAGTTGTTGGTGCTATGCGTAATAGTTCTGAGCTTGGATATGATGGTCCAAGTAACCTTTCAGCAGCCATATCGACAGCTATCTCTCCACAGGCAAGAAATAAAGGAGTTCTAGTGGTTATGAATAATGAAGTTAATGCTGCTTCAGAAGTTACTAAAACTAATACACTTTCTCTTGATACATTTAAATCACTACAATTTGGACCTTTAGGCGTAGTGGATAATAATGAGGTGATTTTCTATAGAAATATTACGAGCCGTCAACACATTATTACTGATAGAATTGAATCTAAAGTTGCCTTAATTAAATGTTGCAGTGGAATGGATTCAGACTTTATCTATTTCTGCATTGAAAAAGAATATAAAGGTATAGTTATTGAGGCTTTTGGGCGTGGCAACGTTCCACTCCTGATGATAGATGGAATTAAAAGAGCTATAGAACATAAAATTCCTGTTGTTGTTGTTTCTAGATGTCCAATCGGTAGAGTTCTAGATTCTTATGGTTATCCCGGAGCAGGTAAAGCTCTAAAAAATCTAGGAGTAGTTTTTGGAGGAGACCTTCCCGGTCAAAAAGCAAGAATTAAGCTTATGCTTGCTCTATGTGTAACTAAAAATATAGATGAAATTATCGAAATCTTTGAAAAAGGTAAATACTTAAAATAATAATATAAAGTATAACCACATAAGTCTTCTTACTCCAGTATGACTAAAAAATCAGATAATTAAATTGTATAGCCAGACTGGAGTAGAAGGAAAACTACTAACTTAAAATAACCCTCTCCTCCTCCTGGTGAGATAACTTTCTATTTGTTCAATGCGTTTACTAAGTTTCTTAATTTCCTCTTCATAGCTAGTATCTTGAGGTGTTATTGATTTTTTTAAATCTTTGTGAACGTTTTGCAAATCATAAATATAGTGATTAATTTCCTTTATGTCATTGTGAATTTTTTCAATATCTCTTCTTAAATCTTCTATAGAATTTAACGTTTTTTCACTTTTTTTTTCAATAGTTTTAGTATCACTTGAAATGTTTTTTTTCGATGTATAAAAAGTGCTGTAAATATCGTCTAAATCTTCTTTTCTGTATTCTACTTCTTTGAATTGAGGTTCATTTTTTTGCCTAGTAGAATCTTCTTTTTTTTTGATTGGAATTTTAGTTGTATTACTTAAATTGCCAAAACCTAAAAAAGTAATATCAGGGTACTGTTTACCAAATGAGTAGTTAAGATTGTATGCTGTTTTAACTTTAGTTTCATTTGATGAAAATTTATATCTACTAAATATATTACTCTTTGATTCGTTCCATAAATAGGGTTCACTCCAATGTTTACCATTGTCTTCTGAAAAAGCACTTATAACGCTATCATGCTCAATCCAAATATTCCATAGTTTATCCCTATGCTTTATCAGGGTTGGATGAGAACAATTTGAAGGATTTGATAAAATATGACTATATATTAAATCAACTTTTTCTTTATGAAATCCAAGCATTTCATATTTAATAACATAATTCCCCTCAAACTCTTCACTGTAAGTTATATGTAAATCATCGTCAATAACTAACATATCTAAATATAGTTTTTTGTTTGATTGTGATGTAAGCTGAATTCCATTACTCCATATACTTTGAGCTAAGTTTAACTTTTTTATAAATACCTGCTCTACTCCTCTTACCAAATCGTAATAACCAAGTATCATTTCGTCCTTTATATTAATTACTTCAAAAGGATTTAGAATATCATAGATACTAATATTACCAATTTCTTTTACAGTCCATTTGTTCATTCTTTTCTCACAATGATACTTTTTAAACTGACCTCTATCAGAATTATCAGGTACACAATAAAACATATGTATATCTTCATAATCATCAATAATACGTAGATTATAAACTTTAGTTTGTATGTTAGGTTTTATTGTCTTTAACTCTTTCATACCATTACTAAAAGATACCATCTTAATGTCACCCTCAGAGTCTTGGTAAACCAAATATACATCATCATATTGATTTACTATAGAATAAAATTCATCTTTACAGTTATTTGTTATAATACTTTTTTCTACATTACCCATAAGTTTATCAAAGTAAATTAAAGTAATCTCTTTATTATCTAACAAAAAATTGTATAGATTGCCCATGCTGTCCATAACTATACTGCTATTCTGGTTTGAAAACGCCATAATATCATCTCCTAAACTAATCGTACTTTTTTAATGTCCATATAGTACTAATAGCTATAAACATTTTATTCTTAATAGAATTATATTTAGTTATAAATCAAAATATTACTCACTAGCAAAATTGTAGCATTATAAGACATTAAGAATATATTAGTATTAGGAGCTATATTAAAATAAATAAAAGGAGGCAATGAAATGAATTGTAAAGACCAAGATCAAATTAGCTTAACATTACCTGAGAGATGCTGCACTGGTAATACCGGATGTGAATTTGACGGCTCTCTAAGAAAAGTTAAATCTGAACCTATATATGTACAAAAAGTGTATGATGCTGCTTTATTTAATTTACAAGGGTTAAGAACTGTAGCAAAATTTCCTTTTTCCCCATCTCTTGGAAAAGGTGCAAGAATCACAAGAGTATTAGCTATAAGATGTAGGAGATTCTTTAATCCTGATGATATTGATGATGATAGAAATTTAATAGCTCACCCTCATACAGAAATATCTGGTGGTAAATTTGTTAGAAAGAATTGCAAAGATGATATTGAAGCAATCGGACCAGACGGGTTTAGAAGCCAAAAACTAGTTTTTGCTGATACCTCTGATTGTGATAAAAAACGTAGAGGAACACCTATATTCGGAACTCAAAATATTAAAATTACAGGTAACGTAATAGTTGAGATTGATGTGTTGTTTAGTGACGATTGTGACAAAGAATGTAAAGAAACATTGAGAGCTAATATACCAGTTGCACGTCAATGTGATCCTTTATTGCTTACAAATTTCTTTGAGTTATGTCTACCTTCAGTATTTAATAGTGCATTTTTACCACGCTTTACTGAATTCTGCAATATAGGCTGCGAATCAAGATTAGCAACAAGTAATATTAGAAGAGATTTAATTGTAAGTCCTTCAGGTGAAGTATTTGCAAACTTAATAATAGCATTGTGTGTAACATGTGAGAAGAAAATTGTAGTTCCTGTTCAGCTTTGTGTTTTATCAACAGGATTCCCAGTATTATCAGCCGATATTTCTCCAATTTGCTCTACATTCCCTACATTATTCCCTGAGCAGATTGATGAACCAAGAAATAATCCATGCTGCGATACATCAGATAATAAAAGCGTAGAATGTGAAATTATCGAAGAAATTAAAATGTAACTACCTAAAACAACTCAAGTTTATAAACTTGAGTTGTTTTTCTAACTTATTACATCAATTATTTTTATTTTTTTATTCTTTAATAAATCTATAAACTCATCATTTACTCTAACTACCGGTCTAGTAGGTCTATGTTTATTAAGCATAATTATTTTTCCTAAGTCTCCGGTGTTAAGCTTAACGGTATTTCCTACGTAAAACGTTGCAATATTGTCTAGGAAAATTCTTGAAATTTTAGGGTTTAGAGTACGAAAACTGCTCCTTTCAATATATTCTGCAGCTTCAAAGGCAGAAACTTTTTTCTTATATGGTTTATCAGTAGTCATAGCATTAAACACATCACATATTGCTATGATTTTTGCAAACTCGTGTATTTTGAATGATTTTAAACCTTGCGGATAGCCACTGCCATCTTCTCTTTCATGGTGCTGTAATGCTGATAAAGCCACATTTTTGTTCATACCAATAGTTTCATTTAATAAGTTGTATCCATATACTGTATGTTTCTTTATTATCTCAAACTCTCTTTTAGTTAGCTTACCGGGTTTATTAATAATATGTTGAGCTATTTTTAACTTTCCAATATCGTGAAAAAGTCCAGCGTATGCTAATTGTTTTATCTCACTTTGAGAATAATTAAGCCAGTTTCCTATCATTGCAGCAAGCATAGATACCTTAACTGAATGTTCAAATGTATAATCATCATCCTTACTTAATTGTCTTAATTTACCTAAAATGTTGTTGCTATTAGTAACTTCATCGATTAAGTTATCCATGGTATCACTTATCTCAGTTATAATAAGTTTTTTACCCATCTTCACCCCGTTTAGCAAATTTTTTGTCTTATTTGAAAATTCTTTGTGGTAAATTTGAATTTCTTTATCTTCAGAAACAATCTCTTGTTTATCATTATCTGTATTTTCTGCTAACTTAGCAACATGAATGTATTTTGTCCCAAGATTCTTAATTCTAGAGATAATTCTGGTACTTAACACTATTCCAGATGTAGCAAATATAGTACCTGTTCTTCCATCTTCAACATCTTTATTTAATATCATACCAGGTTTTGCATCACTAATATCAATTAAAGGCACCAAATCACCTCTTTCAGATAGTTATAATATCACATTGAATTGACAAAATGTAATTAATACCTACATGATAACTTCAATTTTAAAAAATAATATCCTTCCCACTATAAAAAAATAGGACTAAAGTATTAATTTAACCTACTATTTGAATTCTGGTTAGTTTGTATTTTCATTTGTTTTGATACAATTATTGTTAAAATTACTGCAAGAGGTATTCTTATACCTAATAAAAGCCACCCATTAGCTCCTATACTGACAAAAATAAGAGTATCTTCTATAACAGAATGACATGTTACTAAAAATATCATTAGTAAGTATAAATCTCTTTTGCTTAAACCTCCATCCTTAGCACTTTTAATAATGACTCCTGCTCCATATGCAAGCCCTAAAGTAAGACCTACTAATAATGGAAATGAGGATTCCTTAGACAGACCTAAAAACTTCATAACCGGTTTAAAAATATTTGATATTATATCTAAAATCTTTAACTCTTTTAATATTTCCATTGCAAACATAAGAGGTATTACAACTATAGCAATAGTTTTTATTGTATCAATACTATTAAAAAAACCTTCTTTAATAATTAAATTAATGTCCATATTATTTCCTCCTCTACAATACTAAATTTAATACTATTCCTGAAATTATAGCTAATGTAAATCTTATCAATACTACAATTACAGCACTTAAACCTGTCTTTTTTGCAACAGCTGTTTCCATAAAAAGACTATGGGAAAAAGACAGCATAACTGCTATTATGGTAATTTGTTTAGATGTTAATGCTATATTAGCAATTGCAGTCATTGCAGCAAATAGGTTAATTGTGTTACCTAAAACTAAGACTATAGCTGCCTCTCCCGGCAGTCCCAAATACTGCATTACAGGAGAAAATAAATTAGATATTAAATTAAGTATAGAAGCATGGTCTAAAATTGTTATTATAAACTGAACAGGTATAACTATTTTACCTAGCATCCATAAGGTCTTTAGACCGCTTGCACCGCCGTTTATCAATGTATTAGTAACTCTGTTCTTTCTTCCTTTCTGAATTAATCTATCAGCTTTTTTATATAATTCTGTTGTTTTAAATTTTTCTTCAATAGGTTGTATTATTTTATTATATAGATTTTTCTTAATTTGTTTTTTATTTTTATTATCTGATTTGCTATTAACACAGCTTGGGTGCATATAACCATCCCTTCGATAAATTTTATTGTAAATATAAGCTTTATTAATTAATATCTTTATAAAGTTCTACTGATTTTTATAATAAAAATTATTCTTAGCAATTGATATTATAACATATAAAATGTATATAATCATTAAAGTTAAGGCAATCTGACAAGAAAACATTTCGTTTATCACCTTATTTCAATAAAAAAAGATGCTTTTTCAGCACCTTTTTTTGATTTATCCTATAGCTTACAACTCTAACACTCACATTTATAAAATTATGAGTAATACACTTACATCAAATTGAAAATTTGGGTAATTGCATCAAACTGAGTCTTGCTTTATGCAAGTTTCTGATTTTCACTGTTTAATGAATTAGTCCATTTACCACATTTATCACTATATCTAGCGATGACTTTTCCATCGGAATAAATTTCTATAACCTCACACATATTTGAACAGTCATTACATTCAAATCCCTTAACATTATACTCATTTTCAGCAATATCAATTCCTTTAAAGCTTGTTGTTCTTTTTTCTTTTATTTCTTCCTTAGCTAATATTGCTGCTCCAATTGCTCCCATTACCTCATGATGTTTAGGAACATAGATTTCTGTATCTAATGCTTCAACAAAGGCTTCTTTTATACCTTTATTAGCAGCTACTCCGCCTTGAAACACTATAGGAGCTAAAATATCCTTTCCTTTACCTATATTGTTTAGATAATTTCTTACAAGAGCTTGACACAATCCTCTAACTATATCTTCTTGATTGTGCCCTAGCTGCTGCTTATGAATCATATCTGACTCTGCAAAAACTGCACATCTACCTGCTATTCTAACAGGGTTTTTGGCTTTAAGTGCTAATGCTCCAAAGTCCTGTATTGCAATACCTAACCTTGAGGCCTGCCTATCTAAAAAAGAACCGGTACCAGCAGCACAAACTGTATTCATTGCAAAATCTGTTACAATTCCATCTTTTAAGACTATTATTTTTGAATCCTGTCCACCTATTTCTAATACAGTTCTTACATTAGGAACATAATTTATTGCTGCAACTGCGTGAGAAGTTATTTCATTTTTTACTATGTCTGCACCTAATATAATATTGGCTAAATGCCTTCCACTACCTGTAGTTCCAACACCTTTTATTTCAAAATTATTGATTTCATTTTTTATTTCTTTTAAGCCTTTTTGAAGTATATTTATTGGTCTTCCTTGAGTTCTGAGATATTTCTTGCTTACAATGTTATTGTCTTTATCCATTAATACAATATTTGTACTAACTGAACCAACGTCAACTCCTAGGTAAAACTCCTGCAATATTTTTCTCCTCCTTTTTTCTATGTAATAAATCTACAAAAGCTTCTAATCTTGTTAAATATCCAGCTTCTCCTGTCATCTCGTCAACTATCAATGTCATTATAGGAATATTATAATCATTCTGTATGGTAGGCAAAATACTTTCAGCAACGATTTCCGGCATACACGTTAAAGGAAGTATCTGAATAATTCCATCATAATTAGCTTTTGCATACAATACACTACTCCCAATAGTTTCTCTACCGTGTCCTCCGACTAAAGTACTTAAATAAGGCTTAGCCGCCTCCCATTTTTCTTTTTCTTCTTTAGAACCAAATGGACCCGGTAACAAATGATGTTTAACCCACTTTGAAGGAGTAAGAGATTTATCTATGTGAACTCCTAAATGTCCTAGTTTTCTTTCAACATATAAGTTTGCAAAGGGTTCTATTATTGTATATATTTCTCCTACAATTCCTATCTTAAGAGGTACTTTTTTTTCATCTGTTTTTACTTTTCCTATTTTTAATTTCGTATCTTCTATAAGCTCTAGGGTCTCATCAACACCATAAACTAACTCAATCATAGAGTGAAAAGCATCCATAATTATATCAACTTCAACACCATTTATCGCAACTGGTCTTATTTTATTTGCTAGGTCTGTAAGTTCATCTGCTGCTTGTAACACTTTTGCACCTCTTACTATATTTTTTACTATTTTATAAAGGTTTTTTGTATTAGCAGCTTTCATTATCCTCTTAACTAACTCCATTGGTTTTCCATCTGGTGGATCTAATGTAATTATCTCTACATCATATCCTAAATCCCTTAATATCTCCTGTTCTACTAAAGAATAAAATCCAAACCTACAAGGTCCACAGCTTCCAGTTATTAAAATAGTGTCTGCTCCTTTTTCTATACTTTCAATATAGTTTCCAATATTAATTTTTAACGGCAAACAAATTGTTTCAGGAGAATATTTTGTTCCGATTTCTAAAGTTTTTTTACTACATTTAGGCGGAGTTATAACTTCATTTCCCAAATCCTCCATAAGAGCCTTTGCACTAATAAATGTATTACCCATGTGTGGAAATGTGAGCTTCATTTTTTTTCCTCCATTTTATCATATCTATAAAAGCTTCAATTCTAGTATTAACACCTGCTTCACCTGTGTGTTCATCAATAGTTAACAGAGTGAAAGGAATTGTTTCTTTTCTAGACCTTCTTTCAATTATGTCTAATAAAATTGAATCAATACCACATCCAAATGATGATACATATACAATTCCATCTAACTTTATCTCCTCCATTATGGCAAAAGCAGAACCTATAATTTTGCTTCCAAAGCTCCAAAACATTCTCTTTGGTAATTTTGAAGAATATTTTCTAGCTTTATTCTCATCAATCATTTCAGGTGTGATAATGTTTATACCTTTGTTATTGATTTTTTTTATAACATTCATGCTTATATGTTCATCATAAAGATTATATGAATGTCCTAAAATCATTATTTTAGGCTTATTATCATTATCCTTGGTTTTGTGCGTTATTGAAGAATTATACATTTTTATGGCATCCATAGGAATTATGCCTTGATTAAGCAGCTTTATATATTTTTCATAATATTTAAAAGCTTTATTGTATGCTGAACTTATCTTTATTAAACTTGGAGTAAAATATTTACCTCCTTTTATAATTGAGTTAACTATATTAATCTTTGATTTTCTTAAATCTATGTGAATATCTATAATTGGAGGTAAATCCTTAATTGAATTTTTAATCATTTCTGGCAGACCAAGAAATTTTGGACATATAAACTCCTTTTTATAAATACTTATAAATTTAGGAATGAACAAATAGTCAACCCTATCTTTTAAATCACATACATGACCATGAAAAACCTTTACAGGTAAACAGGCTTCATCTACACACGTTGATACACCTCTATCTAAAATATCTTTATTAGTTTTACTAGACAATACTATTTCTGCTCCTAACTCACTAAAAAATTCTTTCCACAGTGGATAATAATCAAAAAAAAGCAATCCTTGAGGAATTCCAACTTTTTGTCCCATCTTATACCCTCCATTCTTACTTGTATATTATGGGCATTTTTATACGAGAATATAACATAATTGTAGTTTAATTTTAACTAAAAAACCGTTAAAGAAAATTATATCTATAGTTAGACTATTTTCTTTAACGGCTTAATATAAGGTAAGACTTAAACTCTAAATATAGGTGTAGTAATTAAGAAACTTCATGTTTTTTAGCTTTTAATATTAAATGTAGCTTTACCCATATGAGTTCATAGTAGTCTTATCTTAGTATTTATAATTTTATATTGATAGCTTTAGAAAAATTGTAATCTATGGGATAAACATATGTTTATCATCTAAACATTATATTTTTCCATTACAGCTAAAATCAGTTTTATATTTGTTATTAAGTCCTCTTTAGCAGCATTAGTTTCAATTGAGTTTTTAAAATAGTTAAAAAAGTCATCTGCATCTTTGAATGGAAATTCAGTTAAACACAAAAGTCTTCTCATTCTTACCTTTCTTTGTTTATTACTCATGTTTTTAATATTTCTGTTTATAAACTCTATAAAATTTTCAACAGCTTGTTCTAAATAATTTAAAGAAGCTTTTTCCTTAGATTCTTTAAATGTAAAATTTTCACGCTCAAAGCTGACATCATTAATATAAGCTATAACATTATATATAGCTGCTAAATCCTTGTCAATGTTTTTATCAACTGTGTTAAGTTCTTTAGACAAAGAACCTTTAAATTCAGATGACTTTTTATTATATTCTATAATTTTATTTTCCAATAATTTAATCTCTTGACTGCACTTTTTAAGTATGTGCTTATCTATGGATTTATTGTCTTTAACTTTATATTCATCCCAAAGTTTCAATATTTGTCTATATTTATTTTTATCAAATCTGTAGTTTCTTTCATGTAAAATATTTAATACAACAAATCTATTCGCTAAATAAACAATTTGCTTAATAATGTCTTCTATACTATTAATTTCTACAATCAATTCATCAATCTCTTTATATAATTTTTTTATATCTTCAATAGATAATGTATCTATGTCTAATTGATTTAACATATGAGCTTTATGAAAATATTTGTCAAACTGTTGACCATATCCTGATGTCATAGTCCCATTTAAAACCAGCTTATATTCTTGTAAAATTATATTAATATCTTCTTCACTATTTGAGTTAAAACTCATTAAAAGAGCATTTTTAATAATATCATAATATTTGTTTCTTGATATTTTTAATGGAATTACAGAAACAAATTCTATAATCTTCTGAGATAAAACAGATGTATCTTTCATTAAAAACTTATAAACATTTTCATAAATGACATTTATATTTATCTCCTCAATGTCATCCATATATTTTTTAACTGTATCTTCTTTATATAAAATTTCTCCACAAATTTCATGAGTATATGATATTTCTGTTATGTAGCCTTTTAAACATAATAATAAATTATAAACATCACTTCTTAAGCTGTTAAAATATTCTATTATATTATCTTCCTGTATGTCATTGATACTCAATACCATTTTACTGATTAAATCATTATCCTTAAACTTTTGTAATATCTCATTAATATATTGACCTTCTTCTTGTAATTCAATAATAATATCATAAATTAAATGAGAGTTAATATCTAACCTAACAGAGGTTTGATATAATTCTAAACAAATCATATCTCCGATTTTAAATAATATGTCATCATTAATATTTAGAATATTTCTTCTTAAATCTTCAACTATCTGATTATTCATAACTTATTCTCCTTTGCTTAATTTACTAGGATTATTTTTATATAGTATAACATATTAACTCTTATAGTACATTATTGTATTTAATTCCATATATATTATAACCACATATCTATATAACTAAGAGTACGATTGTCTTTAAACTAAAAACCGACCAAGATGGCCGGTTAAATTTTTATAAATCATAATATAATTCAAATTCTTTAGGATGAGGAATAATATTTACTTTCTTAGCATCTTCCCTAATTCTCTTAATTTGATCTTTAATTAATCCTTCAGTGAAAACTCCACCTGCTAAAAGGAATTGGTAATCTTTTTCTAACGAATCAGCTGCTTCTTCTAGAGATTTTGGTAAAGACTTAATTTGATTTCTCTTTTCTTCAGGTAAGTCAAAAACATTTACATCATAAGGTCCAAAACCTTCTTTAGTTGGATCAATTTTATTAATAACACCATCTAGACCTGCCATAAGTAATGCTGTATACGCTAAATATGGATTAGCAGTTGCATCTGAAGGTCTAAATTCAAATCGCTTATCCTTTGGAGATCTAGCATATCCAGGAATTCTTATAACAGCACTTCTATTAGCAGTGGCAAAACATATGCTAACAGGAGCCTCAAAGCCCGGCACTAATCTTTTATATGAATTAGTGCTTGGATTTGTAAAAGCTAACAAAGCAGGAGAATGTTTCAATATTCCTCCTATATAGTATAATGCCGTCTGGCTTAGACCAGAATAACCATTTTCATCAAAAAATATTGGTTCTCCATCCTTAAACAGCCACATATGAACGTGCATACCGTTTCCTGCTTCACCAAATATAGGTTTTGGCATAAAGGTAACTGTTTTTCCCTCTTGTATGGCTAAATTCTTTATAATATATTTTAAAATCAAAGTTTTATCAGCCATGTTCTTTAATTCTCCAGATTCAACTTCAATCTCAACTTGTCCTACACCGCCAACCTCATGATGATGATATTTCACTTCAATTCCAAGTTCTTCAAGCTGAAGAGTAATTTTTGATCTTAGGTCGTTTGAAGAATCTTTTGGCAGGTCAACATGATAACCTTTCTGCTTAGAAACTTTATATCCTAGATTTTGAAAATCGTTTTTACCGGTATTCCAATGTGCTTGTACAGAATCAATGAAAACTTCCTGATGATTTCCGTGACATTCATACGATATATGGTCAAATATATTAAACTCAAATTCAGGTGCAATTATATTCTCATCAGCAATACCAGTTTCTTTTAAATATTTGATAGCTTTTTCAGTTATGTATCTTGGATCTCCTTCAAACCTTTGTATCTCATCTCCAATTTCATAAATGTCTGCTATCATATTCAGAGTAGGTATCTCACAATATGGGTCAACAAAAGCAGTAGTTATATCAGGTTTAAATACCATATCAGATTTTTCAACTGATAAAAAACCATAACTTGACCCATCAAATCCAATTCCTTTCTCTAAAATATTTTCATTAAATCTTTCTGCTGGAATTGATAGATGATGCCACCTACCAGCCAAGTCAATAATTTTAAAATCTATTATACGTATTCCTTCCTTTTTACAAAAACTTTTTACTTCACTGACGTTTTTAAACATATGTATAATACCTCCTTATTTTTCAGTCATTTTTATATTATTGGAAACATATACATTTGTCAACAATTTCAAGTAAAAGTGGCTATAAAGTTTTTACTTTATAACCACTAAAAATTCTTATTGCATAATTTAAAATTATTTTTATTTTAAATATTATCATTTTCTGTTTCTTTTACCTGTTAGTCTTCAGAACTATTTTCAAATTCTTGGTTTTGAGTCTTCTCATATTTCTGGATTTCTACCAGTACTTGCTTTATAGCTCCAATAAATGCTTTATCATAATCACTTGAATTCATCAAACTCCATCCATCTCTTAATATTTTCTCAGCATCATAATACTGATTATTTAAAAGCAATAAATACGCCTTATTCATAAAATAACATTTTTTTGATTCGTCACTTAATTCTAAGAAATTTATTTTCATGTTTTCTACATAAACTTCTTCAATTATTTGGTCTACATCTTGACCTTCTACACTTTCAGAATTTAAAATCTCTAAATCAAAATATTCATCACTATCATACAATTTAATTGCCTCTATATAATCCTTATTATCACTATAAATCTTAGATTTAAGAAAAATTGAATTCATTTTTTTCTCAGGGTCTAATTCTGAATCATACCATTTATCAAGTGCAAAAGTCACAATATCTAAATTTTCTAGATTGCTGTAATCTATCTCGAAAATCATTACTGACTCATCGTGTGTAATATCTTCTCTAGCAATATAATTTAATAACATATCTAGATAAATATAAATATCTAGTTTACCAGCTTCATTTGTTTGATTAATTAGGTAATAATTTGTACCTACAACATTCCAATAGCCGGAGTTCTTAAGATTTTGTAATGTGTTGATAGGATTTAAGTCATATAGATGGCGTTCCTCATATGGAATATAGCGAATAATAGAAATATACTCAAGAGTAGCAATAGCTCTTCTATATAGCCTATCATCATTGCTTAATGTTATGTTTTCATAATCTCCAAAAAGCATAAACCTTCTATACGGCGGTACATTAACTAACTGTATCTTTTCTAGGTATTTATCTTTTAAAAAGTTTAAATCATTATATAACTTCATAAGAATGTGAGCAGCCTCAGCTCTCGTAATATACTGATTAGGTCTAAATGTATTATCTTCATAGCCTTCAATAATCTTATTATTAACCAAATCATTTAAAGGTTTAATATATTTATAATCAGAACTGATATCTTTAAAGCTAGATTCTTTATTATCTAATGGAGGTGATGTGAAAAAACTTGCTAATACAACTGCCTCTTCTCTAGTAATATACTTATTTGGTTCAAGTCTATTCCCAGGAAAAATACCTGTAAAATCTAGTTCTCTGTTCTGTTGATTAATATAATCAGCTACAGTAATTATCTCGTTATATCCCCAAAATTCTTGGTTTAAATCTATATAAGGTAATATTTTATTCGCTGTTTGACTGTCATTGATTTGGTCAGTATTATCATTAATTAAGTTTTGAATTTTACCAGCTCTATATAATAATGTCGTATATTCACCTATGGTAATGTTATTATCTGGTCTAAAAGTTCCATCCTCATATCCATTAAATAGCTTGACATCATTTGAAGCCCACATTATAGTTTCTACAGCCCAATGATTAAAAACATCAAAATAAAATTTAAAATTCTTAGCCATTCCCTGACTTATACTGCTAATTAGTAAAATTAATAAAATAACTACTGCAGTAATTGTTCTTTTCTTCATAATTAACCTCCTAAAAAGCTATATATATTATATTAAATAATTTCTAATCATTATATTCTGCTTTATTAGTAATTATAACATAATAAATCATTATTAAACTTAATTTAATAGCTTTGTAATAAAGATGACATAATTTAATTAAGTAAAAAAGCGAGCACACAGTTATATGCTCGCCTTAAAATTTTATATTTTTACATTCATCAATTATTCCAACCGCTAATACTTTTACAGCAAACCCTCTTAGGTACTCTAGTAACTTATTTTTTAAATTCGTTACATCATTTATTTCCGGATGATAACTAATCTCCATCCTTTGAATAATATCATTAACATATTTACTAAGATATAATGTGAAATATCTTAAAACAATATCACTTATAACTTCCATGACCTTAGTTGTTTTAATAATACTTATAACTGTGTTTACAGATTCATCATCACAGTTGCATGTATCAGAAAGAATAACATGCTTTTCTTTCTGTATTTTTTTACCCTTTTTGTACATGCTCCAAGCTACACCAAGATACATTTTACAAAATATCTTAATAAGCTTATTGTCTAAAATAACACCCTTTGATTCAAAGTCTCTTATATCATTTTTTACTAACTGAGTAATATAAACTGTTGATTGTTCTGTGAAATTGTTAAATATTAACATAATATCATTTTGAAATCTTTCTATACATATCTTTTCAACTATACTTGCTTTATAATCGGATAAATCAACAATACTCATTTTAATCCACTCCTCATGATACTGAATTATCTATATTGTTTTCAACAATTTTTACTTCATTGTCACTTAATCTATATAGATTATAAAAGTAATCATTAATATAACTAGTCTTTTGTAATATATACTTTTCTATGATACTAATATTATATTTATCTTCTTTGCTTTTTATATCTAATTGTTTATGCAGTTTAGTCAACTCTTGAACTTCATTCTCAATTTTCTTAGTATTGTTCCCAATTTTAATCCTTAAATTCATTATTTTATTAGGATAATAATCATATTGATTTTCTCCTACCTTCTTACCTACTGACTTAAAATAAAACTCAAAGATTGACGAATTTAAAAATGCCGCTAAATACTCTAAGGATACTGGTGAGTAAGGATTTTCAATGTTTATAATATACACATCTGCACTGCATAACATTTCATCATAGACAATGGCAAACCTATTCTTTTCAGCCTTAAAAGGAAACATTATCTTAGGATTACTAAATACCTCTAACCGTCTACCCCATTGAAGCTGATACCATTCTCTCATTCCTTTTAAACACTCTCTTCTATTTTTTAACCTTTCCTTGTAAGGAGCTATGTGGTTACTAACATTAGGATATGATAAAATATTTTTAATTAAGTCTGTATATATTATATATAACCTGCTATCTAATACCTTAAACTTTTGAATCTGACTGTTCTTAACCCATGGCTTTATTAAATATCTGTCAAGACTCTTATCTGAAATTGTCTTTTCATCAACTATAAATGCATTATCACATCCGGTTATGACTCCCTGATGGCAATTACTTACTTGATTTAAATAGTAATCTCCCATAGTATGTATCTTTTCATAAACAGCTCTCTCTTTTTCATCCATTAAAAGCCATCCTTCTGGAGAAAAAATTGACTGATTAATAATGAAACTCCTAAATATTTCCTTTGTGATAAAAGGATTGTTTTTTTTGTCTAGACCATGAGTAGATTTCAGTTTATAAATATTAGTTGTATTTTTTAAAGATTGCCCTTTTCTACATTTTATTATTACAGGGCTTATTCCAATTCCTTTAAATACTTTTTTTCCTTGAAAATCTATTATAGTTTTTATGTCTAAGTTAGATGTCAAAAAACTTCTCAGCCCTTTTGCAGAAGGAGACTCTAAAAAATATCTTGAAGTTATAAACATTAAAGTCCCTTGCTTTTTAAGTAGTTCATAACCTCTTTTAAAGAAACAAAAAGAAATGTCCGATTTATCAGAATATACATCCGAATAATAGTTTTGTAATTCCCTTCTATAATTAATTTCAATCTTCTTATGACCTATATAAGGAGGATTTCCAATTACTAAATCAAATTCTCCATCTAAAATTGAGTCAAAAACAATATCATTATTATCTATTAAAGAAAATAAAGTATTTCTACCATCAAGTAGTACGTCTTTTTTAAACACATTTACTGATAAGTTCGTAAATCTATCTCCTTTTATAAGTAGTGAGATTGTAGTCATAAAAACTGCAAATTCATCTATATCTGTTCCCCATAGATTGTTTTTGATAATAAATGAATGAAGTCCATTATCTATTTCTTGCTTTAAATCTGGAGTCTTTAATACAATTTCATCATAGTTATTTTTAAAAATTTCTTTTAGCCTATCATATGCCTCTAATAAAAAATAACCTCCACCGCAAGCAGGATCTATAATTTTAAAATATGGATTAGCAACTATATCTTCCTTTTTTATTGTATCGTCAATCATTTGCTTTACAATATATTTTGGAGTATATACCTGACCAAAATATTTTTTTTCCTTATTAGTAATAAACGCTTGGAATAATTCCCCTAACGATATTTGATTTATTTCGTCTTTAGAAATTTTCAATATATTTTTTATAATTAAATTCCTGTCATCAAAAGGTATCTGAAAATGGTCTATATATTTTTCCGGAAGTATGTAAAAAACTTCTGGCAGTTTATAAGATACATCTAAGCTTATTCTATTATCTATATCATTATATGAAAAATTATCATTATCTATCTCAATTGCAATTAAACACACCTTAGCGACATAACATAAAAGGGTTTTAACAAAGTTTATTTGTACATTCATATCTTTATTTTGGTTTTTCTTGATTATATTTAATAATACTTTATAGATACTTTTTTGATGCTCTAAATTATTATTCATTTCTATCCCTCAACTTGTCTTATATTTTAAACTATTTTACCACAGTAAAGTTTTATGAACAAATAAATAGAGCCTATATATTAAGCTTAATGATATAGACTCTATTTTTAAAAATTTTTAATCCTCTATCCTTTCTTTAAACTCTTCAACATTCTTAACTGCTCCTCTTTTAAGATCATGCTCAAGTTTACGCTTTTTATATGGAATAAATATAGTATCCAAATCATAACCAAGCGGATAAAGATATTCTCTTTTTGTGTGAAGTTTTAATCTTTTCCTATGAATAGTGTTAAATTGATTATTTATTAGTACTGTAACATTTCCATATTCGTCATCAGTCTTATAAACTATTCCTTTTTCGTTTGTGTTAATAATTGTAACACTATCTCCCTTTCTAAGCTCAATTTTATCATCATTTATTTTATCTTTTTTACTTTGTCTAGATTTTCTCTTGCTTTTAGGTATCTTTAGTTCAGTATTATCTATTTCGTACTTAAATTCATTGATTCCTATATTTTGTCTTGACTCAATATGTTTCTTTGCTCTTTGTATAACTTTTGGTCTCATACCTAATCTTTCGCATATCCATAGGGCATTGCTTTTTCCTGCTTTACCTACAGATAGTGTATATAAGGGACTTAATGTTGCTGCATCAAACTCCATACACCCATTTTCAAATCCAGGATGCTGATCTGCAAAATCTTTAATTTCACCGTAATGAGTACTGGCTATAGTAATAGCACCACTTCTATATAGCTCATCTAAAATAGCAGTAGCTAATGAAGCTCCTTCCGAAGGGTCTGTTCCTGTACCAATTTCATCTAGTAAAATAAGTGTAGAATATCTAGCTTTGTTTATAATTTCGATTATGTTCTTCATATGTCCAGAAAATGTACTTAAAGATTGTTCAATACTCTGCTTATCTCCTATGTCTACTAAAATTCTATCAAAAACTGCGATTTCACTTTCCTCATCTACCGGGATGTGTAATCCTGATTGAACCATTAAAGTTAGTAGACCTATTGTTTTTAAAGAAACAGTTTTTCCTCCTGTATTTGGACCTGTTATTACAAGTATTCTATAATCTTTTCCTATTTCAAAATTTAAAGGCACTGCTTGCTTACCTAATAATGGATGCTTGCCTCTAATAATTTTAATATAATCATTATTATTAATTTTCACCTCTACACCATCAATACTATTACTGTATTTTGCTTTAGCAAATACAAAATCATACTCAGCCATCACTTCAAGATTGATTTTAATCTGTTTAATGTGGAGAGCTATATATCCACTAATTGTAGCTAATATCTGATACTCTTCTGATTCTTGCTGAGATTTTAAAACACTTAATTCATTTGTCAATTTAGTTATGGCTTTTGGTTCAATAAAAACTGTCGCTCCAGTAGCTGATGCATCAACCACAGTTCCTGGTAGTTGATTTTTATATGACGATTTTACTGGAATTACAAATCTGTTATTTCTTTTGCTCACAAAGAAATCCTGAATATACTGCTTATATTTTGAAGAACTAAGGATATTTTGCATTTTTACATCAATATTTTCTTCTACACTGCTAATTTTTTTTCTAATTTTTGAAAGCTCATTACTAGCTTTATCACTAACTCTACTTCCCTCTATTGAGGATTCTATTTCCGCCTCTATATCAGAAAACTCAGTTATAGAATGTCTATAACTACTTAAAGTAGGTGCTGTATAATCATGATTATTCATGAATTTTTTCATTTTTCTACATCCTCTTAAAAAAGATGCTATCTTAGCTAAATCATTAGGATATAATATTCCACCCTTTTCAACTTTAGATATAAGCTCCTTAATATCATGAAGTCCATGAAGAGGTATATGTGGAGATTTTTTTAATATATTTTTAGCTTCAGATGTTTGGTTTATTGTGTTTGTTATTACTTTTATATCGGTTGATGGAACTAGCTTCTCTATTCTTTTTTTACCTAAATCACTAGCAGTAAACTCTTTTAATCTTTCTTTAATCTTTCCATATTCTAATGCTTCAAATGATTTGTTCATTTTTATAACCTCCTTATATTTGGAAAATAAAAAAGCTACAGGTAGACAATTACCCGCAGCTTAAATAAAATGATAGTACTATCATAAAGAATTAAATTACTTTATCATAATATGATTTTAAACTAATTATTAAATCATAACCTGCTTAATCATTAATACTAAAAATCTTTAGAAAAAATAAACCCATGAATCAAAATCCATGGTTTTAATAGCAGGTACAAAATTAATATGATAAAAGAGAATCTTAAGCTATTACATTGGATTAATTGTTCTTAACTATAATGGTCGGTAATAAATGGTTCATCAAAAAAAGCACAATAAACCTTATGCATTTTATCATAAAATTAATTAACAAATTACCGCCAATATTAAATTTCTTTTAGTTAAGAACCTTCACACTCACAAAATTCTCTCCTTACAATTATTATACGATAATTATATGATATAAATATTTATATGTCAATGATTAATTTTACTTGATTTGAACCTTTTAAGTCTGTTACAATTTGTTTATAGGAGGAAAACGCTATGGAAATAATTGAAAAGAAAATTCATGAAGAGCTTTACATTCCTTATGAGGCACAAAAACTTTTCGACAGCAAAAGAACATGTTTCTTTGATATAGAAACTACAGGCTTCAGTAGGCAAAAAGATTCAATAATACTGATAGGTCTGCTATATTATGAAAATAACTGTATAGTCATAAACCAGCTTTTTGCTAATAACCCTAAAGAAGAAACATTAATTCTTTCAGATTTTAAAAGCTTAATCTCAAAGTTTGAATGTTATGTTACATATAATGGAGATGTTTTTGATATTCCTTTCCTAAATTATAAATATAAAAGTAAAAATTATGACTTTCAATTAAATAAGAATAAAAGCATAGATTTACTTAAAATTGTTAGAACTAATAAACATAAACTTGGATTAACTGACTGTAAATTAAAAACTGTAGAAAAATTTCTTGATTTACATAGAGATGACAAAATTACTGGTAAAGAAAGTATAGAGCTTTATAAAAAATATGTTAGAACTAAAGATGAAGAGATAAAAGAAAAGATCTTAATGCACAATCATGATGATATATACTACCTGCCTAAAATTCTAAAATTATTTGATCATATTGATGAAAAGATGAATTATGAATTTTGTATACAAATTGATAAGAATGTTATCAATTTAAAATTTAATTTAAATGACATCATAATAAGTGGTGACGTTTTATCTATAAAAGGTTCTACAAGCCAACCTAGTATAGCTAGCCAAGCTTATTATGGTACTAATTACACTTTTATATTAGACAATGAGAAAAGTACCTTTAATCTTAGATTTGATATGTATAACGGATATTTGTCTGATGGTAAAAAATGTCTTTATGTTGATAAGAACGATTATTCACTTAATATTATAACAAAAGATACAACAAATTATATTTTACCTGAAAATATAATAATAATTAAAGAGGAGCATCGCTTAATATACGATAATATTATCTCAATTGTAAAAGAAATAATATGTAAAATATTTAAATAATACTTTTAACTCCTCTAAGCAAATTAAATACTATTATTATAAGGTTAGAAACCATCAAAACTTATTTTTTTATTATGTTTTAATGTTTAATGTATATCACTACACTTCATAACCTAATGACACAACAGGGTCTAACTTAGATGCCTTTCTTGCAGGATATATTCCCGATATTATTCCCACTATAATAGAACCAATTGTAGAAATAACAATAGCTTGCAAAGATATAACGGAAACCATTTCAAGCTTGTAAAGTATTAAAAAAGAAGCACTAATACCAATAATAACTCCTATTATCCCACCAATTAAAGATACAATAACAGCCTCTATAATAAACTGTTTTAGAATATGGCTGTCTTTAGCCCCGATTGCCTTCCTTATTCCAATTTCCCTTGTCCTTTCTGTTACCGAAACAAGCATAATATTAACAACACCTATACAACCAACTAATAAAGATATTCCTGCTATGGCACTAACTGTTACGGTTATTAGTCTTAAAGTTTCATTAGCAGTGTCTATATCTGTTGTGACGGTAGAATAAGTATAAGCTTCACTACCTTTAATTTGTTTTAATAAATCAACAATTTCACCCATTACAACATCAATGTTTTCACCTTCTTTTAGTTTTACTTTCACACTACTATCAGTACCATAATATAAACCTATCTCTTCAAAAGCTAAAGTGTCTGTTGCATACATAATTGGTAAATTTTCGCTTTCATCAAAAAACCCTAAAGGATTGTGCTTATCCTCTAGAATTCCAATAATAGAAAAAGAATTATCTTTAAAAGATATTTTCTCACCTACAACATCTTCTCTTTCAAAAAGTTCTAAAGCTGTTGAAACAGATATTATTACTACTCTTTTATTTAAATCTCTATCTTGAGCAATAAAATCTCTACCATATTTTATTTTTTCACCTTCTACTAAAAGAGTACTGGGTGTAGCATACTCTAAATTTACTTGAGTGCTATTATTTTTGTCGTTAGATATTAGGATTCGTCCATCCTTTATTTTGTGTGCCATACCTTCCACTTTATTGATAAAGGCTTCATTTAATATTTCTACTTCTGCATGTGATACATAATCCTGAACACCTTTTAATTTAGACCAATCATAATTTATCATAGCCATACTAGGATCATATTGCTTTTCGACGGTTTTTGCCATACCTTCACCTAGTGAAACGATAGCAACGACACTACTTACACCAATTATAATTCCAAGTGTTGTAAGAATTGAACGCATTTTGTTATTTCTTAATACTTCAAATGCAGTTATAATATATTCAATCACTTCCGCACCTCATTATATATTATTTTTCCGTCACTAAAACGAATTAACCTATTACCATATTCCCCTATATCTTCTTCGTGTGTAATTAAAACTATTGTTTTTCCCTTTTTATTAAGGTCTGTAAATATTTTCATAATTTCAGCTGTACTAACAGTATCTAAATTTCCTGTTGGTTCATCTGCTAAAATAATCTCTGGATTATTAACTAATGCTCTTGCTATTGCAACACGTTGCTTTTGTCCCCCACTAAGTTGTGTTGATTTATGGTAAAGCCTATGCTCTAATCCAACATCACATAACATTTTTTTAGCAATTTCAAACCGTTCTTCAAGTTTTATATTTGCATACATCATTGGTAATGCAACATTTTTTAATGCAGTTGTTTGACTTAAAAGATTATAAGATTGAAATACAAAACCAAACTTACTATTTCTGGTTTCGGCAAGTTGATCTTTGTTAAGCAAATTGATATTTATATCATCTAAAATGTATTCGCCTTCCGTTAGTGTATCTAAACAACCTAAGACATTTAATAACGTTGATTTTCCTGAACCACTTGAACCCATAATACAAACAAATTCGCCTTTTTCTATTGTTAAATCAATGTTTTTTAGTGCTGAAACTTCTGTTTCTCCAATATAGTAAACTCTACTTGCATTTTTTAGTGTAATCATTACTTAATCCCTCAAACTTTCTATTAAATCTTTAGGTGGATTAACTAATACTAAATCACCTTCACTTAGCTCATCACTTAATATTTCAATATTCATTAAGTCTTGAACGCCTTTATCAACAGAAATTAGCTTGTAGCCTTTGTCAACAACTTTTACAACAAAATGGTTTATCTGTTCCTCTGTGTAAATACATCTTTGTGGAACAACCAAAGTATTTTGAGATTCTTGTAGTATTAAATCAATATTAACATCTGAATTTGGAAGCATAAGTATCTTATCATTAAATAAAGTTCCTTCAATTTCAATAACTTTTTGTGGTTGACTAAAAGTATACCCTATTTCTTCTTTAACAACAGGCGAAATATAAGTGATTTGACCAGTATAAAGTTCTCCATATTTAACGATTTCAAATTTATCACCTAGTTCTAAGCTGTCTGATTCAAATTCATTTACGCTGCCGATAACTTTAAGGTTATTTGTGTTTATAATATGTATTAATTCTTTATCTTCTGATACAATTTCGCTTTCAATTATATGAATATCTACAATCACTCCATCTATGGGAGAAGTTATTCTGTAAAGTTGTTTTTCTTCAAGTAAATTTTTATAATCTAATTGTAATTCTTTGTATTCAAGCTCGACAACGGTTAGATTGCTGTTGTTTCTATTTTTTGCTTCTAAATATTCGTTATATGCTTGTTGTGCTTCTATCTGCTTTTTTTCTAGTTCTTTTAAACTAACAGCACCGTTATTATATAAGACCTCCATACTTTCTAGTTCGTTAGATACTAAATTGTATCTGTTTTTTAAAGTTGTTTGTGCATTAGAGTTACTTATGTTTTGCATACGTTCTCGATCTAATTGAGCTTCTTTTTTTCTCAATGCAATTTTTGCTTTTTCAATATGATTATCCAATTCTCTAGTGTCAATGGTTAATAATAAATCTCCTTTTTGAACATAATCACCTTTTAAAAAATGTATTTCACTAACTTCACCCCTCACTCTTGATAAAACTTTAACTTCTTCTTTTGGAACAACGCTTCCTAATATTGTAACCTTGTTTGTGATATTTTGCTTTTGTACTTTTTCTACTTGTAACTGTATTGTTTTTGCTTGTTTTTGTGAATTGCTGCTTAAAGCAGCAACAGTTAAAATAATTGCACATACTATTATACCTATTATTAGAATTGTAATAAGTTTTCTATGTTTTTTCATGTTTTATTCCTCGGTCTTGTAACTTTTTCCATCATGGATAATTTTCCATTCGCTATCACTATTCTCACGAACAAGAACTAAATAACTATATTCATTTTCTTTTTTTGTTTCGTATTCTGCAATAAAAATATTTTGATTTATATAACCATTAGCAACTCCCTTATCTTCATCGTCATAAATCGCACTCATTCTTGGATCTATACACTCAGCAATATAATAATAACGACCATCAGGTTCGGAAATTTTTAGTTCTTCTTTTAAATATCTTCTTACTTCTGTAAAAATATTAATATAATCATTGTATTCAAATTCAGGCTTATTTTTTGATTCACCTTCAATCTCCTTATTACTTGTAAGCAATACCTCTGAATTTGATGCACTTTTGTTATTATATCTAATTTCAGCTAATAACAAATCTAAATCTGTTTTTACATCATCACTTGATTCTTCAACTTCATAAACAACATCTTCTTCGCTATTATCTGGTATTTCTAATACATATTCAGGATTATCATTATCATTTTGGTTACAACCTGTAAATACAATTAATGTTATTAAAATTACTATTTTTATTTTTCTCATTTTTTCTCTCCATTCTTAATTTTAGTTAATAAAAAATACTCTTATCTGTAGTCTAACAAATAAGAGTATTAAGTGTATTTAGAAAATCTATCGAAACCATTAAGATTTTATTAACTTATTTTTCTAGTTAATAGTTTAATGCGTATTTTTACTTAAATTAATAAAATAATTTTTTAAAACTAATATTTTTGATAACGTATTTTTTAACGAATATAGTATGCAAATTTATAATTACCTATTTCTTTAATTATCTTATGAGTTTTTATACTAAGATTAAAAATACCTACTTCGGTAAAATAACTGTAAAAATAGTATAACTATCTTCACTTTTTGCAATTATCTCACCGTCATGTAACTCTACTATATCCTTTGCAATAGCAAGACCTAAACCTGATCCCCCTGTTTTAGTTGATCTAGCACTATCAACTCTGTAAAACTTATCAAATATAACTTCTAGCTTGTCTTTGGCAATAACACCTTTGTTTTTAAAATTTATCTCAACTGTATTTTCTTTATTTTTTACTAAAATTTCAATCAGACCATCATTTTCGCCATAATTAATAGCATTTTTTAATATATTATTAAACACCCTTGCCATTTTTTCTCTATCTATATTTATGAATAAATTTTCGCCAATATTAATTGATATTTCTCTGCTTGATTTTTCTAATAATGGATATGTTTCATCTTTAATTTGCAGTAACATATATTGCAAATCAACTTCTTCTTTATGTAATAAAACGGTATTGACATTATACCTTGTTATTTCAAAAAATTCGTCTAACAGTTTTTCTAGTCTGTATGCTTTTTCTATGGTTATATCAACATGTTTAACTCGTTGTTCAACAGGCATATAGGGAATTTCTTTAAGTAAATTCAAATAGCCAATAACAGATGTTAACGGAGTTTTAATATCATGTGCAAGATAGACAATTAAATCGTTTTTCTTTTGTTCTAATTCTCTTTCTTTTTCATTTGCCATTTCTAAATAAAATTTCACTTGTTTTAGTTTTTCTTCCATAAAACTAAGTTCATTAGACATTGAAATAACAGCATCTTTTTCTGTTAACTTATTAATATTTTCAATCATTTCATCAAAATATTTTGTAAACCAATTTAAAAATATTCTAAATAATATAATAAATGCAAATATAATAGTAACAATTATTATAATGTTCATGTTTTGTTTTACAGCATAAAAGTATGTATCCCTTGATGTTTCAAAATCTGTATTATTTATCACGCTTATTATTTTGGTAATAATATTCCCCATTTTGCCTTGAAGCAAAGAACGGATAAAAAAAATAACAAGAGTTGCAATGCAAAATAACAAGAGAGTTTGAATAAATATTTTATCTATTATCTTTTTATATGGCCTTTTATTTTTCAATTTTATAACCTACTCCCCATACCGTTTTTATGTATTTTGGATTGTCTGCATCATCATTTATTTTTTTTCGTAGATGTCTTATATGAATAGGGATTGAATTACTTTGCTTATCGTAGTATTCTTCCTTCCATATTCTATGGAATAAATTTTCCGAACTAACTACTTTTCCCTTTTCTTCGCATAGTATTTTTAAAAGTGTAAATTCTGTTGGAGTAAGGTTGAGTGGTTTACCATCTAAAATACATTCATATGTGTTGGTATTTATGATTAAACCTTTATGCACTATTATATCCTCTTTTACTTTGTTGTAACTGGTATATCTTCTAAGTTGTGCTTTAACCCTTGCTATAACTTCCATAGACTTAAAAGGCTTAGTTATATAATCATCAGCACCATATGTCAATCCTTGCACTTTGTCGTGTTCTTCACCTTTTGCAGTAAGCATTATTATGGGAAACATATGCTCTTTTCTTATTTTTTGGCATAACGAAAAACCATTATCATCAGGCAACATAACGTCTAAAATTGCTAAATCAATTCCATTCTCTTTTATACAGTCTAAAACTCCCATAGCAGAATATAGTTTAAACACATTATAATTCTCATTGTTTAAGTATATCTCCAATAAATCTGCTATTTCTTTTTCGTCTTCAACGATTAGTATATTTTTCATAACTTACCTCTTTTCTATTAATATGTACTATTATAATTGATTTTCTAATAAAAAGTATAAAGATTTTATTAATGTTTTATTGATAAATAGTGAGCTTTATATAGATTATACAATTATCCCTCGTTTTTGACATAAAAAAAACCTGCATATATTGCAGATGTTTTCGTTGATATTTCAGTGTTATTCCACTGTTCTATCGGTTTTATTCGGTTTTTTTGGTGCCCAGAGGCGGAATCGAACCACCGACACGGGGATTTTCAGTCCCCTGCTCTACCGACTGAGCTATCTGGGCGAAAATGGTGGGCCTTCAGGGATTCGAACCCCGGACCTACCGGTTATGAGCCGGGCGCTCTAACCAACTGAGCTAAAGGCCCCTTACTTTACAACCATTATCAATAAAAATTGTCATGATTGTAACTAAAGGTAATTTAATTATTAATTTATTTAGTGGTGAGTGGTGGGCTTGGGAGGACTTGAACCTCCGACCTCACGCTTATCAGGCGTGCGCTCTAACCACCTGAGCTACAAGCCCATATTTTTTAATGGTCGGGGTGGCAGGATTTGAACCCGCGACCCTCTGGTCCCAAACCAGATGCGCTACCAAACTGCGCTACACCCCGATATTATATTTTAAAATTATTGGCAGGGGCAGCAGGACTTGAACCCACGACATTCGGTTTTGGAGACCGACGTTCTACCAACTGAACTATGCCCCTACAAATGTATGGTGGGCCTTCAGGGATTCGAACCCCGGACCTACCGGTTATGAGCCGGGCGCTCTAACCAACTGAGCTAAAGGCCCCAAAACTTCTTTGGCGGAGAAGGAGGGATTTGAACCCTCGCGCCCCGTGAAGGACCTACTCCCTTAGCAGGGGAGCCTCTTCAGCCACTTGAGTACTTCTCCTTACTTGTCTATGCCTTAATTTAATATATCTGTTTTTTTATTAATGGCGGAGAGGGTGGGATTCGAACCCACGTGAGCCAAAGGCTCTAACGGTTTTCAAGACCGCCCCGTTATGACCACTTCGGTACCCCTCCATTAAATGGTGACCCATCGGCGACTCGAACGCCGGACACCCTGATTAAAAGTCAGATGCTCTACCAACTGAGCTAATGGGTCATTCTTCTATTGGTTTATTATGATTATCTGGCTGGGACGGCAGGACTCGAACCTGCGAATACTAGAGTCAAAGTCTAGTGCCTTACCGGCTTGGCGACGCCCCAATAATTTGTGGTGCACCTGAGAGGATTCGAACCCCTGGCACACGGATTAGAAGTCCGTTGCTCTATCCTACTGAGCTACAGGTGCATATTCCTATGGAGCGGGTGAAGGGAATCGAACCCTCGCGACTGGCTTGGAAGGCCAGAGCTCTACCACTGAGCTACACCCGCATTATTCTTTACATATCGTGATACTTTTACTGCTTGCTACCCACAACCGTAGACCTAAGTGATTCACTCCAAATTGCATTTGGGTTCTCTACTTGCACTGTGTGTAAGTGACCAACATAAAATCAAAGATTTTAGTTGTCTACTTGTACCACTGAGCTACACCCGCATAAGTTAATGGTGGAGGGGACTGGATTCGAACCAGTGAAGTCACAGACAACGGATTTACAGTCCGTCCCCTTTGGCCAACTCGGGAACCCCTCCATGTTTTTTTGTTTTAATGGAGCT
>JANQLB010000023.1 GCA_028280805.1 Tissierellales bacterium
ATGTTGTTTTACCATGGTCAACGTGTCCTATTGTTCCTACGTTAACATGAGGTTTATTTCTTTCAAATTTAGCCTTAGCCATTTAAATATCCTCCTTAATCTTTGTTTAATATTATAAGCAAACTTACCCGGGTGTTTCATGAGTTTATGTGATTACATAAACATCCTAATGGAGCCCACGACCGGACTTGAACCGGTGACCTCTTGCTTACCATGCAAGTGCTCTACCTCCTGAGCTACGTGGGCATTTATAGTCACCGATTATTATTTTACTATTTACTATGTTTATTGTCAATACTAAAGTGTTTTATTAAAAGATTATATCTCTTTAAGTTCAAGATACCTTTCAAGTTTCCTTTTTACTCTTTGTAAAGCATTGTCAATAGATTTTACATGCCTGTCTAATTCACAAGCAATTTCTTGGTATGATTTTCCTTGAAGATAAAACATAAGAACTTCCCATTCTAAATCACTTAGTATTTCTCCTATTTTACTCTCTATATGAGATAACTTTTCTCTACTTATTATCAATTCCTCAGGGTCAGTTATCTTTACTCCAGATAATACATCCAGCAAAGTCCTATCTGATTCTTCATCATATATTGGTTTGTTTAAAGAAACGTAAGAGTTCAATGGTATATGCTTTTGTCTGGTTGCAGTTTTTATGGCAGTAATAATTTGTCTAGTTATACATAGCTCGGCAAATGCCCTAAAGGAACTAAGCTTGTCCGATCTGTAATCTCTAATAGCCTTATAAAGACCAATCATGCCTTCTTGTATTATATCTTCTTTATCAGCACCTATAAGAAAGTATGATCTGGCTTTTGCTCTGACAAAATTTTTATATTTTTTTATTAAATATTCTAAAGCACTAGGATTACCATTTTTCGCATCCTTTATAATATCTTCATCTTCCATTACTTCATATGACTCTACTTGAATTTCATTATGCATACCTAGTCCCATCAGCATCCCCTCCAAATATTGGTAAAAAATTATATAAGCTTTGTTCCCTTAATAAAAATAATCTCTTTCTTATTATTTTGTAAATTATTTTATGTAATATTTAAGCAAATATAAATAGTTAATTAATCCTATAAAAATTTTTAAAATAATAAAAAACTTAAGTCATAACAACATTATACAGCAACAGTATTTCTTAAGTCAAGCTACATTATTAGTCTTTTCGCCATTTTTCAAGTTTTTCGATTAATTTAGGGTCAAGCCTGCCCATAAGCATTTCATTAGTTTCTTTTTCTTTTTTTCTCTTTCTTTTTATCCTTTTTTTTATACTATCTATCTCAAGCTCTAATTCTCTAGCAGAAATTCTGGATGCTCCTCTGCCTAAAACAATTTGCTGTTGTATCCAATCAGAAGTTGCTACCTTAATTTTTTTTCGTCTACCTATATTATCTACAGTTCTTTCTATAAACTGATCTGCTGTTTCTTTTTCTTTAGTATATACTACCTTTACACCTTTTATGGTTTCCTCATTACAGTTGTTTCCCTTTACTTGATAAGCATCAAAAACTATAATTACATTAATACCTGTGTAAGCCTGATATTCTGACATTATCTCTATAAGTTCATTTCTTGCACTGTCTAAATTAACCTGACTAAGGTTTCTAAGTTTCTTCCAAGCGTTTATTATGTTATAACCATCAACAAATAAATATTCTCGTGATTTTGAATTCATACCATAATTTAACCTCTCTGTCTTAATACTTCATAAGTAATAATAGATGCTGATATAGAGGCATTCAAAGAAGATAATTTTCCTTTCATGGGAATTTTAATTAAAAAGTCACATTTTTCTTTAACAATTCTGCTTATACCCTTTCCTTCATTTCCTATAACTATACCGATTGAACCTGTCAATTCTTTTTTATAATAGTATTCATCTCCATCCATATCTGCACCGTAAATCCAAAGTCCTTTTTGTTTTAATTCTTCAATAGCTGCTGAAATATTAGTAACCCGTACTACGGGAATATACTCTATAGCCCCGGCAGAGATTTTGGCAACTACAGATGTGAGTCCTACAGCCCTTCTTTTAGGTATGATTATACCATGGACACCTGCACATTCTGCTGTTCTCATAATAGCTCCAAGATTATGTGGATCTTCTATTTCATCTAGTATTATAACAAAAGGAGGTTCTTTTCTGATTTGAGCTAGATTTAATATGTCGTCTAGACTTTTATATTCATAAGAAGAAACTAAAGCTATGACACCTTGGTGATTTTGAGTACTAGACATAGAATCTAATTTCTTTCTATTTACATACTGAACTACTATACCCTTATCCTTAGCTATACCAACGATCTTTTTTATAGAGCCCTGATTTGAACCACTTGCTAAAAATATCTTCTCAATCTTTCTTCCAGCTTTTAAAGCTTCAATAACTGGATTTCTTCCTTCTACTTGATTTTCGTTATACACCTTTTCCACTCCCTACTTCTTTTTTTCTCTTTGAGACTTATGTGTTTTATAATCACACCCCAACACTATTTAAAAGCTCAAATATCCTTTTTGTATTGCCGGTTATATATAAGTAACCTATCAGAGCTTCTAAACCTGTTGCATATCTATAGTCTGACAGATTAGCATTTTTAGGAATGGTAGCTGATTTAGTATTTCTACCTCGCTTTACAATCTTCCATTCATTCTCTGTCAGCTTATCCTCTAGTAAAAAAAGTATTTTAGACTGTGCTTGTGCATTAACATGTTTTACGGCTTCTTTATGCAGATCATTTACCGGGAGGTTTTTACTGGCAATTAAGCTGCTTCTAATAATAAGGTCGTATACTGCATCACCTAAATACGCTAGCTGCAAGGGAGATAACATCCTTGCAGCATTTTCACTCCATCTATAGTCTGTTGAAACAAAAAATTCTTTAAACTTTTCTTCCATTATCTTCACCTATATTCTTTTCCATTTTGTACCTTCAGATGTATCTTCTAAGATTATACCTTTTTCTTTAAGATTATCTCTTATATCATCAGCTAACTTGTAGTCTTTGTTCTTTCTTGCTTCATATCTATCTTCAATTAGCTTTAATATTTCTTCATCTAAAATTTCTTCTTGTTTAAATAAAATTCCTAATATTTTGCTTAACTCCATTAATATATCATAAATTTCTTTTACCAGAATTTTTGATGATTCAGAAGACAAGTTCGTATTAGAGTATTTAACAATTTCAAATAGATAGGAAATTGCATCTGCTGTGTTTAAATCATCTTCCATACTGTCAATAAATTTATTTTTATAAGCTACTACCTGATCTAGTATGTTTACTTCACTTTCATTTAGAATTTCTAAGTGACATATTTTCATCAAGTGCTCTAGATTTCTTTTTCCATTATAGAGTCTGTCTAATCCATTTTTAGCATGTTCAATAGACTCTCTACTGTAATTTACAGGTTTTCTGTAGTGGGCAGTTAATATGAAAAATCTAACTACTTCTAAATCAAATTCTTGGCCTACTCCTCTTACAGTAAAAAAATTCATTTTAGATTTTGACATTTTTTCATTATCTACATTAAGCATGGCATTATGCAGCCAATAATTAGCAAAAGTCTTACCTGTAAATGCCTCACTCTGAGCTATCTCATTTTCATGATGCGGAAATACTAAGTCTGAACCACCAGCATGTATATCTACAGTATCACCTATATATTTTCTAACCATAACTGAACACTCTATATGCCACCCGGGTCTTCCTTTACTCCATGGACTTTCCCATGAGGGTTCTCCGGGCTTTTCTTTTTTCCATAAAGCAAAATCACCTGCATTTTTTTTCTCTTGGTTAACTTCTACTCTTGCACCTGAAATTAAATCATCAAGATTTTTCTTCGAAAGTTTTCCATAATCTTTTTGCTTTGATATATCAAAATATACATTTCCATCAATATTATAAGCGTATCCTTCTTTCTCTAAACCTTTGATAAACTCAATTATATCTTCAATGTGATCCATAGCTCTAGGATGATTAGTTTTATCTTCTTTTAGATTAAGACCTTTTGCATCTTTATAATATTCTTCGATATATCTATCGGCAATGTTACTGACAGTGGTTTTCTCATCATTAGCATTTTCAATCATTTTATCATCTATGTCTGTAAAATTTAAGAAATAATCTACTTCATATCCTTTATATTCTAAATATCTTCTGAGTACATCAAAAACTACAAAAGGTCTTGCATTGCCTACATGTATATAATTATAAACAGTTGGTCCGCATACATAGATACTCACCTTATCCGGATTAATTGATTTAAATTCTTCTTTGCTTTTAGTTAATGTGTTATAAAGCTTCATCTTAGTCTCTCCCTTCCAATTTAGATACATAATTTTCTAACTTTCTAATTCTTGCCTTCATACATTTAAGCTCCTGCCCTAAGGGGTCTGGCAGTCTAACCTGGTCTAAATCTACTTCATCAAGGTTAGCTTTAAGTTTTCTATTATCCTTAATAACAATTCGACCGGGTACACCTACCACTGTACAGTTTTCAGGTACTTCCTTTAATACTACTGCCCCAGCTCCTATTTTAGAATTTTTACCAACTCTAAACGGACCTAAAACTTTAGCACCAGCACTAATGACAACATTATCATCTATACTTGGATGCCTTTTTCCCTTCTCCTTTCCTGTTCCTCCCAGAGTTGCTCCTTGATATATTGTTACATTATCTCCTATTTCTGTAGTTTCTCCTATGACAACACCTAAACCGTGGTCTATAAAGACCCCATTTCCAATTTTAGCTCCGGGGTGTATTTCAATTCCAGTTAGAAATCTAGATATACCGGATATAATTCTGCCAACTAAAAAAATTTTTCTTTTATACAACCAATGAGCTATCCTATGAAATATTATAGCATGTAATCCCGGATAACATAATATTATTTCTAATGTGCTTCTTACAGCAGGATCTCTATTTCTTATAGCATTAATGTCTTTTTTAAGTCCCTTTAACATAAAAATTCCTCCATATTCAGAATAACAAAAAACCATCTCTATAATATATAGAGACGGTTAAATCCGCGGTTCCACTCTAATTGAGTAAATACTCCTGCTTTATGGGATATAACGCTCCCAATCGTTTAACTCTACTAAATTTCAAGTAACAGTTCAAAGATGCACTTCAATCTATCATTTATATAAAATCTCTCTCAGCCTAAAAGATTTTTCTCTGTATATTTAATAGATTTACTTTATCTTATCATAACTTTTATATTTATTTTATTAGATTTCTCTCTACATATTCTATGCGTTTAAGTATATTTTGTTTCCCTAATACTTTGATAATATTACCCATATCAGGTCCGTGAAGCTGTCCTGTTAATACTATTCTTGTAGGCATAAAAAGATTTTTTCCTTTAATTCCGGTTTTATTTTTTAAAACTTTAAATATATTATTGACAAATTCATCATCTACCTCGTCTATTTGCAAAATTTCATTCTTTAAAGCTTGTAATAAATCAGGAACTTGTTCTTTTTTAAGCATTTCTCCAGCTTCATCATTTTCAGGAACTATTTCATTTTTAAAGAAAATATCTATCTTATCAGTTATTTCTGATATATATGATATTTTTTCCTGTACTGATGCTATTATCGCTTTTATCCAATCATATCTTTTATTTACATCTTCTTTAGTAATATAATTTTTATCTATTAGATAAGGTATTGCTAGTTTAGTTATCCTATCTAAATCTGATTTTCTTATATGTTGTCCATTTACCCAGTTTAATTTATCTAAATCAAAAACTCCACCTGTTTTAGATACACGATTAAAAGAAAATTGTTTAACCATTTCATCCATAGTTAAAATCTCTTGATTATCTTCTGGACTCCAACCAACTAACGCTAAATAGTTGCAAAGAGCTTCCGGTAAATATCCTTTTTTCTGAAAATCTGAAACAGCAACATCTCCCTGCCTTTTACTTAACTTTTTCTTATCTTTGTTTAAAACTGTGGGAAGATGTATAAACTCTGGTATTTTCCATCCGAAAGCTTGATATAGTATTATTTGCTTAGGAGTTGATACTAACCACTCATCACCCCTAACAACATGAGTAATTTTCATCAAATAGTCATCTACAACAACAGCAAAATGATAAGTAGGAAATCCATCAGTCTTTATTAATACTTGATCATCAATTTCATCTGTGTTTATAGTAATATTACCTTTAACTAAATCTTCAAATGTAATATCTTTATTTTCAGGAACTCTAAGTCTGATAGTATATTCTTCACCAGCTTTGATTCTAGATTCTGCTTCTGTTTTATCTGAATTTCTACAATATTTATCATACATAGGAGTAACTCCCTGTTCCTTTTGTTCTTCTCTAACCTTATCTAATCTTTCTTTTGAACAGAAACAGTAATATGCTTTACCCTTTTGAATTAGTTCGTCTATATATTTTTTATAAATATCCAGTCTCTCAGATTGTATATATGGACCATATTCACCCTTTTGTATAAGTTTACCGTCTTCTATAAACACACCTTCATCGTGTTTTACTCCTGCCCATAATAACGACTGAACCATATTTTCTACTGCACCCTCAACATACCTGCTTCTATCTGTATCCTCAATCCTTAAGATGTACTTACCGCCTTTTTGATTAGCAAATAAATAATCATATAATGCAGTTCTAAGAGAACCTATATGTACATAGCCAGTCGGACTGGGTGCAAACCTTAATCTAACCTCTGACATTGTGTGACCTCCTAATTTCTCTTTATTCTTTTGTATATTATATAATACATAAAAAATGGTAGCAAGTTTAAATATATTAATTTTTTAAATTATATCCTTTTATGTGAACAAACTTGCAAATAGATTTCTAATAAAATCTATTATACGTTGTAAAATAGACCTTACTTCTTGATTATTTTCGGTAACTTCTTTTATTTTATTTACTATACCTCTTAGCTGGCTTTGTATATCCTCAATATTTAAATTAAGCTCAGAAATATTTTTCATTAAACTAACTATATCACTTATTTGTTTTTCATTTAGATTTATATTTAACTCTCCTGTTACATCAATAATTATTCTCCTAATTTGTTCTTCATCTTTAACATTTTTAACTATTATTTCTTCCTTAATTTCTTTAATAAGCTGACTGGCCTTATCTTTTCCTATCTCTTCTCCTAATTGTCCAGTCTTTGCTACTTCCTCATTAGCAACCTGCTTTTCTTTTTCTCCAATTTTCTCTCCACTAGCATCTTCAAAAGCTTTTATGATTCCAGTTAAAGCGGCTGTTCCTGAAACCTTAACGGGAGAGGCTACTTTAACTTTAGCGTTTTTAACACCTGCTGTAACTAAAGCATTCATATACATCTTTTTAGTAACCCAAGTTATATTATATGTTTCAACATCAATACCTGAATCGTCGTCTAAACTCTTAACATAAGCTGATGATATAGCTCTATTTCCAATAATATCTTCGTCAATATATCTGCCTAAATACTTTTTCTCTTCTTCATTTGTAACATATATTATTTTAGTATCATCAGTAACATCAAATATTTCAAGAATTTCGTTTTTTTGTTCTTCTTTTAAGTCCTCACCTAAACTAATTACAATATTTTCATCTTGTGCGTATATATCTCTTAAAGAGATTAAATTTAAAAATAATACTAGAATTATTATAAATATGCTTTTTCTATTCATAGTTTTTTCTCCTTTGTCTATTTTTAGATGATTCTAAATATAAAGTATATAAAAAGAATAAGAATTATATGAAATATCCACCATGTTATTGATAAAAACCGAAATCTTCCTGCCAAAGACTTCTTAAGTTTGTTCTTCTTTTCCATGCTTATCCTCCAATACTAAAACATTTACTTTTATTTAGTTTGCTCTAAAAAGCTGTTGATATTCAGGAGCAAAAACAGACAAAAAAATAGCGTACATAAGTACGCTCTAAAAGTCTAATCCTTGATTTTTAAACTCTTCTTTAATTTTTATAAGAATTTCGTCAGTTTTAATCTCGAATTTTTCTCCTTTACCTCTAATAACATATTCCACAATATTCTCATCAGCCTTTCTTCCTATAGTTACTCTTATAGGTATCCCAATTAATTCTGCATCTTTAAATTTAACTCCGGGTCTTTCAGTCCTATCATCTAATAATACATCAAGACCTTGAGCTTTTAATTCTTGATATATTTTTTCTCCCAGTTCAACTTGTTCTTTATTTTTCATACTCACTATAGTTACTATAACATGATAAGGAGCAACGACTAAAGGCCATATTATACCTTTTTCATCGTGATTTTGCTCAACAATAGCCGAAACAGTTCTATTTATTCCTATACCATATGACCCCATTAAGAAATCCTGTGACTTACCATTTTCATCAAGATAAGTGGCATTTAAAGATGAGCTGTACTTAGTTCCAAGTTTAAATATATTTCCTACCTCTATACCTCTTTCTATCTTTAAAGGGCTGCTGCATTTAGGACATAAATCTCCTTCTTTAACAAGTAAGATATCTTCAACTATTTCTCCTTTAAAATCTCTATTGTAATTAGCATTTTTTATATGATAATCTGTTTCATTTCCGCCTATTATAACATTTTTCATTTGTGTAACTCTCGAATCAATTAATACTCTCACTTTCCCTTTAAAACCCATAGGGCCTGCAAATCCAATGTCAGCACCTGTAACTTTTTTTATTGTATCTGAGTCTGCTAATTCTAACTCATGATCTGGGATCTTTAGATAATTTGCAAGTTTAATTTCATTTAGTTCTCTATTGCCTGGTACTATAGCTGCTATAATCTCATCTTCAGTCTTGTATATTAAAGTTTTTACAAATTTATCTCCGGTTAAATCAAAAAATTCAACTAGGCTTTCTATGGTCTTAACTGAAGGAGTGTGTATTTTTTCAATTTCCAATTCTTCTGTATCTTCATTCTTTATTACATAAACACATTTTGCCTTTTCGTCTGTAGCTGCATAATCACAATCATTACAGTAAGCAATTTCACTTTCACCTATATCAGAAATTGCCATAAACTCATGTGAATCACTTCCTCCCATAGCTCCGGAATCTCCCTCAACAATTCTAAACTTTAAAGCACATCTTGTAAATATTTTGTCGTAAGCTTCCCACATTTCCTTATATGAAGTATCTAAACCTGCATCATCCATATCAAAACTATATGCATCTTTCATTATGAACTCTCTGGACCTAATCAATCCAAATCTTGGACGCTTTTCATCTCTGTATTTAGTTTGAATCTGATAAATATTTAATGGCAACTGTTTATAAGAGTTTAACTCATTTTTAATTAAATCTGTGAAATATTCTTCATGTGTAGGTCCTAAGCAAAACTCCCTCTCGTGTCTATCTTTAAGCCTAAACATCTCTGGACCATAGGCACTCCATCTACCGCTTTCTTTCCATATCTCTGCGGGCTGGATAGCTGACATAAGCACCTCTTGTGAACCGGATATATCCATTTCCTCTCTAACTATTTTTTCTACCTTCCTTAAAGCCTTGTTTCCTAAAGGTAGAAAAGAATAAACTCCTGAAACCAGCTTTCTTATCATACCTGCTCTTAATAATAGCTGATGACTTGGTGTCTCAGCCTCTGAAGGAACTTCTCTTAAGGTAGGCATATATAGTTTTGACATTTTCATATATATCTCTCCTTTTTCTTAATTATTTAGTAATTTATTTATTTCATAAAACAAATAAAACCTTCATCCCAAAAAAGGGACGAAGGTTTTCCGCGTTACCACCCTAATAGATTATAAATTAATTATAATCCTCTTAACAATTTAACGGTATAACCGTCTAAGCCTACTAAATTCAGCCTAGAAGCTCAAGGACGGGTTCAATATCAAGAGGGTCAGAAATCTTTCAGCCTGGGATTTCCTCTCTATAGACCATTTCTATCTACTATTTCCCTTCGTAGCTTTTATATATTTAAATTTATTGTATGATGATTTATGATTTATCATACTAGAAAAATGATTTTATGTCAATTATATTAATTAAAATTTAACTTCTAAAAATAACAGATTCTTTATTAAACATCCTAACTGTAAAGAATAACGCTAATCCTATATATACAATAGTCCATCCTGCTACTATTAATATATGCTCAATATTAAATACACCAACAATAGACTCTTTAATAATTGATATGGTATTAATAATTGGAATGTGTAAAAATAAATCCGGTATTTCTTTACCATCTAAGTACATAGTAAAATATGCAGGAATCATAACTATAATAGTCATAGGACTTAAATATGTTTGTGCTTCTTTGAAGCTTCTAGCATAGAAGCTTATCGTAAGCTCTAATGCACTAAATATTAGGGCAAGACCAATACACAATATACCTATAGCTATTATTGACTGTATAGGCATAGTAACTCCGCTTCCCGTAAAATTGGGATTGATTTCACTAGCTATGCCAAATCCGGTCAAAGCTGCTAAAGTTCCTAATATACCAGCCACAACCACAGCAAAATATTTACCCATTAATAATGATAATCTGCTAGCTTTTGTTGTTAATAAAGGCTCAAGAGTTTGTCTTTCTTTTTCTCCAACTCCTAAGTCTGTTGCTGCTGCCATGCCACCAACTGCTGACCAAACTGTAAGCATTAATGGTAAAATTATTGATAAAATCATTAAACCTATTCCTTGGTCTGCTTGCTGATTTTCCAGAATAGTTTTCTCTATATTAATCGGATTTAGTATTTGAGAGCTTATACCTAACTCTTCAAGCTTTGATAGAGTTATAGAATGAGAAAATTCTCCTATAATACCGTTTAACCTGCTTTGAGCCATATCTGACCTTGAACTGGTGATATCATAAATAAATTCTATGTTTCCTGCTTCTCCCCGCTCTATTCGTTCGTCAAAGCCCTTATCTATTTTTAATATAACCTTAATGTCCAGTTCTTTTAAAGCTTCTTGTGGATTTTCAACTTCAATAATATTTACATTGTCATTAGCTTTTAAAAATTCCTCCAGCTTGTTTTCTTCTTCACTGATTAGAGCCATATCTACAGGATTATTATTCTGACCTAAAAACTGGTCTGTACTTGAACCAATTACAAATGCCAGAATAGGGAATACCAAAATAGGTATTAATATACTGGTTATTATGGTTTTCTTATCTCTAAATATATCTGTGAGTTCTTTTTTTAGTACTATCCAAGTATATTTATTAAACATTTTTATCACCTACCAATTCAACAAAAATATCTTCTAATTCCATATTATTATACTTTTCTCTAAGATTCTTAACTGTAGATACTTCGATTATTTTACCTTTATGAATAACTCCAACTACATCGCATAATTTTTCTACCTCATTCATAGAATGACTAGAGAATATAATAGTCTTTCCCTGGTCCTTTAACCTCTTGATAAAATCATGAACCATTCTAACTGCTGTTACATCCAGCCCGGAAGTTGGTTCATCAAACAACATTATTTCAGGATTGTGTACTATGCTTCTAGCAATGGAGACCTTTTGCTTCATACCTTTAGAGAATTTTCCAGCTCTTCTATCAATATATTCTTGCATATCAAGAATATCTGACAATTCATTGATTCTTCTAGATACTTCTTCTTTACTCATTCCATTTAGTAGTCCAAAATACTTAATGTTCTCTCTAGCAGTAAGTCTATCATAAAGACCGGTTTCTCCTCCAAATAGTATTCCAATTTTACTTCTGACTTCCTCAGGATCAACCAATAAGTCTGTGCCGTCAATTGATGCTGTCCCACTGGTAGGCTTTAACATGGTAGCAAGAATTCTAAGAGTAGTAGTTTTACCTGCTCCATTTTCTCCTAACAATCCAAAAACAGTACCTTTTTCTACTGTAAATGATACATTTTTTACGGCTTCTACTTTCTTAAAAATTTTCGTTAAACCTTTTACTTGTATCACTTCTGTCACCTCTCTTGTTTTGTAAGTATTATCTACGTCTCATTATAATATATTTTTATAGCTATTTATAGTATTTTTTGTAATATAGTATTATTTTCTTTCTTTATCTATTGTGCAGACTACCTGAGCAGCTATTCCTTCTTCCCTTCCTTCAAAACCAAGTTTTTCAGTTGTAGTTGCCTTTATATTTATATTATCTTTAGAAGTATTTAACACTTTGCATATAGTTAATCTCATATCTTCTATATGAGGTGCTAGTTTTGGTCTTTGAGCAATTATTACACAGTCAATATTGTTTATTTTATATCCTTTTTCTCTCATAAGTTGATAAATTGTTTTTAATAGACTTATACTAGAAATGTCTTTATACATTTTATCTGTATCAGGGAAATGTTTCCCTATATCTCCTAAAGCTAATGCTCCCAAAATGCTATCCATAATCGCATGGATAAGAACATCTGCATCAGAATGTCCTAAAAGCCCGCGATTATACTTAATTTCTACTCCACCTATGATTAACTTTCTGTCTTCTACTAATTTGTGCACATCATATCCTATCCCTATACGCATTTTATCCCTCACTTTCTACTAACTGCTAATAACTATTATAGTATTTTTCTAAAATTCTTTCACCTAATATAATATCTTCCGGAGTAGTTATTTTTATATTATCATAGCTGCCTTTAATCATTTTAACACTGTGTCCTAGTTTTTCTACAAGCATACTATCATCTGTAGCTGAATATCCTAGATTAATGGACTGCTGATATGCGTTTAGTAACAGCTTATATGAAAAAGTCTGTGGAGTCTGAACAGCCCACAATGTTTCACGATTTGGAGTATTTACTATATCACTGCAACAATTTACAACTTTTATAGTATCTTTTACTGGTACTCCTACTACACATGCTCCATGTTTTACAGCTCCTAATATACTATTATTTATGTATTGTTCGTTTATAAAAGGTCTAGCACCATCATGAACTACAACAATTTCACACTTAAAACTAACTTCTAAAAGTCCATTATAAACTGAATCCTTACGTTCTTCTCCTCCCGCTACAATTTTTGTTACTTTTTTAAGATTATAAGGTTTTATGACTTGTTCTATAAATAAATCTCTCTCATCTTCTCTAATAACAACTATAATTTCGTTTATATTATCACATTTTATAAACTTTTCTATAGTATGTGCTAAAACAGGTTTCTGTTTTAAGGGCATAAATTGTTTATTAATACTGCTATTCATACGCCTTCCCATTCCAGCTGCAGGAATAATAACTGATACATAAGTATCTTTCAACTTCATATGATCACCCCATAGCTATTATAGCATAATGAGCTTAATAAAAACATTATAAAGATTAAAGCCCAGTCATTAAGACCAGGCTTTCGTAATCATGATTATAATTATAATAAGATTATACCGCTTTATCTACCATAGTTTTAGGCTTTGCAAATATCATTCTACCGGCTGCTGTTTGAAGAACACTTGTAACCATTACTTCTATATTTTCTCCAATATATTTTTTACCTCCATCTACAACTATCATAGTTCCATCGTCTAAGTAAGCCACACCTTGACCTGATTCTTTCCCATCCTTAATAACAAGAACATTCATCTCCTCACCAGGAAGTACAACGGGTTTAACGGCATTAGCAAGCTCATTAATATTTAATACATCTACTCCATGAAACTCTGCAACCTTATTTAAGTTAAAATCATTGGTGACAACTTTTCCTTTTAAAAATTGTGCAAGTTTAAGAAGTTTACTATCAACTTCATTTATTTCCTCAAAGTTTTTATCATGTATAATTACTTCTATATCTAACTCTTTTTGTATTTTATTTAAAATATCTAATCCTCTTCTGCCTCTGTTCCTCTTTAGTGAATCTGATGAGTCAGCAATATGTTGTAACTCTTCTAATACAAACTCTGGTATTACCAATGGTCCTTCAACAAACCCTGTTTTACATATATCAGAGATTCTACCATCAATTATAACACTTGTATCAAGCACTTTAGGACATCCTTTAGAATTAGATTTTGCTTTATCTTTATTGTTTTTCCTAAAAATATCAATTAAACTTGTAAAATCTTCTCGTTTCTTTGTAGGAATTATAATACCTAGATAGCCAAACAGTAGATAAGATACCGCTGAAATAAATATTCCTGCATATGGTATCTCTAAAAATAAACTACTTAACAAAAAAGCAATTATTAAACCTACAATAAGCCCAACAGAACCTATAACAATATCAAAAGCAGGTAATTCTTGTAATTCAGTTTCAACTTTAGTAACTGATCTTCTTCCAATTTTGATGAGTTTTGGAGAAATAAAATAAAATATTATTCCAAACACTAAACTTATTCCTATATAAAAATATAAGTTTAAGCTTTCTTGTGTACCAAAGTTGATAAAATCAAAATGAATTGCCAAAGCCATCAAACCATATCCTAGGGTCATCCCTATCAAAGATATGCCAATTTTAATTATTTTATTTAGCATATATATCACCTCCTATTTTATTTATTTCCAATATAATAATATTCTATAACTAATTTACCACATTTTTCAATATTTAAACACTATTAATTTTAACTTTTTGATAAAAATTTATGAAAAATAAAAAACAAGCGTCTAAAAAGACGCCTATTGAACAACATCATCAATAAGTTTTTCTACTTCGGTTTGGTCTAGTTGCTTTGCTAAAACAATTTCACTAACAAGCATTTGTTTGGCATTATTTAACATTTTCCTTTCACCAGTAGACAAACCTTTTTCACGATCTCTTATCATCAGATTTCTAACAACATTGGCGATTTCATATATGTCTCCACTTTTAATTTTATCCATATTAGCTCTATATCTTCTATTCCAATTTTGAGGCATTTTAGTCTTATCATCAGCTAAAACAGCTATAACCTGATCAACTTCTTGATTGTTTATTATTTCTCTTATCCCAATATCCTCTATATTTTCAATAGGAACCATTACTTTCATTTCTCCCATAGGCATTTTCATAACATAATATTTCTTTTTTTCTCCTAATATATCCTTTTCTTCTATCGCTACAATAACTCCTGCTCCATGCATAGGGTATACTATTTTATCACCTATTTGAAACATAAAAAACCCTCCTGTCACATACCAAGCATATTACATTAAATTATACAGTAAAATAATATATTTGTCAAATAATAAATTCTACCATAGACAATATAGCTTGTCAACTTAAATTTAAATTGACAATGTGTTGTACTAAAAAGTATAATTAATATAAACAATCTTCAGCCGAGGTGATAAAATGGATAAAGATTTGATATATAATGATTTTCAAAAAAAAGTTTCAGACGTTTTAATTAGGCATAAAAGCATTTTGGATATTATATCTAAACTTGATGAATCAAATGCAAAAGCTAACAGAGCAGTTATTAAGTCAGCTACTAATTGTGGATGTATAAGCATTAATGCAACCAAACAAGACTTTAACAAAAGAAGCATGGTAGAGGTAAGAGATTCTCTTAAAGATCATGTTAATGGAGAATTATGTGATATGTGCAAAGAAAAAATAGAAGAAGAAATAGGAGATCATATGTTCTATATAGCTTCACTTTGCAATACTTTAAATCTTAGTTTATATGACATACTTCTTAAAGAGTATAAAGAATTAGATGCACTAGGAATATATAGTCTTTTATAAGTATTTTAATCTAATAATAATTTAAAAGCGGCCCATAAAGCCGCTGTTATATTATATATGTCTATCAAGCAGTGACTGCTCCTGCATTCTTCTTAGTCCGTCTTTTATATTTCTAGCTCTAACTTCACCGATACCATCTACTGAATCTAACTGAGAAATTGATGCTTTTAAAGTTTCTTGAAAAGAACCAAATTTTTTTATAACATTTTCTAAAACATTAGACGGAAGCCTTGGCATCTTGCTTAAAACTCTATATCCTTTAGGTGAAATACTTATATCTAAAGAACTAATATTATTATTAAATCCTATAAGTTCTGCAATATTTGTCAAATGTAATAAATCTTCTGAGGATAGTTGAGAGATACTTTTTTGAATTTCAGTAATACTTATCTTCATATTCTTTGTATAATAATCTTTTATAATATTTAGACCATCTTCTTCTACATCTCCAACCAGTTCCTCTAGCTGCATGCTTATTAACCTTCCTTCATTGCCTAATTCTAATATATATTTATCTATTTCCCATACAATTCTCATGACCATTTCAGTTCTTTGAAGTACTCTTACTACATCAAACACTGTAACTAAATCTTCAAATTCCAAAGCACTTAAGTTTGCCATCGCTTGATTTAATACAACTTTATATTTCTCTAAGGTCTGTATAGCTTGATTTGCCTTATTTAAAATTTCACTCATGTTTCTTAGTACATATTTATGTGTTCCTTGATACAATGATATTACATTTCTACGCTGGGAAATTGCAATAACCAATTCTCCAGTTTCTTTCGCAACTCTTTCAGCTGTTCTGTGTCTTGTTCCAGTTTCTTTTGAAGGAATTAGAGGATGCGGCACTAAATGTGCATTGGCATAAAGTATTTTTCTTAAATCATGACTTAAAATAATAGCCCCGTCCATCTTTGCCAGCTCATATAACTGAGCAGGAGAAAACTCACTGTTAATATTAAAGCCTCCATCTACAATGTTTAATACAGCTTCATTATCTCCAATAACAATTAATGCTCCTGTTTTTCCTCTAACTATATTGTCTAACCCTTCCCTTAAAGAAGTTCCCGGAGCTAAGATTTTTAATGAATTATATATGTTCATAGTATCAGTATCATTGCCTGTCATGTACGAACTAACCTCCTAGGACTATATCAAGAGCCTCCTCTACACTGGATACTCCTATTATTTCCATATCATTATTATTTGATAAACCTTTCAAATTAGATTTAGGTATTACTGCTCTTTTAAAACCTAGTTTTTGTGCTTCCTTAATCCTTTTTTCAATAAAGCTTATTGTTCTTAATTCTCCAGTTAATCCTACCTCTCCAATTACTACTGTTTTAGAGTCTATTGTCTTATCCTTAAAGCTTGCAGCTATAGAACATATTACTCCAAGGTCAACAGCTGGTTCTTTTATTTGAAGTCCTCCTATGACATTAATATATGTGTCACAGTTCTGCATTTGCAGTCCGGTTTTTTTTTCTAATACGGCAATCATAAGCACTACTCTATTATAATCTATGCCGGTAGCTACTCTTCTGGGCATTCCAAACGAAGTCTGGCTTACTAAAGCTTGAACTTCAATAAGCATAGGTCTTGTACCTTCTATACTGGGTACTACTACACTACCCGAAGAATTTAAGGGTCTACCGGATAACAGCATCTCTGAAGGATTTTTTACCTCTACTAATCCTAAGTTCCTCATTTCAAAAATACCTATTTCATTTGTAGAACCAAATCTGTTTTTTACTGCTCTTAAAACTCTATAAGAATGATGCCTCTCTCCTTCAAAGTACAAAACTGTATCTACCATGTGCTCCAAGACTCTTGGTCCTGCAATTGCTCCTTGTTTAGTCACATGTCCTACAATGAAAGTCGTCATTTCTTTACTTTTTGACAGCTTCATTAAACGTGATGTAATCTCTCTTACCTGACTCACACTTCCCGGCGCAGAAGAAATATCAGAACTATAAACGGTTTGAATTGAGTCAACTATTAACATATCCGGCTTTAAATCTTCAATTTTTTTAGTTATGATTTCCATGTTTGTTTCCGGTAAAATATATAATTCATTAGACTTAATCTTTAATCTATCAGATCTAATTTTTATTTGTTTTGCTGATTCTTCACCAGAAATATATAAGACTTTAAGTCCTTTATTAGAAATATTATTAGCTACTTGAATTAAAAGTGTTGATTTACCTATGCCCGGGTCTCCTCCAACCAAAATCAGAGAGCCTTTTACTATACCTCCACCTAAAACTCTATTTAGTTCATTTATATTTGTGGATTCTCTTTCCTCTTCTTCTACAGCCACATCCATAAGTTTCTTTATTTCACTTGCTGAATACTCACTAGAAACTATTGTCCCTCTTTTCTTCTCATAAACTTCTTCTACAAAGGTATTCCACTCATTACATTCTGGACATTTACCCAGCCATTTTGGTGCTTCACAGCCACATTCTTGACAAACAAATTTTGTTTTAATTTTTACCACAAAAAGACCTCCTGTAAGCGCTCAGTATAATTATTTACTAATATGCCAATTATTATAGTTTATAATCACAAATTTATCAACTCAAAATAATGAAAGAAAAAATAGCATGAATATTAACCTTCATGCTATCCTATTACTTAGCTAAATATTATTATATATGAAAAAGAATTTAATTAAAAATTAATTTCTCTCCATCAAAATCAATAGTTATACTATCATGCTTAGATATTTTCCCTTTAAGCATTTCTTCCGACAGCTCATCTTCAACAAGCTTTCTTATTGCTCTCTCTAGAGGTCTTGCTCCAAAGTTTTTGTCATAGCCTTCCTTACCAATAAAATTCTTTGCCTCATCAGTAATTTCTACACTTATATCAAGCTTTGACAATCTCTTTTGTAATCCAACTATCATAAGATCAACTATTTCTACAATGTGTTCCTCAGTTAATTGATGGAATACTATAGTTTCATCAATTCTATTTAAAAATTCTGGTCTAAACGTTTTTCTTAGTTCTTCATTAATAGTATCTTTCATTTTCTCATACTCTGCTTTTTCCTTTTCTTCCTGAGAAGGAGATGCAAATCCTAATGTTTTTTGATTTCTAATTCTAGTTGCTCCAACATTAGATGTCATAATAATTACAGTATTTTTAAAATCAACAGTCCTACCTTTTGCATCTGTTAATCTACCATCGTCTAATAATTGAAGAAGTATATTAAACACATCTGTATGTGCCTTTTCAATTTCATCAAATAGAAGAACTGAGTATGGTCTTCTTCTTACCCTCTCTGTCAATTGTCCACCTTCCTCAAATCCTACATAGCCGGGTGGAGAGCCAATGAGCTTAGAAACTGAATGTCTTTCCATATACTCTGACATATCTAACCTGATAACAGAATCTTCATCTCCAAAAAGAGCTTCTGCTAAAGCTTTAGTTAAATATGTCTTACCAACACCAGTAGGACCTACAAAAATAAATGTACCAATTGGTTTATTAGGGTCCTTAAGCCCAACTCTTGCTCTCCTTACAGCTTTTGATATTGCTTTTACTGCTTCTTCTTGACCTACCACTCTTTTGTGTAATATATTTTCTAGGTCTAGTAATCTTTGAGACTCTTCCATAGTCATCTTTTTCACAGGAATACCAGTCCAGTCTGATACAACATAAGCTATCTCTTCATATCCTACTTTCATAGACTTAGACTGCTTTTCTTGCTTCCATTCCATTTTCTTTGTTTCTAATTCTTCTTTAACTCTCTTTTCTTTATCTCTTATCTGTGCAGCTTTTTCAAAATCTTGAGTGCTGACTGCTTCTTCTTTCTCCTGATTAAGTTCTTCTAATTTATCTTCTAACTGCTTTAAATCAGGTGGTGCTGTAATGGACTGTAATCTAATTCTAGATGCAGCTTCATCTACTAAATCTATTGCCTTATCAGGTAAAAATCTATCTGTTATATATCTCTTTGATAATTCGGCAGCAGCCTTAATGGCTTCATCATTAATCTTTACTCTGTGATGAGCTTCATATCTATCTCTTAAACCCTCTAATATCTTTATAGTGTCCTCAACAGATGGTTCTTCAACAGTTATAGGCTGAAATCTTCTTTCCAGTGCAGCATCTTTTTCGATATGCTTTCTATATTCATCTAAAGTTGTAGCACCAATAGCCTGCATCTCTCCTCTAGCTAAAGCCGGCTTTAAGATATTAGAAGCATCTATCGCACCTTCTGCTGCTCCAGCTCCGATTATAGTGTGCATTTCATCTATAAACAATATAACTTTTCCACACTGTCTTATTTCCTCCATTACTTTCTTAAGTCTATCTTCAAATTCTCCTCTATATTTTGATCCAGCCACCATTGATGATATATCTAATGTTACAACTCTTTTGTCAATCAATATTTCTGGAACTTGACCATCTGCAATCCTTTGAGCTAATCCTTCAGCTATAGCTGTTTTTCCTACACCCGGTTCTCCGATTAGACAAGGATTGTTCTTAGTTCTTCTACTCAATACCTGAATCACCCTTTGAATCTCTTTACCTCTTCCAATAACAGGGTCTATTTTTCCTTCACCAGCTTGCTTAGTTAAATCTCTTCCATATTTATCTAAAGTAGGCGTGTTACTGTTGGCTTTTCCAAATCCTGAAACACTGCTACTTTTATTATTGAAATTGCTGTTTAACATATTTACAACTTCTTCCCTAGCTTTTTCTAAGTCTACTCCTAGATTTTTTAATAATGTGGCTGCGACTCCTTCTGATTCTTTTATTAGACCTAACAGTATATGTTCAGTACCTACATAGTTATGTCCTAAATCTTTAGCTTCCATAAAACTTAGTTCGAACACTCTTTTTGTTCTTGGAGTAAATCCTAAAACCTCATTTGCTGTATCTCCCTGACCTACAGAATTAATAACCTGATTCTTTAATTTATCTAAATCAATCTCCTGATTCTCTAAAACTTTAGCTGCAACACCTTCTCCTTCTTTTATAAGTCCTAATAGAAGATGTTCAGTCCCTACATAATTATGATTCAATTCCTTTGCTGATTCTTGTGCCAGTAATATTGCCTTTTGTGCCCTTTCTGTAAATCTTCCAAACATAGCCATCATTATCCCCTCCTATATTTTTATATTTTCTCTTATTAATTCTGCTCTTTTAACATCTCTTTCATAAGAATTTGTTTTTGTCTCTGCATAATTCTCAACATTAGCAGGCTGTGTAATTATCATCAGCTTATTAATCTGATTAATATCAACACTTTTAATAATATCTAAATCAATTCCCATTCTAACGTCTGATAATAGTTTCATAGCCTCTTTGGATGACATTATTCTTGAGTTTTGCAGTATTCCCAGTGATCTAAAAACCTTATCTTCAATATGAATTCTACCAGTACTTAAAAGTCTTTCTCTAGAAGCTTTTTCTTTATCTATTATTTGTAAGACAATATTTTTTAGCTTTTCAATAATTTCATATTCGGTTTCTCCAAGCGTAGTTTGGTTTGATATTTGAAACAGATTACCCATAACATCTGTTCCTTCTCCATACATTCCTCGTACAGTTAATCCAATCTGACTTACTGCTTGAAGAACTTTATTAATGTATTTTGTATATACTAAAGCAGGCAGATGAACCATTACTGAAGCTCTTAAACCTGTTCCAACATTTGTAGGACAAGAAGTTATATATCCAAACTTCTCATCAAAAGCATACTTTAAATTTTCTTCTAGAATATCATCAATTTTACTACATAAATCCCATCCTTCTTCTAAACTTAATCCAGCATTTAGAACCTGCATTCTTATATGATCTTCTTCATTTATCATGATTGAAACCTTTTCATCCTTACTAAGTAAGAAGCCGCTTCGCTCTGGTTTTTCTAATAGTGCAGGACTAATTAAATGGCTTTCAACTAATAGCTTTCTATTTAAAGTATCTATGTTATCAATTTTAAAAAATTTGAAATCATTTGAAATCGTACTATTGTTATTTAATACTGCATTTTTTACCTGTTCAATTATTATTTGAGCATCGTTTTCGTTTATCTTTTGTGTAAAGTTTATATCCTCTAAATTTCTTGCAAGTCTAATTCTACTGCTTAAGACTATTCCATGTTCAGATTTATCATTACTTAACCAATTAACCATTCTGTCACCACCCTTTAACTTTCTACTTCTTTTTGCAGCTCTCTTATTTGGTCTCTTAGCTGTGCAGCTTTTTCAAATTCTTCTTTTTGAACTGCTGACTCTAACTTATTTCTTAGATTGTCAATTTCCTTCTTAACCCTAAATACTCCACCTGCCTTTTTAGGAACTTTTCCTACATGAGAATCATGTCCATGTATTCTTTTAAATAATGGATTAAGCTTTTGGTTAAACGATTTATAACAATGACTACACCCTAATCTGCCTGTTTGTCTAAATTTCCCATAAGTCATTTTACATTTACTGCATTGATTAGGTTCAGTAGATCCGACTTTTAAAGTATCATTTTGACTACTATCTAATAGACCAGTGAGAAAATTATGAATTGAAAATGTTGAATCAAAATCAAAATTATTATGTTTATTTGCACACTCTGCACATAAATGCAGTTTATTTACCTTTTCATTTACTATTTTAGTCAAATGAACCGTTGCAGAATTATTTCCACACTCTTCACAAATCATGCTATCCCTCCTTAATTTTTCGATATAACAAGTAACATATCTTTAAGTATTCTAGCCCTCAATTGATTTTTATACTGTGATGCAATATTTAAAGCTCTATCACTAAGAGCAGTCTTCATTAATATACCTTCTCTACTAGAGATAATATCTTTTTCAATTAAACTATCTATTATACTTAATGCCCTAGACTTGGTAATTACATCTTGTATATAATTATTAATAATATTTTCTATATATTTATTATTAATATTGACTCTTATAATTTTTATATACCCTCCACCACCTCTCCTACTTTCAATATAATACCCATTATCTGTATTAAATCTCGTCTGTAATACATAATTTATCTGAGATGGTGCACAATTGAAATATTCAGCTAATTCATTTCTCTTAATCTCTAGTGTTCCGTTATTTGTTTGCTGTAAAAGATTCTTAATAAATTCTTCAATTATGTTACTTATCCTTGACACTAAATCACCCCTAATGTTTTTGACTTTGACTTTCTTTGACTTTAATTATATTAAAAAATATCTCTCACTTTTTTTCAACCACTATAAAAGACTAAATATTGCTATAACTAGTTTATATTGTCCATTCGGTGAATTTAAATCGCTATTTCTTAAAATATCTTCATATGTCTTATTGCTACATTAGGGTCTGTTATATACTGACCCTTAATTTGCAGCAATAAGCGTAACAGCTTATATTAATTTACTTAAGATAGGCTATAATGGAAATTTTACTGCCATCCTCATTTCCTTTAGACAAATGATTAAAGTTATTCTCATCAAGTATTCTTGTTACAGTTTGAAGATTTGCGTAATTGTTTGAATTGACACTTATAATTACTTCATCTTTTTTAGTAACTTTACTTATTACATCTAACATCTTTTCATTTGGCTTTTTCTGACCTTGATAATTTAAATTAATATAATAATCTGTCACATTAGTCCTCCTTTTAAAGGCAGTCTAATAATATTTTTTCATTTTTTCAGATATATTATTCTCGTTTTATTTATCATAACAAAAGGAGTACATCAAAATGCACTCCTTTATTAAACAATTAATTAACTTTATTAGTTTTTCTTATTCTTCATTAGCTTCAGCTATTATTTTCTCAGCAAGATTTGATGGAACTTGGTCATATCTTGTAAATTCCATTGTAAAGTTTCCTCTTGCTTGAGTCATTGATTTAAGGTCAATAGCATATTTGAACATCTCTGATTGTGGTGCTTCGGCTTTTACAAGCTGTATGCCGCCTTCTTGAGGTTCCATGCCAAGTATTCTTCCTCTTCTTTTATTCATATCTCCCATAATATCTCCCATGTAGTTTTCCGGAATCGTTATTTCAACATTCATGATAGGCTCTAGTAAAATGGGATTTGCTTCTTTAATACCTTTTTTAAATGCTAATGAGGCAGCTATTTTAAATGCCATTTCATTAGAATCAACAGGATGATATGATCCATCATAAAGTGTAGCTTTAACATTTACTACCTTGCACCCTGCTAGAGGACCCTTGTCTAAACTCTCTTTAAGCCCTTTTTCAACAGCAGGAATATAATTCTTTGGTACAGAACCGCCAAAAATTTCTTCTGCGAAAACAAAGTCCTCTGTACAAGGTTCAAATTTAATATGAACGTCACCATACTGTCCAGCTCCACCTGACTGTTTCTTATGCTTACCTTGTACATCCGATTTACCTTTTATGGTTTCTCTATAAGCTATTTTGGGGTCAGTCAATTCAACTTCAACTCCAAAAGAATTTTTAAGTTTATCTTTAATTATAGTAAGCTGCATATTACCTTGCCCACCTATTAATTGCTGCTTAGTTTCAGTATTTCTTTCAACTACAAACGTTGGGTCTTCGTCAATGAGCTTATGAAGAGAACTACCGATTTTTTCTTCATCTCCTCTAGATTTAGGCTCAATAGACATAAATAAGCACGGCTTAGGATATTCAATCATTGGATACTCAATAGGATTATCCGGGTCGCATAATGTATCTCCTGTTTCAGAATACTGTAGTTTTGCTGTAGCTCCAATATCTCCTGCAATTACCTTTGAAACATCTAACTGACTTTTACCTCTTAATGAAAATAAACTTCCTATTCTTTCATTCTCATCTTTATTAGGATTAAAAACTTCCATATCCTTTGTTATACTTCCGGAACAAACCTTAAACAGTGATAGCTTTCCAACGAATGGATCAACAACCGTTTTAAAGATGAGCGCAGAAAAAGGTTCGTTTTCATCAGTATTTCTTTGAATTTCGTTCTTAGTTTTAGGGTCTACTCCCTTATATATATCAATATCTTTAGGAGACGGCAGATAGTCATATACCATATTTAAAAGTGATTCAACTCCAACACTCTTAGAGGCTGAGCCTACTAATACTGGTATAACGTCATTATTTAATACACCTTTTCTCAATCCTTCATGTATTTCTTCTGTTGTAAATTCTTCACCTTCAAAATATTTCTCTAATAGGGCTTCGTCACTTTCAGCTACAGATTCTATAAGCATTTCTCTAATTGGAGAAATTGCATCCATCATTTCTTCTGGTATAGGTACATCGTTACATTTCTTACCATCAAATTTACGTCCCTTTAAATCGACTATATTCACAAAACCTTCAAATTCTTCTCCCGAACCTATAGGTATTGAGAAAGGAGCTATCTTCTTTCCAAATTTCTCTCTTAAATCAGCAATAACCTTATCAAAGTTAACGTTTTCTTTATCCATTTTGTTTAAGTATATAATTTTGGGAATATTTCTATCATCAGTATATTTCCAAGCCTTTTCAGTTCCTACTTCTACCCCCGAGCTTGCATCTACAACAATAATAGCTCCACCAGCAACACTTAAAGCACTAAATGTTTCTCCAACAAAATCAAAATATCCCGGTGTATCTATTATATTGTATTTATGGTTATTCCATTCAACAGGAATATTACTTGCTCTTATTGAAAATTGATGTGCTATTTCTTCTTTATCAAAATCAGAAACAGTATTTCCATCCTCTACTTTTCCAAATCTCTTTGTTACACCCGTTAAAAATAACATAGATTCTGTTAATGTTGTCTTCCCACTACCCCCGTGTCCTAGAAGTGCAACATTTCTTATAAGTTGTGTACTATAGTTTTTCATTACTCTTTCTACCCCCTTGGCATCGTTTTTGTTTTTCTGACTATTATAAATATTCTACTATATTTTAAAAACTCCTTTCAAATCTTAATATTTTTTTAACATTCTCATTTGATGGCATTATTACTTATTTTTATTTATTATTACATTATTTTGTTATTATTATGCTTCTGGTAAAAAAGAGTTTTAATTATCTAAAATGATGTATATAGTAATATAGATATGTTATAATGTGAGTAAACATACTAAAAAACTAAATTTGAAAGGAGATGATTAATTTGACAGTAAAATTCAGACAAGAATTAAATGAACTTACTGCATATAAGCCGGGAAAACCTATTGATGATGTAAAAAGAGAGTACGGGCTTACTGAGGTAATCAAGCTTGCTTCTAACGAAAATCCTTTAGGGTGCTCTCCTAAGGCTGTAGAAGCTGTAAAAAAAGCAGCAGATAATTTGGCTATTTATCCTGATGGTAACACTACTCTTTTAAAGGAGGCTCTTGCGAATAGGCTAAACTTAAAACCAAGTCAAGTTTTACTTAGTAGTGGATCAGACGAAATGGTAGATCAAATTGCCAAAACATTTATAGATAAAAACGATGAAATAATAATGGCTGATATTACATTCCCCAGATACATTAGCACTACAAAAATGATGGGAGGAACTCCCAAGATAGTTCCTTTAAACGATTGGACGTATGACTTAGATTCTATGCTTTTAGCTATAACAGATAAAACTAAATTAATATGGTTATGTAATCCCAATAACCCAACAGGAACTATGTTTAGTGAGGACAAACTATTAAATTTCTTAAAACAAGTTCCTAAAAATATTATTGTTATCTATGACGAAGCTTATAACGAATATGTAACCAATGAAGATTATCCTAAGAATAGTATGAATTTGCTTAAAAATTATCCGAATTTAATAGTTATGAGAACGTTTTCCAAGATTTATGGGTTAGCAGCTCTTAGAGTTGGATATACAATGGCAAGTGAAGAAATTATTCATAACATAAATAAAATCAGAGGACCGTTTAATGTAAATACTTTAGCTCAAGTAGCTGCATTAGCTGCACTTGAAGATGACGAATTTATTAAAAAAAGCTATGAAATCAATAGAGAAGGAAAAGAATACTTATATAAAGAATTTAAGTCTTTAGATTTAAAGTATGCTCCTTCAGAAACAAATCATATATTTGTAAATGTAAATAAGGATGCAAATGAAGTTTTTGTTGAACTTCAAAAAAGAGGAATGATTATCAGACCTATTGTCGAAACATGGATAAGAGTTACAATCGGTACAATGGAGCAGAACAAGAAATTTATCTCTTTAATTAAAGAAGTTTTGTAGTTTAAAAAGCTAGTGACCCTTTAACCTATGTCACTAGCTTTTCTATAACGGTTTTCTTTTCAGATAAATTTCGACTAAATATTCTTTATTTTTAACTTGAAAATAATGATTTGAATAATCAACTTCAAAATTTACTACCGATGAATGTAAATCTATATTTCTTAAAAAATGAATAGTAGATATATTGTTTTTTTCTATAGTAGATAATCTTATAATAATATTTTTTATCATTAAGAATTGGAATCTTGATTTAAAATAAGAAGGAGTTTCATCTAAGTATAGATTTACTGTACGATTTTTAAGAGGGAGAATAATATCAATATCATTATTTTCTTCTCGAATAGTTCTTATTTCAACATCACTTTGTATAATTAAACCACTCTTTTCATACTTCATGTTGATACCCTGCCTTTCAAATTTACTTAAATCCTTTAATAAAATTAAAAGATAGGAATAAACCCTATCTTTAATTCATGTAGTACAAATACGTTTATCCGATAGCTTACAATTCTAATACTCCCGCTTCTATAAGCGGCGAGTAAAGAATTGCATAGTATTCGGATAAGACGAGTCAAGTAGATAGCCAAAATCTATGATTTTGTGCTAGTCACTTACACAGCGTGATGCGTTCAGATGGAGTTAAAACTCCACCTGAACTGAATCTTACTTTATAATGAGTAATTAATACTTCTAATTTACTTACTATAAATTATTATATATAAGCTATGGTAATATTTATATAATTCAATATACCTAATTATAGTGATAAAGTAGTATTATAAATAGATTTTTTTTAATAATATCTATATAATAAAACTATAAAGTAATCTAGCAAAAAATTAGGAGAGATAAAATGAAAGAAATTGAATTAATTGCAACATCTACTTTTGGATTAGAAGCAGTAGTTAAAAGAGAAGTACAGAACTTAGGGTATGATAATATTTCTGTAGAAAACGGAAAAATTAATTTTACTGGTGGTATAAGTGCAATACCTAAGGCTAATCTATGGCTAAGGACCGCAGATAGAGTTCTTTTAAAATTGGGTGAGTTTAAAGTAATAAGCTTTGAAGAACTTTTTGAACAAACAAAATCTTTACCTTGGGAAAACTGGATTACCAAAGATGCAAAATTTACAGTTGTAGGAAAATCTGTGAATTCAAAACTATACAGTGTTCCTGATTGTCAATCAATAGTTAAGAAAGCAGTCGTTGAAAAGCTCAAAACTATATATAATACAGAATGGTTTGAAGAAACAGGACCTAGTTATACTATACAAGTGTCAATTTTAAAAGACATAGCAACACTTACCATTGATACAAGCGGTGAAGGACTGCATAAAAGGGGGTATAGAGAAACAGCATTAGAAGCACCGTTAAAAGAAACTCTGGCAGCTGCGATGATTCAGCTTAGTTTCTGGAAGAAGGATAGAATTTTAGTTGATACATTTTGTGGTTCTGGAACTATTCCTATAGAAGCAGCTATGATGGGAAAAAATATTGCCCCGGGATTGCAGAGAAACTTTGTTTCAGAAGAGTGGCCGCAAATAGGAGAAAAACTTTGGAAAGAAGAAAGAGTTAATGCATTAAAAGCTATAGACCAAGATGTAAACCTAAAAATTTATGCCTATGACATTGATGAAAAAGCTATTGAAATTGCTAAGAATAATGCTTTTGAAGCAGGAGTAGATGATTGTATTGACTTCACAGTTAAAGACGTAAGGAAGCTAGACTTTAATGGAGAATATGGAGTTATAATATCTAATCCACCTTATGGAGAGAGATTAGGAGATGAAGAAAAGGTAAAGAAGCTTTATAGTATAATGGGTCAGAAGTTTAATAGATTAAATACTTGGTCAAAATATATACTTACTTCATTTGAAGAGTTTGAGAAATATTATAAAAAAAAGGCAGATAAAAAAAGGAAATTATATAATGGACGATTAAAAGTAAATTATTATCAGTATTTTGGGTCAAGACCACCTAAAAACTGACAAAGTTTATATAGACCTCCAATTTCTAAATAAAAAATATGCATAAAAGAATATATAAGTTCCATAGCAAGTTTAAATATTTAGACTAATTTCTCATATGTTTTTTCTTGAATAAAGTAAGGCTAGAAATTGGACATCTATGCAATAAAAATTTAAAACATAAGGAGGATTTTAAAATGATTGTATCGCATAAAAGAGATGTTAAAGGTGTAAAAATTGAAAGTCCAGAGGTTAAAGATGCTTTAATGAAGGTTCTTATATCTCCTAAAGAGGGATGGAAAGGATATGCAATGCGAGTATTAGAATTAGGTGAAGGAGGATATACACCTAAACATACTCATCCGTGGCCGCATATAAACTATATAATTAGTGGAAAGGGGGTATTACATTTAGATGGAGAAAATCATGAAATTGAAGCAGGTTCATTTGCATATGTTCCGTCTGGTAAACTTCACCAATTCTCTAATAAAGGTAAAGAAAAATTTGAGTTTATATGTATAGTACCCGAAGAAGGACACAAATAGAAAAATCTTAATAAAGACAGTAACCACCAGTAGTGATTACACTTAGTGTAAACCATATCTATAGTACATTTTAACATGTTACCATATATGTGTTAGGAAAATTTAATATCTTTTTTTATTTAAAACTGTTATTATAGATATGGAAAAACTATTTATAAAGTAATCTAAAGTTTTTTGATAACTTTAGTAAGCTAAAAAAATAAGTGAAAGGGGGTACAGCTGTTATTGATATTTTAATGGCTGGACATAATTTATGAAGAAACGAAGTATAGTATTTTTTAGTTTAATAATGGCATTAATAATGCTTGTTAGTGTAGGTTGTGCACCAAAAGAACCAAAAGAAATTTTAGAAGAAGGATTTATTAATTTATCAAAAATTAAAAGTTCTCAACAACGTCTGGAATTTGATTTTAGTTTAGAAGCTGAAAACATTGATCCTATGTTACAATTATATTATGAAATGTTAAAAGATATTTCAATAGTTGTAGATTCAAAATCTGACTCTGAAAGTATGAGAAGTACAGGAGAGTTTATAGTTAATTTAGGTGGAATTGAATATACGATAGAGTTTTTTATGACACCGGAGCAGATGGCATTTAAGTTTCCAACTTTAAATGAATACGTAGTACAAGAGATAGAACAAGAAATGTTAATGGAGGAAGATGATAAACAAGAGATGCTTAACTTATTTCAAGAGATGACAACATCTATGTTAGCAAACATACAAGATGCTAATATTGTTAACAACGGAGATAAAGAGATAACAATATCTGAAGATGATTTGAAAGCTACTGAGATAGCTGTTGTTATGGAAGATGGAGATGTTAAGCAGTTTATAGAAGAAATTATAGATATAACTATTGAAAATCCTCAAATCAGAAAATATTATATTGAAGCGGTTAAATCAGCTCTTGTAGAAGAAGGTCAAGATATAACAGACGCAGAAATTGAAGTAATGCTAGATGAAATGAAAAATGAAATAGATAAAGTTTTAGAAGAAATAAATAAAGCTCTAAATATTAAAACTTTAGATATGAAATACTTTGTAGATAATAAGAATAATATTAGAAAAGTTATTTTTGACTCTGAAATTGATGTTAACGATGAAATATCACAACAAAGTCTTACTATAAAAATTAACGGTAAGAATGATGTTTGGGATATAAACCAAGAATTAGAAATTGATATTCCAGAGTTTAACGAAGACAACACAATTACACTTGAAGAATTTGTAAATCAAATGTTGGGCGGTATTATGTTTTATTAAAAAACTAGAGGGCTAATTAAACAGCCCTCTTTTTTATTATCTTCTTTTGCCATCTTCCCGTCATATACATACCATATCCAATAATACAAATAATTAAATTACTTAGTATCATGGCATACCAAACAGAATTTGTACCTAAGTTAGTGAAATTTTTAAATATAAGTATTAATGGAATTCTAAGTCCCCAGAGCCGTCCCATCATTATAGTCATAGCCATAAGAGTATGTCCTGACCCCTGGAAAGTTCCAACAAAAACCTGAAAGAACCCCATTAAAGGTACACTAGCTACTATTAATTTTAAATAATAAGTTGCCTGTTCATAAACTTCAGGAGTATTTGTAAAATTACTTACGACATTACCTGCCAGAATGAAAAGAATAGTTCCTCCAAAAATTAAAACAGCTGTAGCCAAAAAAGTACTTGTTCTTACAGCTTTTTTTGCTCTAGATATGTTATCCGCACCAAGGTTTTGACCAACTATAGTAGCTAAAGCATTACCTATGCCCATGACAGGCATTAATATTAACGAGTTTATCCTATTTCCTATTCCAAAAGCTGTAATAGTTGATTCTCCAAATGAAAAAATAAAAATATTAAGAACAATAAAGCCTAAAGCAGCAGTAGATTGACCTATTGAAGCCGGCCATGCTACTTTAATGAGCTTATATAAAACTTTCTTATTAAGTGATAGATGACTTCTGCGAAGCTTTATACCCTGTTTTGATAAAAACAATGTATAAACAGCATATAAAGAGAATATTCCTCTTGATATAACTGTCGCAATAGCAGCTCCACCAATACCTAAATCTAAATTAAGTATTAGAATCGGATCTAGTATCATATTGAGAGCTACTGAAATTCCTCCATAAATCATTGGAGTAAATGTATCTCCCTGACCTTGTTTTATAGCTGTAAAGGCAAAGAAGATAAACATAGTAGGCATTCCTAAAAATATTATACTAAGAAATTCAACTGCTAGATCATACATAGCACCTTCAGCACCCATAAATCTGACAATAGCAGGTACAGCGAAATAACCTATTACTCCTAGTATTATAGAAAAAACTGTAGAGAAAGATATAATTTGTCCTGCTACTTTAGTTGCTTCATCCATTCTATCAGAACCGGTATATTGGGATATTAGAGCTGTACCACCAACAGACACACCTATTCCAAGAGCCATCATGAAAAAAATAACAGGCCATACTAAAGTTATAGCACCTACTGCAGTATCACCCAGCTTACTTACCCAATAAGTATCAGTTAAGTTATATATCGTTTGGATAAAATTATTTAACATAATAGGTAAAGCTAATGTAATAATTACTTTAGTCATATTACCATTTAGTATCAGGTGTCGTTTTTGTTCAAATTTCATATTAGCCTCCATAATATTATGAGTATTTAAATATATTATATTATACCATGAATTATTTCGAGTATCAAAATAAATTTAAAGGTTTTCTAAAAATTATGTGGAATGTATGAATATAATTTAACTTTATGTTTGATAGAAATAATAATTTTAAAGAGGAGGAAGAAAAAATGAAAATTTATATCTCGGCAGATATTGAAGGTATTTGGGGAGTAGTTTCAAAATCACATATCATGAATACTGGAAAGGATTATGAACGAGGTAGAAAACTAATGACAGATGAGGTTAATATAGCTGTAGAAGAAGCATTTAAAAATGGAGCTAAAGAAATAATCCTTAATGATTCTCACGGAAGTATGGACAATATTATCATTGAGCAGTTACATCCGAAGGTAAAGCTTATAAGTGGGCAACCAAAGCCTTTAAGTATGATGGAAGGTATTGATAATACGTTTGATGGAGTTATGTTTATAGGGTATCATCCTAGATCGGGAAGTCAAAATGGAATATTTGATCATACTTATTCAAGCAGAAGCATAGCAGAAATAAAAATAAATGACAAATCCTTAGGAGAATGCGGACTAAATGGTAGAGCTGCCGGATACTATGGAGTTCCGGTAATTTTTCTATCAGGTGATACTACTGTAACAAAGCAGGCTAAAGAAGAAATAGGAGATATAGAAACCTTAGCGGTAAAGGATTCTTTATCAAGATACTGTGCAGCAAATCTGTCAAGATTAGAGTTAGAAACTAAGTATAGAGAAAAAATAAAAGCTGCTTTTAATAATATCAGTAAGTATCCAATCATATCATATGACGGTGAAATAAAGCTGGAAATAACATTTTATTCTACTGTAATGGCAGATAGTGCTATGCTTATTCCAAGAGTTAAGCGTGAAGATGATAAGAGTGTATCCTATATCAGTAATGATTATATGGAAATTTATAAGCTGTTTAGAGTAATGATTTCATTGGCAAGATTAGATTCTTAGCTAAATTTTCAAATATTCTCTTGCATTTTCATATTTACTAACTTTGTTCTAATTTGTCTAAAGTTTGAGTCGGGATTATAATTAATCCCGACTTTTTTATGTTTGTATTTAATAAAATATTAATAATACCATTGAGACTAGTTATTATTGGTAAAAGATATAAATAAATATGTGTATGTAAATCTTATATATTTGGCAATAATTAAATATATAAGAAACTTTGATAAATAGATAGTTAAGCGTTGATGATATTCATACTAAAATAACAAGTGGTGATTTAATTGAAAAATGTCGTGTTACTAATTGGTTTTTATAATGAAAATGCTTTAGGAATAAAGTATTTATCTAATGCTCTTCAAAAAGCAGGATATGAACCTAAAATTTTATACTTTAAAAAATTTAACAGTATAAATCCTAAAAGTGCTACAGATATAGAGATTAAATTATTATTAGATTTAATAAAAGAAGTAAAGCCGTCTTATATTGGAATGAGTGTTATGGCATCCTTATACTTAGAATCGGTTTATATGGTAACTAATGCCGTAAAACAAAACTTTGATATACCAATAATCTGGGGCGGAGTTTATTCAACTTTATTTCCAGAAAAAGCATTAGATTATGCTGATTATGTAATACGAGGAGAAGGAGAAGAAGCCTTTGTAGAGTTGTTGGACTTTCTTAAGTCTGACGGTGATATTTCTAGTATTTTAAATCTTGCGTATAAAAATAAATATAATGAGGTAGTTATTAACGATATAAGACCGTTAAAGGAAAGGCTGGATGAATTAGGATATCCGGAGATAGGCGGCGAAGGAAAATACTTTATATATAACAACATTATTTCTCAAGGGGATCCACAGCTTAAAGATATGGTGTATGAGATGAGTGCTTCAAGAGGTTGTCCATTTGCTTGTTCTTATTGCTGTTCTATAAGCTTAAAGAGAATTTATACTAATAAAGGAAAATATGTTAGATTTAGAAGTGTTGAGAGTGTAATAAATGAATTATTGGAAGCAAAAAAAAGGATTAAAAACTTAAAGGCAATACATTTTTGGGACGAAATTTTTTCAGATGATCCTAAGTGGATAGATGAATTTAAAATAAGGTATAAAAAAGATATTGGGATACCTTTTAAAATATGGGGGCATCCTCTTAAGATAAATAAATATACTATTGACGCATTAGTAGAAGCAGGACTTTACCAAATAGTTGTAGGGATTCAAAGCGGTTCTTTACGGGTAAGAAAAGATGTTTTCAATAGAACTGAGAGTCAGGAAAAAATCATAGAATCCAGCAGAATATTATCAGATGCTGGAGTTCCCAGAGTAATTTATGATTTTATGTTACAGCATCCATTTGAAAATACAGAAGATTTAATTGATACCTATAATTTATGTATACAATTAAAGCATCCGTTTGAACTCCAGATTCACGGGTTAAATTTCCTGCCCGGTACTGATATTGTAAAAAAAGCTGTTAGAAAAGGTTTTTTTACTAAAGAGCAGCTTGAAAAAATAATGTACAGCAACATGCAACAGCAATATGATATGTATTGGGGAACAGAGAGATTAGATAAAAATACTGATGACAGTGCATGGATTTCTCTTATTTACCTTACTCAATTTCCTAAGTTAAGACCTTTGGTGGAATTGTTGGCAAGTGAAGTTAAGAAGGGGAATAGTGGTAAGGTAGTATTGACATTGAAAAAAATCATGTCTCGTGCTAAAATGTTAAAAAGCTTAACTGAGAAGGCAAAATTAGTTATTAGGAAAAGATAGATATAACAGAAGCTTGTGAAGGGAGATTTGATCATGAAAAGAATTGATGAAAGAGATACCATGTTTGCTAGGATGAATTATAAAGAAGGAACACCTCAATATGATGAATATTATAATAGAAATAAAGATAAAAAGGAAATAGATGACAAAATCAGGAAAAAACCTCACATATGTGGAGAAGGAACTGCTATGTATCATCCTGTAAATGCTCCTATAGCAGATGCAAATTTTAAATTCTTAAATGATATAAAACACTTATCTGAAGGAACGGTAAACTCTAATAAAGTAGAGGTTAATGATGAAGAAATGACAAATAGAATCAAGGGGCTGACAACTCATTATGGTGCAAAGTTAGTAGGAATTGCTAAGATGGAAGAACATTATTTTTACAGTCACAGAGGCAGACATGATGAGGTCTATGGTCAAGAGGTTAAAATCAAGCATCCCTATGGTATTGTTTTTGCTGTAGAAATGGACAAGCAGATGATTAACAGATCACCTCAAATATCAGAGGTAATAGAGACATCTAAGGCATATGTAGATGCAGCAATAATTGGAATGCAAATTGCTTATTTTATTAGAGAACTTGGTTATTCTGCAAGGAATCACATGGATGCAAATTATTTAGTGGTTGCTCCTTTAGTAGCTAGAGAGGCTGGTATAGGTGATATAGGAAGAAACGGAATATTAATTACAAAGGAATACGGCTCTAGGATAAGATTAGGTGTTGTGACAACAGATATAGATTTAACTCCAGATAAAAGAGTGGACTTTGGTTTACAAGAATTTTGCCGAAGATGCAGCAGATGTGTAAGAACATGTCCAGGGAAGGCTATACCTTCAGGAGAGCCCTTGGAAATAAATGGAATAAAAAGGTGGCAGATTAAACAAGAAGATTGCTATAACATGTGGCGTAGTATTGGCACAGATTGCGGTATTTGTATCTGTAGTTGTCCCTTTAGCCAAGGGATAGATAAAGATAAAATAGATAAAATAAAAGATTCCCAAAATGAAATAGATAAAATTTTAGAAGAGTATGATGAAAAATATGGTATAAGACCATATATAAAAGAGCCACCTCAGTGGCTCTAGAATTCCTTATTGGATTGTTGAAGCTGTTGTGGATGTAACAGTAATTGAAGAAATTAAAGCTGCGTTTTGAGCTTGAATGATAGTTTCTATAGAAGTATTAAGACCAGTTTCAATTATAGAAATATCATCATGTATATTTTTAATTACTTTAGATATAACCATTAATACTGCCATAGTTAAGTTTATATCCTTTAGCCTTTTGAGATGTTTCGTTGTATTAAGTATGTTAAGTATATCTTTAATTTCCTTTATTTCATTTTCAAGGTTTTTATCAACAATAGACATAAGACCAACTAGTGAATAATGAAGTCTTTTAACCTTTAATCCTTCTTCAATAAGATTTTCATATATATTATTACATTTATTAACTATAAAATCTTTGTTTTCAAGATCAGCCAGCATCAATATATGTGATAAAAATTGAAGGTCATTTCCATTCTTAAAATTCCCTTCACTTAATTTTGAGTAATAAAATTCTATTTCTTCAAGTAAATCATCTATTGGTTTGTTAAGCTTAGAAAGTAATACTGCTAAAGGATAGTCTGATTGTGAAGTCAAGAAATAATGATAGCTTTTCATACCCTTATAAATTTCAAAAGCTTTTAAAATTCTTTTATTTAAATCTTCATCTGTATCATGAGTGACCATCAAAGACAAAGCAGATATATTAGTAAATGGACCTTTTTTAAAGCCATTCGATGTCAATCCTTCTTGATACTTAATTAATTCATGAAACTTATCTTTTGGATTATCATATTTAGTCAAAAGCATCGCAGAAATTGAGAATTTTTGATGAGAGTGAAGTGGCGAAAAAAGACTTGCATTACTTTTTATATAGCTACTCAAGTCTATAAACTCATTAAAGTTAAATTCTTTTTCGTTTATAACGTACAGTAGTGCTATCATCATAAGTAGTTGATTTTGAGCTTTCCACTTAAGTTTATTGTGTAAGCTATTAAAAATTTTTAAATATTTATTTACATAGCTGTCTATATCACTACACAAAAAAACCATCTCCTTTTATTAATATCTATAATAATATTATAACATAACATTAAAAAATGTTACCTTATGTTTGCACATAATAATGAATTTCTATTTAAGTAATAAAAAAAGCGGCTAGTTTAGCCACTTTATACTGAAAATAAGTTGTTTATACTATACAATTTTTAATAATAATAAAGTGAATTAATTTGATTAAACATAGCAAAACCTAGTATAATAAATACTATAACTATTACAACCGCAAGAATTAAGGAAACAATGATGAATATACCTGATATTTGAAAGAAAGAGCTTAAATGCTCAAAAATGCCATTAATTTCGTTACCATTACCTTGAATATACATATCAATAGATTTTTTAGCTCTTGTAAGCTTTATGCCTAGTATTATCATAAAAATTCCTGGTATTAAAGAAAGCCCAAGAGAAAGTATAGCTACTAAACAAGATAGAATTCCAGATACTATAAGTAAAATACCTACAAAGTTTGACCATTTAGAAAGTTTCTCAAGTAGAGCTTTATTAGGAGCTGTATAAGTAGGTTGAGGATTATTTTCCATAATTTCACCTCCCTGAGTAGATTATGCAAAAGTCACATATTCCTATTATATATCATATTAATTCAAAGTGGTAGTTAAATTTTTTTGCTTACATATAAACACAAAATCTTTTTAAACTTATTATTACACAATTAAGCTAAAAAAATTATAAACAATATATAATATAATTATATGAAATAATAAAATTAACTAACACAAATTCTTGATACTATTAATGTATTATATTTACACTATAATTAAAAGTGATTTGTAAATTAATTAAATGTGTTATAATAAAACAAAAGGATTTAAAGTATGATCTGTTTTATCTAAGACTAGAAACTAATTTTTATTTTTTATGAAATTTTTATAGAGAATATATTCTTAATAAATAAGTTAGTATCTTACAACAAACTTTTTATTGAATCCTGTTTAATAAGGAGGAAGATCATGTTAAATAAAAAGGAAAGCATAAATATAAAAGAAATAGTTAAAAACCATACTAGATTAAATTATGACATTTTAGATGGTATGGTAGATTGGGTAAGAGTAATAGATAAAAATGGTATTATTATCTATGCTAATAAACCTATGCAGGAGGAGTTAGGAGAAAATATAATTGGGAAATTATGCTATTCGCTGCTTGGTAAGACATTTTTCTGCAAAGACTGCATAACAAAAACAACAATTGCTACTGGTAGAATTACCAAGAAAGAAGAAAAAATAGGAGACAGAGTCTTCTCAGTTAAAAGCTCGCCCGTAAGAGATCAAAATGGTGATATATATGCAGGAGTTGAAGTTTTTAGAGAGGTAACTAAGGAAAGAAAACTAGAAAATGAACTAAGAAACAGAAATACTAAAATGAGTCAAGATTTAAACTTTGCCAAAGTTCTTCAAAATAAAATTTTACCTACAAAAGGACAATATGATGATTATAACATTGATTATATATATAAGCCATCTGAAATGTTAAGCGGTGATATTTTTGATGTTTTTTTTATAGACGATAATCATTTAGGAATATATATTAGTGATGTAGCAGGTCACGGAGTAACAGCATCAATGATGACTATGTTTATCAGACAGACGATGAGAGCTATCAAGGATGATATAATAAGTCCAAATAAAGCACTCAGCCAGCTTCATCAAAAATTTTTAGATTTAAATCTGGATGATGATAAATATTTTTCAATATTTTATGGCGTGTTAGATAAAAGAGATAATACATTTAGATTTGTTAATGGAGGACATAATAGTGTACCTGTTTTACTAAGAAAAAATAAATATGAGCTATTGATGGTTACAGGATACCCTATCTCATATTTATTTAATAAGGTGCAATATGAGGAAAAAGTAATAAGACTTTTTAAAGGAGATAAAATTATCTTTTACACTGATGGCATTATTGAAGCTAAGAATAAAGATAAAGAGGAGTTTGGTATGGATAGATTAATTCATACAATTAAGTTTTCAAAAGATAATCTAATAAGAGATATTGAAAAAGCAGTATTTGACTTTGAATATCATGAGAAGGAAGATGACTATGCAGTTCTTACTATAGAAGTTTTAAAGTAGAATAAACTATACAAGTTTAAGATTCCTTATTAGTTTAATTCCATGTGAATATTCACATGGTTTTATAACAGTTATTATGAGATTATTTTTTAAAAAGTAAGGCAGAATAATGTAAAATAATTTTAAGCTATAATGATTTAAAATTAAGAGAATAGATGATTGTTAAAAAGTTTGATTGATAACTTAAATACAAAATGCTATACTTGACTTAAAAGTATTATCAGTTTAAAAATTAATATCTAAAGGAGTCACGATAATATGCAGCCAAATCAAATGATTCAAGAAATAAACAAATTTAAAAAGGAAAAAGATGCAATAATTCTTGCACATAATTATCAAATTCCGGAAGTACAGCAGGTGGCAGATATAATAGGAGATTCATTAGCATTAAGCAGAGCAGCACAAGAGGTGAACAACAAACTAATAGTTTTCTGTGGTGTGCATTTTATGGCAGAGAGTGCTAAAATACTGTCACCTCATAAGAAGATTCTTTTACCGGCTATTGATGCAGGCTGTCCAATGGCAGACATGGTTACTGCTGAAGATTTAATAGAATATAAAACTAAAAATCCTGATACTACTATAGTATGTTATGTTAATTCGTCTGCCGAAGTTAAAGCTGAAAGTGATATTTGTTGTACTTCTTCAAATGCTTTAAAGGTAATTAAAAGTATTAATTCTAAAAAAATATTGTTTGTTCCAGATCAAAACTTAGGAAATTATATTAAAAATAAGGTAGAAGATAAAGAAATTGAACTTTGGCCGGGTTTCTGTATAACTCATCATAGAGTTAAAGGTCACGAAGTTGAAAGAGCCAAAGAGCTTCATCCAGATGCTGAAGTCTTAGTTCACCCTGAGTGTAATGATGAAGTAATTCAAAGAGCAGATTTCGTAGGAAGTACATCTCAAATAATAAGTTATGCTACAAATTCAGATAAAACTAAGTTTATTATAGGAACAGAAATGGGAGTTTTACACAAGTTAGAGACGGATAATCCTGATAAGAAGTTTTATTTGTTATCAACAGGACTAATCTGTAACAATATGAAAAAAACAACTTTAAATAACATATATGAATCACTTAAAAATGAACAGTATGAGATACATGTAGAAGAGGAAATTAGGATAAAAGCGTTAAAGGCACTTGATAGAATGTTAGAGATTAGCTAGAGGTGAGTCTATTGACAGTAAAATATAATTTCGATGTAGTTATTATAGGTGCAGGTCTTGCAGGTCTTTATACTGCACTAAAAATTAATCCTAAATTTAAAGTAGCTATCATAACCAAGGAAACTTTAGATGAGAATAATTCATTTCTTGCTCAAGGAGGAATAGCTGCCTGCATTAACAATGATGACAAGTTTGACTTACACATTGAAGACACATGGACTGCTGGTTCGGAAATGAATAACATACAGAACCTACAGCAATTAGTTAAATCTGCTCCTTCTAATATAGAAGAATTGGTTAATTTGGGTGTAGAGTTTGATAGAGATGAAACAGGTACTATTAGGACAACTATGGAAGGTGGCCATAGCAGAAGAAGGGTATTACATGCCGGCGGAGATGCTACAGGGAGAGAAATTGTTAAGGCTTTAGGAAGAGAACTTAGAAAAAGAGAGAACATAATTTTATTTGAAGATGTTATGGTAATTGATTTAATTAATGATGATAATAAGTGTATGGGTGTTACAGCCTTAAATGGTGATAAGTCAATAATTATCTTAGCTTCTGCAACTGTTTTAGCAACGGGAGGTATAGGTGAAATATATAATAACAGCACAAATTCTTCTGTTGCAACCGGAGATGGAATAGCTATGGCATATAGAACTGGTTGTAAAGTTGATAGCATGGAATTTATTCAATTTCACCCTACTGCTTTTTATTCAAAAGATAAAGGACAGAAATTCTTAATATCTGAGGCAGTTAGGGGAGAAGGAGCTGTTTTAAGAAATAAAGACGGCGAGAGGTTTATGAAAAAGTACCATAAAAGTTTTGAGTTAGCTCCTAGAGATATAGTGTCTAAAAGCATTTATAATGAATTAAAAGAAACTCAAAGTGACTTTGTTTATCTCGATATTACTCACAAAAATAAAGAATATTTAGTAAAACGATTTCCTACCATCTATAAAAAATGCTTAGAAAATAATATTGATATGTCCAAAGACTATATTCCGGTTAAACCTGTTCAACATTACAACATAGGTGGTATAAGAGTTGATAGATATGGAAGAACAAAAGTTGATAATCTATACGCATGTGGAGAATGTTCAAACACCGGGGTACATGGAGCAAATAGGCTTGCAAGCAACTCATTATTAGAGTGTGTTGTTTTTGGAAGAAAGATTGCAGAAGATATTAATAATACTGTTGAAGATATTTTAGATTATAAGTATGATTCTACACATATTAACATAGATGATAATATTAAAAGAACTAAAACAAATTTAGATATTGATGATATAACTTCGACAATTAAGAATACTATGGAAGCTTATGCTGGGATAGTTAGGTGGGAAAAAGGGCTTCTTAAGGCGAAAAAGATAATTGATGATATATTAAATAATTTAAATGATAATTATACATACAATAAAGAATATTTAGAAGCATTAAATATGGCTACAGTAGCTAAATTGGTAATAAGAGATTGTTTAGAAAGAAAAGAAAGTGTAGGATGTCATTTTAGAATAGATGATTATCATAGTAAATTAAGAACTATAAGCGAATAGTAGTGTATATTTTTAATACAGTTAAGGAGGCATTATGTTAGAAAAAATAGGTTTTGATGCTCTAATTAAAAATTCATTATTAGAAGATATGAATAACGGAGATATAACTACAGACAATTTAATAGATGAACAAAGTATATCTACAGCAGAAATTATGGCGAAAGAAAAAGGAATTATAGCTGGGTTAGATATAGCAAGACAGACTTTTGCTTTCCTTGATAAAAACATTCAATTCACAAAATTAGTTGAAGACGGAGCATCAGTAGAAAAAGGAGACATTATAGCAATAATTAAAGGAAAAACAAAAGCCATATTATCTGGAGAAAGAACAGCATTAAACTTTATGCAGAGAATGTCTGGAATTTCTACAAGTACATTTAAGTATTCAAATAAAATAAAACAATACAATACCAGAGTTGTAGATACCAGAAAAACGACACCTTCTCTTAGGTTTATTGAAAAATATGCTGTGAGAGTTGGAGGAGGACATAATCATAGATTTAATCTTTCTGATGCAGTAATGATAAAAGATAATCACATAAAAGCTGCAGGCGGGATTAGTAATGCAGTAAATAAAATAAGAGAAGTTATTCCTCACACTGTTAAGATTGAGGTTGAAGTTGAAAGTCTAGAAGGATTAAAAGAAGCAATAGATTCTAAAGCAGATATTATAATGCTTGATAACATGAGTATAGAAACTATGAGAGAAGCAGTAAAAATAAATGAAGGCAGAGCTGTATTGGAAGCATCAGGAAATATAACTTTAGAAAATCTTGAAGCTGTAGCTAAAACTGGTGTAGATGTTATTTCTGTAGGAGCATTAACTCATTCAGTAAAATCACTAGATATAAGCTTAAATATCATAGAATAAAAAAAATCGAGCCTGCTCGATTTTTTTTATTCTATTCAATATGTGTTTATACAGTCCAATTTCCATTTCTAAATACAGGTTCTAGTTTTCCATCTTCTGTTTCTCCGTCTATGTCTAACTTAGAAGAACCCATCATAAAATCTACATGAATTAAGCTGGTATTTAAATTATTTTTCTTTAAATCCTCACGATTCATTTTAGTTCCATCCTTTACACAAGATGGATAAATATTACCTAATGCTAAATGACATGAAGCATTCTCATCGTACATAGTATTATAAAACACAATTCCGGTGTTTGAAATAGGAGAGTTATTAGGAACAAGAGCTACTTCACCTAAATGTAATGCTCCTTCATCCGTTTCTAAGAGTTTTTTCAATGTTTCATATCCTTTTTCTGCACTAAAATCAATCACCTTTCCATCTTTAAAAGTAAATGAGAAGTTTTCTATTAGACTGCTTCCATAATTTAATGGCATTGTACTTTTAACTGTTCCGTTTACACCATCTCTAAGAGGTGCAGTGAATACTTCCTCTGTTGGAATATTTGGCACAAAGAAAATCCCATCTTGTGTAGTCGAACCTCCTCCAATCCAGACATGAGCAGAAGGAAGATCAATAGTTAAGTCTGTACCCTCACTTTTATATATAAGCCTTTTATATTTTTTATTATTAAGATATTCAAGCTTTTTATTAATATTTGTTTTATGCTCTTTCCAAGCTTTAATTGGGTCATCTAAGTCAGTTCTGGTTATCTTAAAGATATATTCCCAAAGCTTATTAATACCTTCTTTTTCATTTAATTCCGGGAACAGCTTCTTAGCCCAATCTTTTGATGGCGTTATAACGCTTGACCAGCTGACTTTGTCAGACATTATTTGATTTCTGACATTGTTCATTGCAATTGCTGAAGTTTTTCTCCAATTTGCTATACGCTCAGGACTTATATCAGATAACAAATCAGGATTAGGAGATGTAACATTTAAAAAAGCAGCTCCATTATTAAGCATTTCTTCATATGATCCTACTTTCCATTTAGGAAATTTCTCAAAAGCTTCATCAGGAGCATATTTATATTTTGATAATGTAACTTCATCATCTGTCCATTGAACCATTACATTTTTAGCTCCGACCTTATAAGCTTTTTCAACTATTTTTCTAACAAGGCATGCTGAATCAAGGGAAGCATTAATTGCTAATTCTTGTCCTTTTTGAATATTCACCCCAATAATAACTGCAATCTCAGCGTATTTTTCTAAGTTTTTCTCAAAACTATCCATAATATTCCTCCTCTAAAATTATTAATAATTTAACGCAAGTGAAATTTAGATAAATAATTTATTTTAACTATAGTAATACAAGTTTTAAAATCACTTTATTTACAAAAATATATTACGAGTGACTTTAAATATTTAAACCTGCTAATTGATTTGTATATATTTTTTATGTATATTCTTAGCTTTGAACTTGTATGTCTATAGATATACAATCTCAAAACTAATGTTATGCATAAAATACTATTTAAATAATTATAATAAAAAAACTAAGAGAAGCATTTGCAGAATACGGCTATAACTCCCAATTCATGGAGATATAAAATCCGTTAAAAAATTTTATTGTTTGAGCGTAGCGAGTTTTAAAATTTTAGGATTTTATATTGGAGTGAATTGTAGGAGTTATCCGTATTTGAAACCGCTGAACGTGTTTTTTTATTATAATTATTGAGTTAAACTAAATTGTTAATTCAAACCATGTATAACTTTTACTATGAATTCGGACATCTATATATATAATAACTAATTAAGTATTTTTTTTATTTTAACATTAATTAGAAGGAAATTAAAGTTTTAACGATAAATATTATGTATGGTGTAATAATAATTCTAAAATATAATTTGAAAATATTTAGAATTAAAATTAAAATAAGGATAGTGATTTAATAAATTAACGAGGAGGTATAAAATGAACAATATATCATTTGATTATTCAAAATCTAATATTTCATCTCATGAAATTTTAGCAATAGAGAAACAAATAATTGAAGTACATAGAAGTTTACACTCCTATTCTGGATTAGGAAATGACTTTTTAGGATGGTTAGAATATCCTAGTAATTATGATAAAGAGGAATTTTTAAAAATTAAGAAGGCTGGTAAGAAAATTAAGGAGAATTCAGATGTTTTTATAGTAATAGGAATTGGAGGCTCATATGTAGGTGCTAAAGCAGCTATTGAAGTATTAAATCATTCTTTCTATAATTTACTGCCACATGATAAGAGAAAAACTCCACAAATTTATTTCGCGGGAAATAATATAAGTGGAACTTATATAAAAGAGTTAATAGATATTATTGATGGAAAAGATGTGAGTATAAACGTAATTTCTAAATCAGGAACAACCACAGAAACTGCAATTGTTTTTAGAATATTAAAAGAATATATAGAAAATAAATATGGTAAAGAGAAAGCCAAAGAGAGAATTTTTGCAACAACTGATAAATCAAAAGGCGGTTTAAGAGAACTTGCAGACCAAGAAGGTTATGAAACTTTTGTTATACCTGATGATATTGGAGGTAGATATTCAATTTTTACTCCAGTTGGATTACTACCTATGGCTGTATCAGGAATAGATATAGATTTAATGCTAAAGGGAGCTGGTGATGCAGCTGAAGAATTTAAGATTGAGGATTTAAGTAAAAATCCATGTTATCAGTATGCTGCTGCGAGAAACATACTGTATAGAAAGGGTAAGGTTGTTGAAATATTAGCTGGATATGAACCTTCATTAAATTTTCTTGGTGAATGGTGGAAGCAGTTATTCGGAGAAAGTGAAGGAAAAGATGGAAAGGGCATTTATCCGGCTTATGTGAATTTTTCTACAGACTTACATTCTTTGGGTCAGTACATTCAAGACGGAAGAAGAATTTTACTAGAAACTATAATAAACATTGAAAGTCCAAGGCATGACTTTATACTTAATAAAAGTAAAGAGAATCTGGATGGTCTTAACTATTTAAGTGGAAAAACGATGGATTTTGTTAATAAAAAAGCTATGCAAGGTACTATATTAGCTCATGTAGATGGCGGTGTTCCTAATCTTATAATAAATGTACCACAAATGAATGAATACAGTTTTGCAAAATTAATATATTTCTTTAAAAAAGCATGTGCTGTCAGCGGATATTTACTAGGGGTAAATCCTTTTAACCAACCCGGTGTAGAATCATATAAGAAAAATATGTTTGCCTTATTAGGAAAGACCGGATTTGAAGACTTAAGACTTAAATTAGAAAATAGGTTAAACAATTAAGACGACTATAATATTTATCTTATATATAGGAATCCAAAACAAACTAAATTTAGAGATTTAATCACTATATGTAATTAGAATATATAATAAACGAGCAGTATTTAAAAATACTAATATATTCTAATTAACGGCAAATGGAGGATGACATTAATGAATAATTTAATTGGAATGATTTTATCTATCGGCTTTGTTTTTCTTGTAATAATAATATCAGAAGTTCTAAAGAGAACAATTAATTTAGATATAGAAACCACAAGGAAGTTTATTCATATTGGAGTTTCGCACTGGTGGTTAATTGCAATGGTTTTGATACCAGATATAAAATATGCTGTTGTACCGCCACTGGTATTTATAGTTCTAAATTATATTTCTTACAGAAAGAATCTATTTGGGAGTATGGAGAGAAAGGAAGGTACTAGTGATTTAGGAACAGTATATTTTCCTATAGCTCTAATGATATTAGTATTATTTACTTGGAACGAAAGTATTTTAAAACAGGAAGCTAAATATATAGGTGCAATTGGTATATTAATAATGGGTTATGGAGATGGATTTGCAAGTCTCGTAGGAAAGAAGCTGGGAAGGCTTAAATTTAAGATATTTAGAAACAAGAAATCTATTGAAGGTTCTATAGCTATGTTTATCTTTTCTTTTCTCATTACACTTATAGTGTTATTTTGGGCAAATGGTTTTAGTTTGACAAATGTTTATATAACTTTTACAATAGCTGCTGCAGCTACGTTTATAGAAGCAATAACGCCTTTAGGACTAGACAATCTTACAGTTCCGATTTTATCTTCTTTATTAGGATATTATTTAATAATCAATTCTTATAATAATGAACTGATTAATTTATTTTACAGGACAAGTCTAGGACTTTTATTTAGTAGTATTATAGCGTTTTTAGCATATAAGAAAAATTCGCTTAGTATTAGCGGTGCAATAGGAGCAATTATTTTAGGAACAGGGATATTTGCAACCTCAGGAATATATGGAGCAGCAATAATGATTATGTTTTTCTTATCGTCTAGCTTTTTAAGTCATTATAAAAAAGTTAGAAAAGAAAATGTTGCTAAACAATTTGATAAAACCGGAAAAAGAGATTTTTTTCAGGTTTTTGCTAATGGCGGAGTTGGAGTAATATTATCTATAGTATATTTCATTACTCAAAACCCACAGTTTTTAATTGCTTTAGCTATTTCCTTTGCAGCAGCTAATGCAGATACTTGGTCAACGGAGTTAGGAACTTTAAATAAAAGCAGACCTTTTTCACTAAGAACCTTTAAAAGAGTCATCAAGGGGACTTCTGGAGCAGTAAGCTTTTTAGGCACTGTTTCTGGCTTCTTAGGTTCAATATTTATAGGAATAGTTGCAATAGCATTGATGTTTATATTAGATTTATCTATATATAATCAAAGCTACTTAAAAATTTTTATATATATTACTTTAGGAGGCTTTATAGGAGGACTTATAGATTCTATTTTAGGAGCTACTATACAAGGTATATATTATTTTGATCAAGAAAAAATTGAAACTGAAAAAAAAGTTTATAACAATGTACCTACAAGACTAATTAGAGGATTTAGCTTTATCAATAATGATATAGTAAATTTTTTAAGTATATCTATACCAAGTTTTATGATTATGTTTTTATTAAAGTAATGGAGGTAAATTTATGAGAGTTGATAGACTTTTAGCTATAATAATGATACTAATTAATAAAGACTGCGTTAAGGCTAAAGAACTTGCTGATTACTTGGAGGTTTCAACTAGAACTGTTTATAGAGATTTAGATGCTATAAACCAAGCAGGAATTCCAATTGTATCTCATCAGGGAAAAGATGGAGGATTTAGCATTATAGAAAGCTATAAGATAAAACAAAATTTTTTCACATATGATGAGATGGAATCAATTGTAACGAGCCTAACTGGTATTAGCAAGACAATGTATGATAACAGAGTTTTTAATGTTTTACAAAAAATCAACTCAATCATACCACAAGAGGACTTAAGGTCAATAAATGAAAGAAACAAGCAAGTGCTAATAGACTTAAATCCTTGGGGATTTTCTAAAAATCAAAAACATAAACTTAAACAGATTCAAAAATGTATTCAAGAAAACAAATGTATTACTTTTAAGTACACAAACAATAAAGGAGTTTACAGTTTAAGATTTATTGAACCTGTGACTATCATATTTAGAGGAATAGGTTGGTATGTTTATGGATTTTGCAGAGATAAACAAGATTTTAGAACATTTAAAATATCTAGAATTAGAGAGTTAGAAATTCAAAATGAAAAATTTACAACTAGAGATAAACAAGACTTAAAAAAATATACTGTAAATTACAATACTCAGAAAACGGAAAATGAAAAAATTGTTCTAAAATTTTCTTCTTATGTGAGAGCTTTTGTTGAAGATCAATTTAATGAGGATCAAATTAAGGATTACAGCAATGAAAGCATTATGGTTGAAATATATTATCCGGAAGATAATTGGCTGTATGGTTTAATATTAAGCTTTGGAGAACATTTAGAAGTCATAAGCCCGATCCACTTAAGGGATATAATAAAGGGTAAGGCAAAGAAAATTTTAGATATTTATAGCTGATTTAAATGTAGGAGAGATAGAATCTCTATATGTTGAAGATGAATATAGAGGTTGTAATATTGGAGATTACTTTATGAAAAAATCTTTAAAGTGGATGGAGAATTATGGAGTTAAAGACAAGAGGATAGGTGTAGGAGAAGGAAATGAAGATGTATTTTCATTTTATAAAAGATACGGATTTTATCCTAAAGCTACAATTTTAGCTCAGAAATAATTTGAAATCTAGAAACTTATATATAAATAACTGGACTTGTGCAATTATTTAATCCTGTTATTTAAGCTTAAATAATTGCACAAGTAGAGTAAGGTATTAATTTATTCAATAATAGTCATAACCTCTTCTAATGGTTTTCTTGCAGGACTTTTTAGTTCTGATTTTTCAGGAATTCCTAAAGGAGTGATAGCTGCTAAATAATAGCCTTCTTTCTCAAATCCTATGTATTCCTCAATCTCTTTACAAGCGTAATTTGGACCAGTCATCCAGCAACCTCCATAGCCCATAGCAGCCGCAGCTAATAAAAGATTTTCCATAGCTGCACCAATATTTTGTATTCCGGGAGAAGTTTTTAAGAAGTTATTAACTTCTTCTTCACTTCCTTTTTTAGCTTGTAAAAATTCAAGACCGGTTATCGGATATGGACCTGCATATAAAAGAATTACAGTGGGTGCATTTCTAAAGACTGTATGATATTTTACATATTTTCTGAATGAATTTGCTTTATCTTCGTCTTTTACATAGCCTGCAAGTTCTTTGTTTTTTTCTTCAACAATGCTAACTAAGTTATCAATTTTTTCTTTGTTATTTACTATTATAAAATGCCAATTTTGAAGATTTTTTCCTGATGGAGCGTAAGTAGCGGCTTTTATTATTTCCTTGATGTCTTCTAAAGGTATATCTTTATCCATAAATTTTCTAATGCTATGTCTTCTATAAATAAAATCTAAATTACTCAAAATCAATTCCTCTCCTTTTATATAATAGTATTCTCCTTTTATATTATATAATTGATTATTGTTATATACAACAACTTAACTTAATAAAACCATAATTATTAGAATTTCTAAAAATGATATAATACTTATTAAGTTAGCAAATAAAATTTTGAGGGGGATAATTATGCCGGACATTATAACACATATACTTTTTGGTTGTGATATGTTAGATAAACTTCATAAAAATAAATGGAAGAATATTATTAAAAACAATAAAAATCTTTTTTTACTTGGCTGCCAAGGACCGGATATATTTTATTACAATGATTTTTTACCGTGGATTAAAAATAAGAGGGGACCTAAAATAGGAGTGTTAATGCACGAGAAAAAGACAGGAGATTTTTTTGTTGAAGGTATCAAATATTTAAAAGATAATTGTCAGGACAAAAAAGATTTTGAATTATTATTTGTATATCTGGCGGGATTTATGTGTCATTTTGCTTTAGACACAAATGCTCATCCATATGTTTTTTATTTTACCGGAGAATATGACGAAGATAGGGTTGAAACTCACAAGTATAAAGGATTTCACAAAAGATTAGAGCAAGCAATAGATGTGATTCTACTTAAAGAGAAAAAGGGAATGGAAGCTTACGAATACCCCGTATTTAAGAAAATAGACGTGGGAACTTCATTACCTCATATAATAATTAATTTTTATGACTATATATTTAAAGAATTGTTTGATTTTAATTTAAATAGTGATATTGTAAATGATTCTTATAACGATAAAAAGAAAGTATTTAAAATTTTATATGATCCAACGGGATATAAAAAGAAATTATTAAGAGTCTTAGATTTATTTTTTAAAGGAAAGATTGATTATAAAGATATGATTTACCCGCGAAAAATTGATAATACTTTAGACTATATGAATAAAAATCATGTAAAATGGGTTCATCCTTGTGATAAGAATGAAGAATTTAACTATAGTTTTTATGATTTATACGATATGGCATTAAATCAAGGTCATTATATGATTAAAACATTTATTTATTTTTTAGAGGATACAATAAGTGAAAATGATATGAAAAAAGCATATCCAAATCTTTCATATATTACAGGCAAAGAAACAGATAAGCCATGTGTTCAAAAGTATTTTTCACCAATATTTAAATACTAAAATTTTTAGAATTTATCTTTCTTAGCTGCCTAAGTTTTGTTTGTATAAAACTTAGGCAGCTAATCTCTTTTATGATTACATGATTTATGATGTTTTCACTCTTTTTTAAAATTTTATATTGACAACACAGTCTACAAGTTGTAAACTATAAATGCGTTAGTCTAAAAATTGTAGACCGAAAGGAGTTGTATAGAGTGAAAGAATATAGGCTTACTGATACTGAATCAAAATTTGCCGATATTATTTGGGCTAAAGAACCTATTCAATCTGGAGAATTAGTAAAACTTTGTGAGATAGAACTGAACTGGAAAAAATCCACCACCTACACTATGCTTAAACGCCTTGAGAACAAAGAGATTTTTGAAAACAGAAACGGTATAGTATCATCTATCATAAAGAAAGATGAGTTTTATGCAGAGCAAAGCAAGCAGTTTGTAGAAGAAACCTTTGATGGTTCACTTCCAAAGTTTTTGGCATCATTTACAAGAAGTAAAAAATTAAGTAACAAAGAAATAAATGAGCTGCAAAGGCTTATAAACGAACACAAGGAGGGGTAGCTGTGGATAAATTATTTTTACAAATTCTAAATATGAGTATTACAGCAAGCTATGTTATTTTATTTGTTATCGTGGCTCGATTATTTCTGAAAAAAACACCTAAGATTTTTTCCTATGCCCTTTGGCTTGTGGTACTGTTTAGACTTATATGCCCGTTCTCTTTTGAGAGCATATTCAGTCTAATACCTTTCAACACACAGACCGTACCACAAAGTATTATGTACTCGCAGACACCGCAAATTGATAGCGGTATTACAATAATAGATCAAGTGGTAAATAACTCGTTGCCTGTACCTGCACCTATTGCTAGTGTGAACCCTATGCAGATATGGATTACTTTGGGCGGAGCAGTATGGATGCTTGGTATAGGGGTCTTATTAGCATACGGCATTTTTACAACTTTAAAGTTATATCTCAAATTAAAATCCACAAGACTTATTTCTGATAATATTTATGAAACAGGAGTTATAAAAACGCCATTTGTTTTTGGTTTAATCAAACCTAAGATTTATCTTCCAACAAGCCTTTCTGAAAATGAAAGAGCATATATTATTAAGCACGAGCAAACTCACATCAAAAGACTTGATCACATTATAAAGCCTTTTGCGTTTTTAGTTCTGTGTATTCACTGGTTTAATCCTCTTGTTTGGGTTGCGTTCTTCCTAATGGAGGAAGATATGGAATTGTCCTGTGATGAAAGCGTTATAAAGCAGATGGGCAGTAATATTAAAAAGGATTATTCCACTTCACTTTTATCTTTATCCACAGGTAGACGAATTATAGGGGCTTGTCCTCTTGCCTTTGGAGAGAGCAATACGAAAGGACGAATTATCAATATATTAAACTATAAAAAGCCTGCATTTTGGGTTATGATAGTTGCAGTTATTGCAGTGGTGGCAGTTTGCGTGGGACTTATGAGCAATCCGCAAAAAGAACAATTAACAGTAGAAGATTATGCTAATCAATTTATTAAAAAGCAAATTGAAGTTTATGAAGAAAGCGAGTGGTCAGATTTCAAGATTGTTGACAATAAAATTACAAAGCTTGAAAAAATAGCATCATTTGATGAATTATATTCATCTCCTTTGGAAATTTGGAGTCTTGAGTATCGCTTGAAGCCCGATGATATAAGTAAAGTTGTATTAGCAGGTGGAATGAATGAAATTGATGGATGGCTTACTGAAGATAGTAGTATGGGTAAGCCGATGCTGGCCTTTTCTTACGAAGGGTCACAACCCAAGTATTTAGGGTGTATTTGGAGCGGTGAAGGTGATCTTACTACGATTGCAGGACAAGAAACAACAGTTCGTATATTTCTTGAAAGATTAGACTTATTGCCTCGTGAAACCTATACCGGAAATCACATTATTGTAAAATTCCCATTGTCAACGGGAGAAACAAGTCAATTGTTTTTGTCTCAACCAGTCATTCAAGGAGAATCAGGAATTTGGTGTGTAGAGCGTTGGAAGGATACATACGGCAATGAATATCACGTTACTCCCAACACTGATGTCACAGCAACAGAGTATTATAAAGAATTGCAAAAGCAAAGTGACGATGGACAGAATCTTTTACTTCTTGATCCTTTACAGGTTGCCATTGACTATATAAACAATGAATTAGGTCAAAATGTTTTACCTAGAGACCTTGTTGTTGAATATTCGGCAACAGTTGAGGATTTTGCAAAAACTCCAGAGAGTCACTTTATGGGTTTTATTTTAAACTTTAATGTTAGTAGTGCTTCAATTCATTTTGATGTAGTCGAATTTTTAACATATGATGACGCTGAAAGGTTAAAGGAGCTCAATATAAAGCCTCATGAGATGCCAAATGGATATTATATACACAATCCGGATACCTACCCAATGACGTATTTTGTAAATGAGCAAACCCAATATAATATTGTTGATTGGGGAGTAAGTCCCATAAAATCTGTTGATATTGAGGAATTTAGCGAGTATGTTGGGGAGTATTTAAATTCTCTACCACCGTTTAGAATTGTTACAAAAGGTAAATATATACAAAGTATTACTGAGGAATTTTTAAATTAAACTTAACGACATAGCCTTTTATATTTACTTTTGATGTGAGAGGATAAAATATGTTAATAATTTGCAAAATACACAGTGCTCTACAGCAGTTATTTTGAACTATGGAGCATTGTTTAACTAAAGTAGAAGAAAAATCATAATTAATCTTATGATTTTTCTTCTATTAAGTTAAAATAAGCAAATATTAAAGAAATTACAGGAAACATATAACATAAAACTGCATAAGGAGCATATTCTACTACCTTTGAACCAAGAGCTAGTGATATAACCAGTCCATTTATATTCCAAGGTATCAAAGGTGCTAAAACAGTACCTGAATCTCCTATTGTTCTTGCCAAGGTGTTTTTAGATACATTTAATTTTTCAAATGAAGAAGCCATTGATTTTCCGGGAATTATTATTGCTAACGTTTGATTAAGGGTTACTATATTCATCAAAGCTCCTAAAACAATTGTTTTAAATACTAACATTTTAACAGTTTTAATATTACTGATAAACTTATTAATCAAAGGATGAATTATATTTGTACCATCTAAAATGCCGTATAGAGCAGTTGCAGATACTACCACTGAAAGTATACCCTTCATGGATAACAACCCGCCGCCTGAAATGATATTAGCTATTTGTATATCTTTACTTACATAACCAAAAACAGATACGTTTATAACCTCTCTTATGCTTATACCTTGTTGTGTAACAGCTAGTATTACACCTATAGCTATTCCTGATATAATATTGTATTTAATATTAACTTTTAAAAAAGACATAACAATTATTATTATCGGAGGAATTAAAAGCAAAGGACTTATATTAAAATTATTACTAATAGTACTCTTAATATGTTTGATGTTATCAATAGTGGACTCATTTACAGAGTAGCCTCGACCTATTATGAAATAGAACAATATGCAGATTATAAAAGTGGGAACCAGAGTTGAAGTCATATGTTTTATATTTTTATATATATCTGTCTGAGTAATAATTGCTGTAAGGTTAGCACTGCTAGACATTGGAGAAGTTCTATCTCCTAAAAATGCACCTGACACAACAGCTCCTGCAGTTATATAAGGCGGAACGCCTAAGCCTAATCCTATTCCCATGAGAGGTATTCCGGCAGTACTTATAGTACCAACGCTAGTTCCTAAAATTAAGGAAATAAAGCTGGATATTATGAATGTTGCTAAAATAAAATTAATATTAGACAGATAATTAAAACCATAAAACATTAATGCAGGAATAGTACCGCATACCATCCATACACCAATTATAATTCCAATTAGACACATGATTATTAGAACTATATAAGCATTTTTGACTCCGTTTAAAGCTAACCTTATAAGATGGTTTAGTCTATATCCATTTAAAGTACCAATTATGATGCAGATAACAATACTAAGAGAAATTCCCCAAAATGCATTATATCCATGAACAACAAATATAATGATTGATATGACTGTTGAGAAAAGTCCAATTATAGAGTGTATAATAGGGATTTTTTTGTTCATACAGTTCTCCTTTAAGATAAAATATATATGAAGAGTATAACATAATAACTAGGAATATTTTTAAAACTAATTAACTTTATGTTAATAAATCTCTAATATTCATTTAAATACTAAGTGGTAAATTATATATTAATGTTGTATATTAAAGATATAACAAATAGAATTGTTTATAGTAATATATTTAAATTTACTTTAAATAGGAGGTAAAAATAATGAAATCTTTAAATATTTGTATAGATATTGATGGAACTATAACTGAGCCTTATTATTGGATGGAACTTGCTAATAAGTATTTTAATAAGAATATTACTTCAAAAGATGTTATTGAATATGATATGCATAAAGCTTTAAATATTACAAGAGAAGAGTTTATAAAATTTTATAATATTTATGCAGAAGAACTGCATTTTAAAGCAGATTTAAGAGAAAAAGCTAAACCTATTCTTCAGACAATAAATAAAAAACATAATATTTATTATGTAACAGCTAGAGAACCAAAGATGCAGGAGGTTACAAAAAAATGGTTTGATATTAATAAATTACCTAAGGGAGAACTATACCTTCTAGGCAGCCACTATAAGGTTGAAAAAGCTAGAGAGTTAGAATGTAATGTTTTTATTGAGGATAGATATGAAAATGCTTTACAACTTGCCGATTCAGGCTTTAAGGTTTTATTAATAGATTGTGAGTATAATAGATATGACTTGGTGAGCGGAATAACAAGAGTTTATAATTGGGAAGAGATATTAAAAGAAATCAATAACTGTGATATTCAGAAGAAAAAAGAAATTTCTGTGGGCATTGCGTAATATGTTTATTATCATAAAAATAAAGAGGATAGCACTAGCTATCCTCTCTTGCTGTTTTCCTTCCTTTTTCAACATCAACAGTTGAAAGTACAAGTATACCACCAACAAAGAAAATCATAAGAGCAATAATACCAAGTCTGCTAGAGCCTGTGATTTGACCTATAATTCCAAAAATAAAAGGTCCGGCTATGGATGCAAACTTGCTTGATATACCTAAGAATCCGAAAAACTCCGCAGATTTTTTCTTTGGAATCATAGAACCGTATAATGACCTGCTGAGTGCTTGACTCCCACCTTGAACGGTACCAACTAGAAAAGCAAGCAACCAAAAATCTAATGAAGAATCCATAAAAAATCCCCAGATTACTATAACAATATATACACTTAAACCTAAATATATAGATTTTTTAGCACCTATTTTTTTAGCCATATAACCAAATAAGAAAGCAAAAGGAAATGCAACAAATTGAGTTAATAATAAAGCTAGAATTAAATCTGTTTGACCAATACCAATAGTTGCTCCATAGATTGTTGCCATTCTGATAATAGTTCCTATACCATCGTTATAAAGCCAGAAAGCTATAATAAATTTAAATAATTCCTTATATTTTTTTATTTCTCTAAAGGTTTCTAAGAGTCTGCCAAAGCCAATTTGTATATATGATTTATTATTTTTAGGCTCAGCATTACCTTCTTCTTTGATATTTTTTAAGAGAGGAATAGAGAAAACAAACCACCATATACCTACTGTAACGAAGGACAATCTAGATGCCCAAATAGTATCAGGTATAAAGAAAAAATGTGGAAATTGAATCATAAGAACATTTATTATTAGTAATAATCCTCCTCCTAAGTAACCCATGGCAAATCCTTTAGATGATACTTGGTCAATTTCATCATCTTTTGTGATTAAAGGCAGAAAACTGTCATAGAATACATTTGCTCCAGAAAAACCTATATTTCCTAAAATGAATAAAATTGAACAAAGGATGTAATCACCTGTACCAACAAAAACTAATAATGAAGTAGCTATTATACCCATGAATAAAAAAAACTGAAGAAATTTCTTTTTAGATTTAGAGTGATCAGATATAGCTCCTAGAACAGGAACTAATAATGCAACAATCAACATAGCAATAGCAGTTGTATATGCCCAGTATGATGAGGCTATGTTTTTTTCTAGCTCTGTTTGAGCATTATATGCAACTGAAGAATAAAACACAGGTAAAACTGCTGCCATAATTGTAGTTGCAAAAGCAGAGTTAGCCCAGTCATACATCACCCACCCTCTTATTGCCTTTTTCTTGCTTAGACTATTAATATCTTCGGTGGACAAAACACATTCCTCCTTTTATTTCTAATTTTATCTTTTGTTATAATTTGATATAATATATGAAAAGTCCTTTTACTTTTCAAGTACTTAACAATAATTTAATGAATAGTAGAATATCTGATGTAAAAAAAATTTAAAAATATTATATTTTGTAATATAATCGAGTTAATTAGTTTAATTGTAATATAAATTTAATTTTAAACTCAGGGTTACATGATATAATCAAGTTGTTAATATTGTTTTTGTTTAATGATGATAACTGTAAATTATATTAAAGTTATTTTAGGAAGGTGAATATTTATGAAGCATTTTTTGACAGTTTTTACATTAGTGTTTATATGTGTTATTTTATCTGTAACAGCAGGTTTTATAGTATATGGTAAATTTGGAACACCGTTTGATGATACAGAAAACGACCCAGATAAAGAATATGAAATTCCTGCAGGCAATCAAAATGGACAAACTCCAGATGGAGAAGATAAAAAAACTCCTCTTAAAGAAGCATTTGAAAAAAGTAATAGAGTTAACTTTTTAGTAATGGGACTTGAAGGTTTTAGGACTGATACTATAATATTTGCAAGCTATGACATTGATAACAATAAAGCAGATTTAATATCAATCCCAAGAGATACTTACTTTTTAAGAGGTGGTAAAGAAGAATATAAGGCAGCTGGTGAAAGAAAGATAAATGCTGTTTATGGAGATAATGGCACACAAGGTTTAAAGAATGTCGTTTCTCATATTTTAAAAGGAGTGCCTATTGATCATTATGTTAAAGTTAGATATAAAGGTGTTGAAACAATTGTAGATATATTAAAAGGAGTAGAGGTGAATGTAAAAGAACATATGCGGTATAAAGACCTTTATGATGACCCTCCTCTTATTATAGATATTCCACCAGGCAGACAAGTTTTAGATGGGAAGAACGCAGTTAAGTTTTTAAGGTATAGAGGATATGAAGATGCAGATTTAGGTAGAATTAATGCTCAACAGGAGTTTATTAAATCAGCTATGAAAAAATCTATGAGTCTTAAAATAGTGCCTGTTATAAATACAGCTTTTCACTACGTAAATACTGATATGACTATATCACAATTAGGAGCATACGGAATAGAAGCAGTAAAAATGGATCTTAGTAAAGATTTAAACACTATTACTTTACCCGGCTATACTGAAGATAGAACTTATGGAGGAGTAGAACTAAACTACTTTTTCCATGACCCGAAACAGGTTGAGCAGATACTGATGAAAATGTATAATGTAGAAGATAAAAATGAATAGTTAATATCATAAAAACCTCACGTTCGTGAGGTTTTTATGATTAAATTTAATAATTAAGAAATACAATAGTTTGATTTTTCTAATAAAATCTCTCCAACTCTATATATGTCACCGGCTCCCATTGTAAGAATTATATCCCCTTTAGAAGCATTTTCAAATAAGTACTCTGAAATATTATTAAAATCACTAATGTATATAGAGTTTACATCATTTTCTTTTAGCTTTTCAACCAAATTTTTAGAATGTATTAGTCCGTTATTTTTTTCTCTGGCAGCGTATATGTCAGAAACTATAACAGCGGTAGCCTTCTCAAAGGAATGACTAAATTCATGTAGTAACGCCTTTGTTCTAGTATAGGTATGTGGCTGGAAAACACACCATACTTTATTGTTTGCAATTTTCTCTATTGAATTTAAAGTAGCTTTTACTTCTGTAGGATGGTGAGCATAATCGTCAATGATTTTAATTCCATTGTATGAGCCTTTATGTTCTAGTCTTCTGTGAGTTCCAGTATAGAGCTTTATAGAGTTAATAATCGTTTTTATTGGGACTCCGCATTTATGGGTTGTAGCTATTGCAGCTAAAGAATTGTAGATATTATGAATTCCCATGACACTTAAAGAAACCTCATAAGAATGACCATCAACTATCAAAGTGTATCTAGGCAGTCCAAAGTTATTAAACTCTATATTAGTTGCAAAATAACTACAGTTTTCATCTTTAATTCCAAAAGTAATGTTTTCACACTTGGTGTCTTTTATAATATGAGAAGTATTTTCATCATCGCCATTTATTATCAATGTTCCTGTAGAAGAGATATTTTTAGCAAAAGCTTCAAAAGTTTTTACAATATCATTTAAATCTTTAAAGTAATCTAAATGGTCTTCCTCAACATTAAGAATTATACCAATGGTTGGCTGGAATTTAAGTATATTTCCTTTATATTCACATGCTTCAGTCAGCAGATAACTATCTTTTCCAATCTTCACATTTCCACCTATCTGATCTAATTCTCCTCCTAAAAGTATAGTAGGATCTAAGGCAGATTTATCAAGAATTATTGAAATCATACCAGTTGTTGTAGTTTTTCCGTGTGTTCCGGATACAGCAATTGAATTGCTGTATGTTTTCATAATCTCCCCTAAAAAACTCCCTCTATCCATTACAGGTATTTCATAATTTAGTGCTTCAACAAGCTCAGGATTATCATTACTGATCGCATCCGTATAAACAACTAAATCAGGATTTTTAAGGTTGTCTTTATCATGGGCTATATGAATTGTAGCTCCTTTATTTTTAAGTCTATTAATAATCGGCGAATTTTTCATATCAGAGCCTGATACAGTATATCCCTCACTAAGTAAAATTTCGGCTAAACCACTCATACTTATTCCTCCAATTCCTATGAAATGAATATGAGAATGGTTAGTGCCAATTATATCTGATAAAATCATTTGTAGACCTCCCTATAGAAAGCAATTAAAAATATTATTTCCAAATTATATCTTATTATTATCTTATTATTTGATTTACATTTTGACACTGATTATATCATAATGATAAAAATTGAACAATTATATTTCTATAATTATTAATAAATATCATTGATTATTTCTATATTTAGGAATAAAATAGTGTATAATAGAATAAATATTCGTTCTTAGGAGGCACTTATGGGAAAGTTTAAGAGGAACCAAAGAATTGGTGGACTAATGAAAGTTTTATCTGATAATCCTAATAAAATTTTTACATATAATTATTTTTGTAATAGATTTAAGGCAGCAAAATCAACTATTAGTGAAGATATAGTCATTGCTAAAGAGTTAACAAATGAGCTGGAATTAGGATATATAGAAACTATTGCCGGATATTCAGGAGGAGTTAAGTTTATACCTACTCTATCAAAGGAATATATAAAAGAGTTTTTATATGAACTATGTATTAAGCTTTCAAGTGAAGATAGAATTATTCCCGGAGGATTTGTTTATATGACTGACATATTATATTCTCCATCTATTGCAAAAAATATCGGAAAAATATTTTCAGGGTGTTTTAAAGAGTATGATATAGATTATGTTATTACAGTAGAAACTAAAGGAATTCCTATAGCTCTTATGACTGCTCACATGCTTAACTGCCCTCTTGTAATAATTAGAAGAAATACTAAAGTAACCGAGGGTTCAACAGTAAACATAAACTATGTCAGTGGTTCAACAAGACAAATACAAACTATGTCACTATCTCGCAGGTCAATTAAAGAAAAATCTAAGGTATTAATTATCGATGATTTTATGAAAGCAGGAGGAACTGCAAAAGGGATGAAGGATATGATGAAGGAATTTAAAGCAGAGGTAGTAGGAATAGGTGTTTTGATTTCAACTAAAAATCCTCAGGATAAATTAGTAAACAATTATATATCTTTATTAACTTTAGATGAAGTTGTGGAAAAAGAAAACAAAATTATTATATATCCTAGTGAAGGATTGTAATTAAATTTAGTGTTAAAATGGTAAAAAAGTTTATAAACTATTAATAAACATATAGATTACCTTAACTTACAAATACATATTTCCCCAATTTATATTAATTTTAAAAAACTTACTACATTAGGAAGGTTTTTTTTAACAAATAGAGAATAATTAAACATAACAACTGATATGAGATTATAATCTAATTACAGACCTCTGGGGAAGGTGGTGAATTTATGACTGTTACTGATGTTAGATTAAGAAAGGTAAATAGTAATGGTAAAATGAAAGCAATAGTTTCAGTTACCTTTGATAATGAGTTTGTTGTTCATGATATTAAGATAATCGAAGGACAAAACGGATTATTTATAGCAATGCCAAGTAGAAAGCTTGCTGATGGTGACTTTAGAGATATTGCTCATCCTATTAACTCTGAAACAAGAATCAAAATTCAAGATGCAGTGTTTAGTAAGTATAAAAAAGAAATTATTGAGGGGTAAAGTAATTATATAAAAGGGTTATTTTACCCTTTTATTTTTTTGGAATATCACTAAAAACTATAAATTTACTTAATTAATATATATTTTTTTTCTTAAATTGTATAAAATGAAATAGAGAAGAAAGTAATATAAAACTTTATATAAAATACAGCTAAATACAATATTATAATATTTATAATTGAAGGAGTGTGTATGATGATTAAATCAATAATACTTGCAGCAGGAGAAGGAACAAGGATGAAATCTAAGAAACCTAAAGGACTTCATAAGATTTGCGGTAAATCTATGCTGAACTATGTAATTGATGCAGCGAAAAACGCCGGTATAAGTGAAAATATATTAGTTGTAGGACATAAAAAAGAAGAAGTTATAAATGAAACTAAAAGAGATGGAGTTAGACACGTAGTACAACCTATGGGAAAGGAATATGCTTATGGCACAGGTTTTGCCGTAATGCAGGCAAAGGATTATATTAATGCAGATGATTATATTGTTATTTTATATGGTGATACGCCACTGATTACAAACAAAACCTTAGAGAAATTAATATCATTTCATAAGAAAGGGAATTTTAGTGCTACAGTCCTAACAGCAGAGTTTGACGACCCTACTGGGTATGGTAGAATAATTAGGGATGAAAATAACCGTATCATGTCTATAGTTGAACATAAAGACACTTCTAAAGAACAAAAGGATATTAGAGAAATTAATTCAGGGATTTATTGTTTTAACGGCAATCAGTTGAGAGATGCTCTGGATAAACTGGATAATAATAATTCCCAAAATGAGTATTATATCACCGATGCTGTAGAAATCTTTAATAAAGAAGGTTTAACAGTTGGAGGTTATAAAATAGAAGACAGTCTAGAAATATTTGGAGTTAATTCAAGGATACAGCTTGCACAAGCGGAAAAAATTATGAGGCAAAGGATTAATGATAAGCTTATGTTATCTGGTGCTACCATAATAAATCCAGATAATACTTATATAGAATGTGACGTTCAAATAGGAGAAGATACAGTTATATTTCCGGGAGTTATAATTGAAGGTAATTCTGTTATTGGCTCAGAATGTGTTATTGGTCATAATACTAGGATAGTAAATAGTAAAATATCAAATAACGTAGAGATACAATACTCAACCGTAATTGAAAGTAGTATTGGAGATAATACAACAGTAGGACCGTATGCGTATTTAAGACCCAATAGTATTTTAGGAAAATGTGTGAAAATAGGAGATTTTGTTGAGGTAAAAAACTCTAAGATAGGAGATTTTTCTAAAGCATCACACCTTGCATATATAGGAGATGCAGATGTAGGAAAAGATGTTAATATCGGCTGTGCAGTTATATTTGTTAATTACGACGGCACAAGTAAACACAAAACAATAGTTCAAGACAATGCTTTTATTGGAAGCAACTCTAATTTAATCGCTCCAGTAATAGTAAAGGAAAGTGGATATGTAGCTGCTGGTTCAACAATCACAGATGAAGTACCTAATGGAGCGTTAGCTATAGCAAGATCGCGACAGGTAAATAAAAAAGATTGGAGAGATACAAAAAAATAAGTAGATTAGGAGGTTTTTTTATGAACATAAGAGGAAAAGATATTAAAATTTTCTCAGGAAACTCTAATAAAGAATTGGCAAAGAAAATTTGTAAGGAACTAGGTACAGGATTAGGGGTTAGTGAAGTAGGAAATTTTCAAGATGGTGAAATATCTGTTTTTATTGGTGAAACTGCGAGAGGTGCTGACGTTTTTGTAATTCAACCTACATGTCCTCCTGTTAATGAAAATTTAATGGAGCTTTTAATAATGATAGATGCTCTTAAAAGAGCTTCTGCTGGAAGAGTAAATGCAGTCATACCATACTATGGATATGCAAGACAGGATAGAAAAACTAAGGCAAGAGATCCAATTACAGCTAAGCTTGTTGCAAATCTTATTACAAAGGCTGGAGCGGACAGAGTAATAAGTATGGACTTACATGCTGGTCAGATTCAAGGATATTTTGATATTCCTGTTGACCATTTATTAGGTGTTCCTATTTTAGTAAATTATTTTCAAGATTTAATTGAAAAGGAAACTGTAGTTGTATCTCCTGATTTAGGGGGAGTTACAAGGGCTAGGAGTTTTGCAAGCTTATTAGATTTACCAATAGCAATTATAGAAAAGAGGAGACCAAAAGCTAACGTTTCAGAGGTAATGAATGTAATAGGAGATATTGAAGATAAAAATGTTATAATCGTTGATGATATTGCTGATACTGCGGGAACTATTACAAAAGCAGCAAAAGTTCTTAAGGATTTTGGTGCTAAGCGTGTATATGCAGCATGTACTCATGCACTATTGTCTGAACCTGCCATAGAGAGAATTGAGAATTCACCAATTGAAAAATTTGTTATAACAGATACTATACCGTTACCAGAGGAAAAGAAAATCAATAAGATAGAATCTGTGTCTGTTGCACCACTATTTGCTGAAGCTATTAAAAGGATATACCAAAACCAGTCAGTAAGTAGGCTTTTTGATTAGTGGTCAATATATAAGGAGTTGGTTTCATTGTTTGTAGTAATTGGGTTAGGAAATCCCGGAAACAGATATAGAAAGACCAGGCATAACGTTGGCTTTGATACTATAGAATGTTTAGCAGAAACACATGACATAAAAATATCAAAAATTAAATACAAGTCTATATACGGTGAAGGAAGAATCGGTAATGAAAAGGTACTTTTAGTAAAACCACAGACGTATATGAATAATAGCGGAATTTCAGCTTTTGAAATAATTAGATATTATAATATTCCGGTTGAAAATATCATTGTTATATATGATGATGTAGATATAGAATTTGGTACTCTAAGAGTTAGACCTAAAGGTAGTGCTGGTAGTCATAATGGTATGAAATCAATGATATACCATCTTCAAGATGATGAATTTCCAAGGGTAAGAATTGGTGTTGGAAGTCCAGAAACTCATCAGGATTTAGCTAATTTTGTTTTAAGCGGTTTTAGCAAAGACGAAAGAGAAATTATAGATATAACTATTAAAAAAGCATCACAAGCAGTAGAATCAATAATAACTAAAGGTATAAACAAAGCGATGAATGAATATAATGGATAATTAGGAATGAAAATTAACTAAATTTTTATAGCTCAGGGAGACAACCTGGGCTAGAGGTGTTTTGTAAGGAGTCGATTGACGTGTCAAATATGTTTGTTGATAGTCTTAAAAATCTAAAATCATATAAAGAATTACTGGAAGGCATTAGTGAAGGAAAATCACCATTTTCTGCACAAGGGTTATCGCAGGAAAATATATCTCATATAGTAGCTGCATTAAACAAACATACCAATAGGCAGGTACTTTTGATAACTTATAATGAAATTCGTGCTAAACAGCTTATAGAAGATATAAAACTTTATATTAAAGAAAAAGCAAATATATTTCCTTCAAGAGAATTGGTTTTTTATGACATTCAAGCTCATAGTCATGAAATAACTAATGAGAGAATAAATGTTTTAAATAATCTTAATAAAAATGATAATTTAGTTGTTGTTGCTTCAATAGAAGCAGTTTTAAATAAAATAATAGATCCTTTATTGTTTAAGAAGTATAAATTTACGCTTGAGTTTGGTCAGGTAATTGATTTAGAAGAAATATCTAAGAGATTTGATATTCTTGGTTACGAACGTGTTGATATTATAGAAGGTAAAGGACATTATTCTGTTAGAGGAGGAATAATCGACTTTTTTCCTGTAGGTACACTTACGCCTTATAGAATTGAATTATTTGACGATGAAATAGACTCGATAAGGAGTTTTGATGTTAAAACTCAAAGATCTATTGAAAACATAAAAAAAATTTCTGTAACTTTTGCAAATGAAATTATTATTGAGAATAATACTAAAGAAAATATGATAAAAGAAGTTGAGAATGATATTAATAAAGCAATTAAAAAAATGAAAAGAAAAAATAATGATATAGCATTAAACAGACTTACAGAAAAGTTTAATCATTATCTAGATAGAATGAAAAATGACTTAAGAATAGATAATATTGAAATGTTTATTCCTTATATTTCTAATACTAATTTTAGTATAATTGACTATTTAAGAGAAGATGCAATTGTGGTTATGGATGAAGTTAAAAGAATTAATGAAAGTGTAAAAGGATTAGAAGATGACTTTGTTAATAAATTTACAAACCTCTTTGAAAGTGGTGAAGTTTTACCAAATCAAGAAAGAGTATTTAATCTTTATGATGATATTCTTAATAGAATAAACAGCAAAATGTGTATTATCACAAGTAATATACTTAATAATACTGATTATTTTAAGCCTAAGCAGATTACTAAATTTATCACTAAACAGATGCAGTCATTTCATGGTAATTTAGATTTTTTAGTTGAAGAATTAAAAAATTATATATATAGGGGATATAAAGTTATAATTCTTTCAGGAGTTAAAGAAAAGGGAATAAGGCTTAAGGAAAGTTTAATTAACATGGGAGTAGCATGTAGTTTTATAGAAGATGCCGATACAGAAATAAAATCAAGTCAAATATTTATAACTGATGGTTCATTAGATAAGGGTTTTGAGTATCCTTCATTAAAATTTGCCATAATTAGCGATAAAGAAATTTTTAAAGTATCTAAAAAGAAAAGAAAAGCAACAAAAAGAAAAGATGCAGCAAAAATTGAAACATTTACTGATTTGAACTTTGGAGATTATATTGTTCATGAAAATCATGGTATAGGTAAATATATAGGTATAGAACAGCTTAAAGTACAAGGTATTAAAAAGGACTATTTAACTATTAAATATCATGGAGAAGATAAACTTTACGTTCCTGTTGACCAAATGAATCTTATACAGAAATATATAGGTTCTGATGCTATAAAACCAAAGGTTAATAAGATGGGAAGCAGTGAATGGATAAAGACAAAAAATAATGCAAAGAAAGCTATTGAAGATATGGCAGAGGGATTAATAGAATTATATGCCAAAAGACAAATGGCTAAAGGTTTTTCTTTTTCTAAAGACCAGCCTTGGCAAAAGCAGTTTGAAGATATTTTTCCTTATGAAGAAACAAATGATCAGTTAAAATGTATAGAAGAAATAAAAATAGATATGGAGAGACCAAGACCAATGGATAGGCTTTTATGCGGAGATGTTGGTTATGGAAAAACAGAAGTAGCTTTAAGAGCCGCATTTAAGTCTGTGCTTGATAATAAGCAGGTAGCAATCTTAGTTCCTACAACAGTTTTAGCTCAACAACATTATAACACATTGGTTGAAAGATTTAGAGAGTTTCCGGTAAGAGTAGAAATGCTTAGCAGATTTAGAACTCAAAGTCAGCAAAAAAATATTATAACTAAGCTTAAAAGCGGAACTATTGATATAGTTGTGGGTACTCATAGATTATTATCTGAGGATATAAAGTTCTTTGATCTGGGTTTATTGATTGTTGATGAAGAACAAAGATTTGGAGTAAAACATAAAGAAGCATTAAAAAAATTAAAAGAAACGGTAGATGTATTGACTCTTACAGCTACACCTATACCTAGAACTTTACATATGTCAATGATTGGAATTAGAGATATGAGCGTAATAGAAGAACCACCTGAAGAAAGGTATCCAGTTCAAACATATGTAGTAGAGCATAATAATCAGCTCATAAGAGATTCTATACTTAAAGAACTAAATAGAAGCGGGCAGATTTTTGTTGTTTATAATAGAGTAAAGGGAATACGTAAAATTGCTGCCGAGTTAAAGAAATTAGTGCCGGAGGCAAGAATTGCAGTAGGACATGGTCAAATGGGTGAAAGAGAATTAGAAAACGTAATGATAGATTTTTTAAATAAAGAGTTTGATGTATTAGTATGTACTACAATTATTGAAACCGGTTTAGATATTCCTAATGTAAATACAATTATAGTTTATGACTCGGACAACTTAGGATTATCTCAGTTATACCAGTTAAGAGGTAGGGTAGGACGTTCAAATAGACTTGCATTTGCTTACTTTACATTTAAAAGAGATAAAGTATTATCTGAGGTTGCAGAAAAAAGATTGAAAGCTATTAAAGAATTTACAGAGTTTGGTTCAGGTTTTAAAATAGCTATGCGTGACTTAGAAATAAGGGGTGCAGGTAATCTGCTTGGACAGCAGCAGCACGGTCATATGGCTGCCATAGGATATGATTTATATGTTAAATATTTAGAAGAAACAGTTAAGAAGATGAAGGGAGAAGTAAAGGAGGCACGTATTGATACAACTATAGAGTTAAATATAGATGGATATATACCAAATAAGTATATATCCAGTGAAGAACAAAAAATTGAAATGTATAAGAGGATTTCTTCAATTGAAAATAACGAGGAAAGTTTAGATGTAATAGAAGAACTTACTGATAGATTTGGAGATGTTCCTCTACAAGTTATGAATCTGATTAAAATATCATATATTAAGCTCCTTTGTCAAAAAGTAAAAATATTATCATTAACTCAGATTAATGGATATATCAAATTTGAATTTAGAAGTATTGATGACGTTAATATTGAGTTAATAAACCATTTAAGCCTTAATTACTCTAGATCAATGACATTTGATTTATCAAGCACACCAAAATTTACTTATAGGTTAAGAAAAATTAAACAACAGGATATATTATTAGAAATTGAACAAATTATCAAAAAAATTAGTAGTTTTCATACTAAGCAAATTAATATATAATGTAATTAAAGTGTTAGCTTATACGACTTAAAATAGAGGGAGAGGGTCTGATTGGGTATTATAAAAAACAAATTTATTTTTATGTTAATTATATTGATAGTATTTTCATTTTTAACAGGATGCACCTCTAAAGATGATCTTGCTGCTAAAGTTAATGATGAGGTTATAACTAATATGGAGCTTGAAATACATTTTAATATAAACAAAATGGTTCTAGAGTCTACGATGGTGGGTCCGGATTATTGGACAAAGGAAAGAGAAGATGGTAAAATTAATGAAGATGCAATGAGAGAAGCTGTTCTACAGGTTCTTATTAGAGAAAAATTACAGATAAAGGAAGCGGAAAAAAAGGGAATTATAGCAAATGAAGAAGAAATACAAAATAGAATAAACGAGATGAAAGAAGTAAGCGGTGGAGAGGAAAATTTTAAAAGGTATTTGCATCAATATGGAGTTTCTGAAGAAAATATTGAAGATGTCATTATAAGAGTAATCATCTTAGGTAAATATAGAAATAGTATTATTTCAGAGTTAGCTATAACGGAAGAAAATCTTCGTCAATTTTTTAATGAAAATAAAGAAAATTTTATAAAGGTAAAAACAAGACATATTTTAGTATCGACTGAAGAAGAAGCAAGAGAAATAATTGAAGAATTAAATGAAGGAAAAGATTTTAGTGAGTTAGCAGAACAAAAATCTATTGCCCCTAATGCAGCTATGGGGGGGATGTTAGATTATTTTATTATGGGCCAAGTAATTAATGAATATGAAGAAGTTGCCTTTTCTTTAGAAGTTGAAAATATAAGTGAGCCGGTTAAGACAGATGATGGTTATTACATTATACAATTAATTGAAAAAATAGAAGAATTTGAAGATTTAAAAGAACAAGTAAATGCTAAGTATGAAGAAAAGAAGTTTAATGATAAAATTGAAGAGTTAAAATCTAAAGCTGATATAAAGATTTACTCACAAGAAGAATAAAAAGATATAATATTAACTAATACTAATGGAGGTAAGTGTAATTATATTACATTTATCTCTTTTTTATTTAGCAACTTAATAACAAATCGTAAAACTTTTTTATTTTCTTTGAGCTTATTTGCCATTGGTGTATAAAATATTCTTTAAAGTAAAATAATAATTACACAATGATATTTATTAATCATTAATTTAGGAGGGAAAAAAATGAAAGCCACTGGAATAGTTAGAAGGATTGATGACTTAGGTAGAGTAGTAATTCCTAAGGAAATCAGACGTACCCTTAGAATTAGGGAAGGTGACCCTTTGGAGATATTTACTGACAGAGAAGGTGAAGTAATCTTAAAGAAATACTCTCCAATAGGAGAATTAAGCGAATTTGCCAATGAATATGCAGAAGCACTGTATGAATCAGTGGGTCATATAGCTATTATTTCTGATAGAGATACAATAGTTGCAGTGGCAGGTGGACCTAAAAAAGAGTATATGGATCAGAGAATAAGTTCTGAGCTGGAAAAATTCATTGAAGCAAAAGATATTTATACTGCTTCGGGAGCTAATAAACCAATTAGAATAGCCAATGAAGACTTCGGCAATGATACATATACTAGTCAAGTTATAGCCCCTGTAGTGACGCAAGGAGACCCCATAGGAGCAGTAATATTAGTATCTAAAAAGCCAGAATTAAAAATGGGAGAGTTAGAAGTAAAGCTTGCTGAAACAGCAGCCAGCTTCTTATCAAAGCAAATGGAGCATTAGCTAAAATATAGTCTACCTTTGGTAGGCTATATTATTTTAAAGAAACTATTTATTACAACTGCCCATTTTGATATAATAAAATCATTGACATTGTAATTTCAAATGGGAGGTTAACTTATGACAAAAGAAAATTTTCTTAAAGGAGCTGCAATACTAGGGATAGCTGGAATTGTAGTTAAAGTATTAGGGGCGGTTTATCGTATCCCCTTAGTAAACATAATTTCATCAGATGGAATGGGATATTATCAGACTTCTTATCCTTTATATACATTATTGTTAACTATATCAACTGCTGGTTTTCCTACAGCTGTAGCAAAACTTGTTTCAGAAAAAAGAGCTTTAGGTAACTATAAAGGAGCTCATAGGGTTTTTAAGATTTCCTTTTTTGGAATGACTTTAATTGGAATAATCACATCAGTTTTTATTTATTTTAATGCACGGACAATTGTTTTATTAATTGAAAATAATAAGGCATATTACTCTTTAATTGCATTAGCACCTGCACTATTATTTGTACCAATAATGTCATCTTTTAGAGGATATTTTCAAGGTACTCAGAGTATGACTCAAACAGCAGTATCTCAGGTTGTAGAACAATTATTTAGGGTAGGTGTAGGTCTGTTCTTAGCTTATTATTTACTTGACATGGGACTGCCTGAGGCAGCAGGAGGGGCAGCTTTTGGAGCTTCAGCAGGAGCTATAGTAGGTACTATAGTAATTATTATAATGTATATGTTAAACAGACCTAAAATGAGAAAAGAAATTAAAAAAAGTGCAAATTATAAGTTAGATAGTGTTGGAGTTATCCTAAAAAGATTATTGTCTATAGCAATACCAATAACCATAGGAGCAGCAATAGTTCCTATTATGAACAATATAGATGTTATTATTGTTTTAAGGAGACTTACAGCCATTGGTTTTACACAGGGTGAGGCAAATGCTCTTTTTGGGCAGCTTGGTGGAATGGCTCAAACGTTGATTAATTTTCCGCAAGTGTTTTCTATGGCTTTAGTAATGAGTATTGTTCCGGCTATAGCTCATGCTTCAACTAGAAAGAATTATGAAGGGATTAGACAGATAACTAAATCAGGAGTTAGAGTTACGATATTAATTGGATTACCAGCTTCTTTAGGTCTTTTTATATTATCAACTCCTATCATAAAACTGTTATATTTTAGTGAAGATTTAGAAACTTTAATAAGCACTGGTCAAATACTACAGATTCTAGCTTTTAGTGTTATATTTTTAACTTTAGTTCAGTCTTTAACAGCTGTACTACAGGGTATGGGAAAAACCATTATTCCTGTTAGAAATTTAGCTATTGGAGCTGTAGTTAAAACAATAGTAACCTTTACTTTAGTTGGTATTGTTGAAATAAACGTAAGAGGGGCTGCAATAGGAACAGTATGTGCATATATGACTGCTTCTATACTAAACTTTATAGCTGTTAAACGTTACACGAAAACTACCTTTAATTTTGTTGATATCCTATTAAAACCTGTAATATCGGTAATAATTATGACCATAACTGTTTGGTGTTCATACACGTTTATTTACCCTATTCTTGGAGGTAGTATAGCAACAGTTATAGCTATATTTATAGGAGGAGTAGTTTATGGTTTAGCGTTATTACTTTTAGGCAGCTTAACTACTAGGGATTTTGAGCTTTTACCAAAGGGAGATAAACTTGCAAAAATATTAAAATCAATGAAGCTTCTTAGAAAGTAAACATATAAAGGTACAGTGTTTGGAGGTTAGTATAATGGATAAAATTACAGTTATAGGACTTGGTCCGGGAGATGTGGGTTCTTTAACCTTACAAGCAGTAGAATATATCTCTAATGGGGACAAAGTATTTCTAAGAACTAAGGAGCATCCTACAGTAAATTTTTTTAAAGATAAAAATATCAGCTACAAATCTTATGACTATGTATATGAACAAGAGGACAATCTTGATGATGTATATAAAATTATAACTAAAGACTTATTGCAATCTGTTAAAAAATACGGTAAAATAAATTATTGTGTACCGGGAAATCCTATTCTTGGAGAAAAAACAGTTTCAATGTTAATTAATCTTAAAGAGAAAGGCGAATTAGAACTAGAAATGGTATCCGGTATGAGTTTTATTGAGTCTGTTATAGTGTCGCTTAATATAGATATAATGAATGGATTTAAGGTTATAGACGGATTAGAATTTAGTGAAGTTGATTTAGACATTAACTCACACAATATAATTGCCCATGTTTATAATAAAGAATTGGCAGCAGATGCAAAGCTAAAAATAAGTGAACTATATGGAGATCAGTATGAAGTTGTTGTAATAAAGTCAGCAGGAATAAAATCTCACGAAAAAATAGTTAAGATACCTGTACACAAATTAGATAAACTTGAATGGATTGACCATTTAACAAGTATATTTATTGCTAAAAAGGGAGAAAATCATAAAAATCTCTATGATATGAATAATTTAATAATGATTATGGAAAAATTAAGAAGTGAAAAGGGTTGTAAGTGGGATATTAAGCAAACTCATCAATCATTAAGAGAATATTTAATAGAAGAAGCATATGAAGTTGTAGATGCGATTGATAAAGAAGATATTGATTTACTGTGTGAGGAGTTAGGTGACTTAATTCTTCAAGTAGTTTTTCATAGTCAGATAGCTAAAGAGGAAGGTTATTTTAACATATGGGATGTTTTAAGCGGTTTATGTAATAAACTTATTTTTAGGCATCCGCATGTGTTTGGCGAAGTTGAAGTTAAAAATGATAAAGAAGCAATCAACAGCTGGAATAATATGAAAGATAAAGAGAAAAATATCTCTACTTATACTCAAAGATTAAGAAAAGTTACAAAAGGCTTGCCATCTTTACTTAGAAGTTATAAAATACAAGAAAGGGCAGCTGATGTTGGATTTGATTGGAATAATATATCCGGAGCCTTTTCTAAAATGGAAGAAGAGCTTCTTGAAGTAAAGGAAGTTTACAAAGGAGTTGATAAACTCAGAATAGAAGAAGAATTAGGTGATTTATTATTTGCAGTCGTAAATGTGTGTAGATTTGTAAATGTAAATCCAGAAGCTGCTTTAAGTATCACTATCAATAAATTTATTAATAGATTTGAATATATTGAAAAGCAGTCACAATTATTAGGTAAAGATTTAAATGACATGACATTGGAAGAAATGGATAAACTTTGGCAAAATGCCAAGATACATAAATGATGTCATAAAAAATTAGTTTTAAAAGAAGGATTTTACAAAATAACATAGAATATGTTTATACGTATTGATTTTTAAACAATTTTAAGAAAACAAGGAGGTTTTTTTGATGAACAAAGCTAGTTTAGTTTCTGCTATGGCAGAAAAGAGTGGATTAACTAAGAAGGATGCAGAAAGTGCATTAAATGCATTCATGAAAAGTGTTGAAGAAGCACTTGTAAAAGAAGAAAAGGTGCAATTAGTAGGATTTGGAACTTTTGAGGTAAGACACAGAAAAGCTAGAGAAGGTAGAAATCCAAGAAATCCAGAGCAAGTTATAAAGATTCCTGCTTCTAAAGCTCCAGTATTTAAAGCTGGTAAAACTTTAAAAGAATCTGTTAATGAGTAGAAAAGTCAGGTCATAGACCTGATTTTTTTATTAATAGCGAGAGGATGATTTTATGAGAATAGATAAGTTTCTAAAAAATTCAAGAATTATTAAAAGAAGAAGTATAGCTAAAGAAGCTTGTGAAACTGGCAGAGTATTAATTAATGGTAAGGAAGCTAAGCCGGGAAGTGAAGTATCTATAGGAGATTTAGTTGAGATTAATTTTGGAAACAGCTCAATGAAGATTGAGGTAGAAAAAATACTAGATCATGTCCCTAAAGATAAAGCTCCGGAACTTTATAAAGTCTTATAAGTATATCTCTCTGTATTATGCAGAGGGATTTTTACTTTAGCTGTAGAAATAAACAGTAATAAATCTCTCTATAAAGACATATTCTGTAACGTAAAAAACTATAGAGAGGGGGTAACAGCATGGCTGAAAGAAGCCAATCTAATAAAAATCAGAATATAATTTTAGAGAATAGAGAAAAATTAAGCATCTCAGGTGTGGAACATGTAGACAATTTTAATGATAATTCAATAATTGTTATGACTAATAATGGTGTATTAACTATAAAGGGACACTCACTAAATATAAGCAAGCTCAATTTAGATGATGGTAATGTTCGTATTGAAGGTACTATAAACGGTATAGTATTTAGTGATAAACGTATGTCAAATAAAAAAAATGGAGGATTGCTATCTAAAATGTTTAAATAGACCGATGGTTATAAGCCATTGGTTTTGAATTTTAAAACATTTTAATATGTTATAAAGATAGTGAGGTGGAATAATTGGACAATACAATACATAGTCAAGCATATATTTTTCTTGCTACAATATATGGTGGAATAATTATTGGATTTTTATATGATTTATATAGAATTTTTAGATATTTCTTTAAACCTAAGAAAATTGCTGCTTTCTTTGAAGATTTAATATTTTGGATTATTATTTCTCTTATTGCTGTTTTTGTACTTATATTTAGTAATTGGGGAGAACTAAGAGCATATGAGTTTTTAGGATTTTTATGTGGAGCATTTTTATATCATAAGTTACTTAGTAAAATAGTAATTACAATCCTTGTTAAGGTAGTAAAAATAATAATAAAAATTTTTAAATACCTGTTTAACACTATTTTATACCCTTTTAAGATAATAGCTAATATTTTATATAAACCTTACCAAAAAAGCTGTAAGAAAGTTAGAAATAGATATGTTAAATTAAAAAGAAAAGCAAAGCTCCCTATTAGAATATTTAGTGATATTAAGAAGTATACTAGGAATATAATTTTTAAGAAGTAAGTTTTTAGCAGAAAATCAAATAACTTATGAAATTTTAAAATTATATAAAGGAAATAAAGATTTTATATCGAATGTATACTTTGAATAAAGTTATTTATAATTAAATTATAAAAGGATGATATTTATGAAGAGCAAAAGAAAACGAAGTAAATTTAAAATTAGGCATATATTTTTTTTAATAGCTTTAATTTATGGGTTATCAATTTTTATAAACCAACAATCAATGATAAGAGAGTTAAATCAAAAAAAGGCACAGAAGAATTCTGAGATGAAAAATCTACAGAGTGAAGTTATACAGAGAGATGAGAAATTAAAATATGTTTATTCTCCCGAATATATTGAAAGACTGGCTAGAGAAGAGTTAGGAATGGTTAGACCTAATGAGAAAATTTTTATTGATAAAAACAAAAATAAATTTGTAAAAGGCATAAAAGATTAACTAATCGGTGTCAGATTGACATATTAGATAGTATGATATATACTATAATAGTTAATAAACATATTTTAAAAGGAGGAGTATTTTATTTATGCCCGTTAGCGTAGGTAAGATAGTTGATGGAGTTATTTCAGGCGTAACAAACTTTGGAGCATTTGTTCAACTGCCGGAAGGTAAAACAGGATTAGTTCACATCTCTGAAATATCTCATGACTATGTAAAAAAAGTTAGTGATTATCTGAAAAAGGACCAAAAAGTTAAGGTCAAAATCATTTCAATAAGCGATGAGGGCAAGATTAGCCTATCCATTAGACAAGCCACTAAGAAGGAAAAGCAGAGACCTACTAATCAGCCGGAGGAAATAGATTGGACTAAGAAGGACGAATATAAACAAAAACGAATGTCCTTTGAAGATAAACTATCTACCTTTTTGAAAGATAGTAGCGAAAGGCAAGAACAGTTAAAAAGCAGAGAAAATAAAAAAAGTAATGGATACCGAAGAGCATAAACCGAGGGAACTCGGTTTTTTTATTTTAAAAATATGTTAATTTTTTAAAATAAATTTAACCTTAAAGGATAAAAAACAGTAAAATGTGTCGACTATACAAAATATCAGAGATACATTAAGTTAAAGTAGTTAAAAAACAATTATTAAGTACTGTTTTTCATATGTCTTTATTTTAGTAAATCATTAATATTTAATAGAAAAAGCATGTAAATTGTCAAAAACTTTTTTGAATGGACAACCTTTCTTGACAAATATTTCACTTGTTCTTTGCTACAATATCCTTATCAATTTAAAAGGATAGGTGATGTTTTATATGATAAGTAAAGTAGAACTACTTCCATTAAACGAAAAAAGAATTAAAAACAAAAGCATTAGATCATTAAATGGCATAAGACAAATTCTAGGGGAGATTAACCTTCAGGTCTTTATTACTAGTATTTTAGCATTGCTAATATCTAGGGTTACAATAATGGATGGTTTGACTCCGTTTGGAATAGCTTTTCTAGTAGCATATTTAGGTAATTATGGTACATCAATAATAATTCCAATAGCATCTACTATTGGTTTGATAAGCATACAAGGTACAGGAGGCAGTAGTTACTTTGTAGCATTATGGCTTGTATATATAATAAGTATCTTTTTTAATAATATTAAAAAGAAATCAACAATTAATTTATCTTTATATGCGTTTACTGTATTTGTAGCAGTTAGGTTAATATTTACTTTTATTGAAGGCTATTTTTTATATGATGTTGTTATGATTGGGTTTGAAGGAGTAATAGTATTTACTCTAACTTATATTTTTAGTTATAGTATTTTAACTGTTAAAGGTAAAGCTAAAATTTTTTCTAATGAAGAGATAATATGTTCGGCAATCATGATAGCTTTAGCTATATCAGGTATAGGAAGTATAACTATATATGAGTATTCTCTTCAAAACATTATAGGTGTATTTTTAGTAATACTTTTATCTTCCTCTAAGGGTCCGGCTATGGGAACCGTGGTAGGAGTAACAATAGGAGTAGTATGTGGAATGTCAACACCAGATATGCCTATGGTTATTTCAATATTTTCATTTTCAGGGCTATTAGCAGGATTATTTAAGGATTTAGGTAAAATTGGAACTAGTATAGGATTTATGTTAGGTAGTGGTATATTATCATTTTATATGGATGGGTATAATCAAACAACAATCAAATTTCAAGAAATAATAGCTGCTACGATACTGTTAATAATTGTTTCAAAGATGATAAAAGGATTTGAAGACAAATTATTATTAGGAATAGCAAAAAATACTCAATATCAAGATGCTTATAGTGATAGAATAAAAGCTGTTACTTTTAAAAGATTGAAAGAAATTTCCCAAGTGTTTGAAGAATTAGGGGCCACCTTTAACAGAGCAGCACACAAAGAAAGAATTATTGAGCATCAGGACATCTCACGTTTTGTGGATACTGTAGCTAAAGACGTCTGTGAGAATTGTTCATTAAAAAGATTTTGTTGGGAAAATGATTTTTACTCTACCTATTATGCAATGTTTAACGTTATGAATTCTATAGAAGTAAAAGGTTGTATAACTAAAGACGATCTGCCTAAAGATTTAAAGAAAAGGTGTATCAAGCCAGATATTCTTGCTAATAAGTGTAATTATTTATTCAATATATATAAACTTAATTACCAATGGGAAAATAAGATTTTAGAAAGCAGACAGCTTGTATCTGAGCAATTAGAGGGTGTTTCAAAGATAATTACAGACTTAGCTAATGAAATAGATAAAAAAATAGAGTTCAAAGAAGATGTTGAGAAAAGAATTTTTTCAAGTTTAAAAAATAGCAGCATAGACATAAAAGAGGTAATAGTTACCGAATCTAATAATGAGAGTTTTGAAATTCATGTTGAAGCAAAATCATGTAAAAATAAAGATGAGTGTATTGATAAAATAATTTCAATAATTTCAGAGATAGTTGGATTTAAGGTAGTAGAAAACAATTTTACAACCAGTACATGTAAAGATGAAAAAACAATTAAGCTTAAGCTGATAAAGTCAAATAGATTTGGTGCTTTAACTAAAGTATCAAAATCAGTTAAATCATTTAATTATATCTCAGGAGATAATTATACTTTTGGTGAAAGGTCAAATAATTATTATGTGGCACTAAGTGATGGTATGGGAGTAGGGCAAAAAGCAAATCAGGAGAGTGATATTACAATTTCTTTACTTGAAAAGTTCTTAGAGGCTGGATTCGATAAAGAATTAGCATTAAGAACTATTAACTCAATTTTAGTGTTAAAATCTACAGATGAAATCTTTGCTACCATTGATATGTCAATTATGGACCTTTATACAGGTACAAGTCAGTTCATAAAAATCGGTTCTGCTCCAACGTTTATTAAGAGAAAAAGTGAGGTCAGAATAATTAACTCTCAATCTCTGCCTGTGGGAATATTAAAAGATATAGATTTTCAGGTTTTTGAAGAAGATATTAAAGATGGAGATCTTATTATTATGATGTCAGATGGAGTTTTAGATGCCAATTGTGAAGAGCAAGACAAGGAAAAGTGGATGGCAGATATTATATCTGGAATAGATAGTTTTAATCCTCAAACTATAGCTGATAATATTATAAAAGAGTCTAATAAAGTATTAGGAGATAATAAAAAAGATGATATGACCGTATTAGTCACTAAGATTTGGAAGAAAAGATAGGGGCTCTTTTGGAGTCCTTTCTTAATTTGAATATAATCCATAATATTGGTAATAATCTAGCATATACAAGGAGGGATATTATGGACAAAAATGTTCAGTTTAAACAGATAATATTAGCAACAGATGGAAAATCTAATGTTGGCATAGATCCAGTGGTAACGGCAGAAGAAATTCATAAAAAAGGGATAACAATTAGTACTATAGGCATAATTGAAGGAAATGAACTCGAACAACCAATAGCTGAAATTGAAAATATATCAACAGCGGGAGGCGGAGTAAGTGAAGTTACAGATGTTATTAACTTATCTGTAACTATGGAGTTAGTAACCCAGCGTTCTATATATAAAACTATTGAACATGCAGTAAATAAAGAACTAAAGGAAATTTTAGGTACAGATTTAAATCATGCTCATCCTGAAACCAGAAAAAAAATAACAAAGGTTATTGATAGGTTTGGAGAAGAGGCTGAGGTAAAGTGCTGTATTTTAATAGACTGTAGCGGAAGTATGGCTAAAAAAATAAATATTGCTAAAAACAGTATTATTAATCTACTGAGAGTTATGAAGGCTAGAAAAGGCAAGACTGAAATTTGCGTAATAGGATTCCCCGGGAAAAATGGAGAGCATTATAGTATTTTATGTGATTTCACACAAGATTTGATAGAGCTAGAAATGGGTTTGCAGAAAATTAAAATTGGCGGAACTACTCCTACAGCTTCTGCTTTGCAATATGCTTCTAAAGTCCTGTTAAATGAAAAAAATGAATTTGAGCTGGAAAATAAGGGAGAATTTACAGAAAATCCAATACTAAAAGATAATATTGTATAAGGATTTACTGTTAAAAAAATGTTTACATAATTCTTACAGTTTTGTAGAGAGGGTAGTATAATGTTAAAAGGTATAAACAATATTTTGGGCAAATGGAATAAAAATAAATATGAAATATTAGAGAAAATCGGTTCAGGCGGAATAGGAGAAATATATAAGGCTAAAGATAGTAAAGGTAATATTAAAGCTATTAAAATCAGCCATGATGTAACCTCTATCACAAGAGAATTTAATATTATGAAAGAACTAAGTGTTTTAGATGGTGTGCCTAGGGTATATGAATTAGATGATTATTACCATAAAAAAAGAGGTACTACCCTTTATTTTTTTGTAATGGAGTTAATAGAAGGAAATAATTTGAAAGAAATTATAGGAAAAAAAAATCTATCCCCTAGAGAGATTACAGGAATCGGAATAGTTCTTTTAAAAAATTTAAGAAAAATCAGGGATAAGGGTTATACATATACAGATATAAAATTAGAGAATATTTTGATAGATAAGGTTAGTCACAGAATTGTTTTTGTTGACTTTGGAGGAGTAACTAATAATGAATGGGGTATAAAAGAATATACACCGGCTTATAACATTTTATCATGGGGAGTAAAAATAAAATATAATTCTATTGAGTCAACTATATTTGGAATTACAATGATTATGATTTCACTTTTATTTAGAAGAGAGTCTAATCCATTGTTTGAAAATATATCTGATATTATAAAACGAATTAAAAGATTAAACATTGACTGTAGATTTAAAAAGATACTAATAATAGGTATTAACGCCAAATATGAAAGCATAGATGCGTTTATACATCAATTAAACAAGCTAATAGTAGCATTAAATGCACCAAGCAAAAAAACAGGAAATTTTGACGTTATTAATGTATTTTTCATTTTAAGCCTTTGTATTTTTTTGTTCGTAATAATTTATGGATTAAATATTTTTTAATAAATAAAGGGTAAAGATTCATGTTTGTAGAAAATAATTTTATGTAGTATTAGAAAATAATCAACTTAGATTTAGGTGATACAATGAATAGTAAAGTAAAAGGAACAATCATAGAGCATAAACTGATAGATGAAAATGACAATATTTTAGTTGGAGTATCAGGAGGTGCAGACTCTATGGCTCTACTATACATTTTAAAGGATAATCAAAAAGCTTTTTCTTATAATCTTTTTGCTGCTCATGTAAATCATGGTATTAGAGGTGAGGATGCAGATGGTGATGAACAATATGTCAGGAGGCACTGCTCTAAACTTAATATACCCTTTTTTTCTACCAAGGTAAATATGGATGAATATGCTAAAAAACATAAGCTTTCTTCTGAGGAGGCTGGAAGAGAAATAAGATATAAATACTTTAGAAAGCTCCTTTTAGAAATTGGTGGGGGTAAAATTGCAGTAGCACATAATAAAAATGACCAAGCAGAAACTGTTATTATGAGGTTTTTAAGAGGGACTGGCTTAGATGGATTAAAGGGAATGGAATATTATAATAAAGATATAATAAGACCCTTATTAGACATTGATAGAGAAGAAATTGAAAAATACTGTTTAGGTAAAAAGTTAAATCCCAGAGTAGATAAAACTAATTTTGAAGCTATTTATGGTAGAAATAAAATAAGACTGGAGTTAATTCCATATATACAGGAAAATTTTAACCGAGCAATTATTGATACACTAAATAGGACCTCAAGATTAGTACAAAGTGACAATGATTTTCTAAATATATACGTTCAACAAGCTTTCAAAAGAATAAAAATTGAACATAAAAGAGATAAGCTGGTGCTTAGTAACAATCAATTATTAAAACTACATTCCTCTATAAAATCAAGGATATTAAGGTATAGTATAGAAAAAATATTAGGAAACTTAAAAGGTATTGAAGAAAAGCATATTCTTTCTATAATTAACTTAAGTATTACAAAAAATACAGGAAAGAGTATAGACATTAGTAATAATGTTAGAGTAAAATTAAGCTATGATAATTTAATAATTGAAAGACAACTAAACAGTAAAGTAAATTTAGATTTTGAAGTGAAGCTTAATAAGGTGGGAAGTACCTATATACAGCAATTAAATAAAGAAATAGTAATTGATATAGTTGAAGAAAAAGATATAATATCAAATTCAAGGTTTATTAAATTGTTTGATTATGATAAAATTAAGGGTAGTTTAATTGTAAGAAACAGGAAAGCAGGTGATACCTTTAATCCTCTAGGTATGGAAGGTAAAAAGAAGATTAAGGATTTCTTTATTGATGAAAAAATATCACGGGATGAGAGAGATAAAATTCCACTTATAGTTGATGATGAGGAAATTTTATGGGTAGTGGGATATAGAATTAACAATAAATATAAAGTTACTGGAAATACAAAGAAAATTTTAATAATTAAATATCAGTAATATAATAATAAAACTGATATGGAAATAAGCTTGGAGGTAAGACAATATGCATCAAGATATGAAAGAAGTATTATTTACAAAAGAGCAAATACATAATAAAGTTAAAGAACTTGGAAAAAAGATTACAGAAGATTATAAAGACAAAGATTTGATGCTTATATGTATATTAAAAGGTTCGTTTATTTTTATGTCTGATTTATGTAAAGAGATAGATTTACCCTTAACATTAGATTTTATGGCAGTATCGAGCTATGGAAATTCTACACAATCTTCAGGTGTAGTTAGAATAATTAAAGATTTAGAGGAAAATATAGAAGGTAAACACATACTTATAATAGAAGATATTATAGATACTGGATTGACTTTAAGCTACTTGATTAATAACTTAAAATCAAGAGGTTCTAAAAGCATTAAGATATGTACCCTGTTGGATAAGCCTGAAAGAAGAAAATCACAGGTTAAACCAGACTATCTTGGTTTTACTATACCGGATAAATTTGTAGTTGGATATGGACTGGACTATGCTGAAAAATATAGAAATTTGCCGTTTATATCTGTATTGAAGGAAGATATATACAAAAAGACACCTTAGGTTAAAATATTGTTTTTTTAGGTCTTATATGTTAAAATATATTGATATGAGTATATGATTTGCATTTGGGAGGAGGACTATAATTGAGAAGGTTTTTTAGGGGTATAAGCTTCTATTTATTAATTTTTATAGTAATATTGTTAGTTGTTGAATTTATGGGAAGAGATGTTGAAAAACCCATCGAAATAGACTATACCCAATTTGTTGAAGAAGTTAAAAATAATAATGTTGAAACTGTAACTTTTGTAGATAATAATGTTAGAGGAACATTTAAAGATGGAACCGAGTTTGATTTGTACTTACCTAAACAATTTGATGTTTCTAAACATATAGACCCATTGGTAGAAGAGGGACAAATCAGAGTTATAGGAGAACCTGTTCCGGAAACACCGTGGTATTTGCAAATGTTACCTACTATATTTATTATTCTTATTTTTGTAGTATTTTGGTTTGTTTTTATGCAGCAATCTCAAGGTGGCGGTAATCGTGTAATGTCATTTGGGAAAAGCAAGGCTAAGCTTCATAAAGATGAAAGTGCAAAGAAAATTACTTTTGAAGATGTAGCAAGCTTTGAGGAAGAAAAAGAAGAATTGGTAGAGATAGTAGATTTTCTTAAAAGTCCTAGAAAGTTCATTGAACTTGGAGCAAGAATACCAAAAGGAGTACTTATGGTAGGACCTCCAGGTACTGGTAAAACATATCTTTCAAAAGCTGTGGCCGGTGAAGCTGGAGTTCCGTTCTTTAGTATAAGTGGTTCAGACTTTGTAGAAATGTTTGTAGGTGTCGGTGCTTCAAGAGTTAGAGATTTATTTGAAAATGCTAAGAAAAGTTCACCATGTATCGTATTTATAGATGAGATAGATGCTGTTGGAAGAAGAAGAGGAGCAGGACTTGGCGGAGGTCACGACGAAAGAGAACAAACATTAAATCAACTTTTAGTAGAAATGGATGGTTTTAGTGAAAATGAAGGTATAATTATCATTGCAGCTACTAACAGACCAGATATATTGGACCCCGCTTTATTAAGACCGGGAAGATTTGACAGACAAGTACACGTTGGAATACCAGATATAAAGGGTAGAGAAGAAATATTAAAAGTTCATACGAGAGAGAAACCTTTAGATGATGACATTGATTTAAAAGTAATAGCTAAAAGAACTATAGGGTTTACCCCGGCAGATTTGGAAAATGTATTAAATGAAGCTGCTCTGTTATCTGCTAGAGAGGACTTAAAAAAGATACCTATGAGATTAATTGAAGAAGCTATTACAAAAGTTGTAGCAGGACCTGAAAAAAGAAGTAAAGTTAGAAGTGAAAAGGAAAATAAGATTACAGCTTATCATGAAGCAGGTCACGCAGTAGTAACAAGATTATTACCAAATGCTGATCCGGTTCATATGGTTACAATAATGCCAAGAGGTGGGGCTGGAGGATTTACTATGCATCTGCCTCAAGAAGATAGAAGCTATTTGTCTAAAATATTAATGGAAGAGCATATTGTTATGCTGTTAGGAGGAAGAATAGCTGAAAAGTTAGTTTTAGATGATATAAGTACAGGAGCTTCTGATGACATTGAAAGAGCTACTAAAATGGCCAGAAGTATGGTAACCCATTACGGAATGAGTGAGAAGCTAGGACCTATGACTTATGGAGAAGATGATAATGAAGTATTTATAGGAAGAAATATTGGAAGAAGCAGAAACTATAGTGAGGAAATAGCAGCCGAAATAGATAAAGAAGTGAGAAGAATCATTAGTGAAGCTTATCAGAGAGCTGAAAAGCTATTAAGTGATAATATAGACAAACTTAACAGGGTTGCTAAAGCATTACTTAAAAAAGAAACACTAGATGCAAATGAGTTTGAAGCTGTTTTTCTAAATGAGGACAATACTGATAAAAACAGCTTAGATATAGACAAACTGCCTGAAGTAGATGTTGTTGATTTTGATAATAAAGATGATAGTAATGAAGAGTAAAATAAACATTTAGATATAAAAATAAAACCAGCTTAAATTTAAGTTGGTTTTATTTATTATAAATCTTAATAAATCTCTTTTAAATATGTTATAATAACAATGATTTTAAAATATGTTTAAAGGGGTGATATTTTGGAGTTTAATCTAAAAGAAGGTATGAACGCAAGTGCTGAAAGAATTGTAACTGAAGATGATACAGCAGTTAAATTTGGTAGTGGAAATATAAGAGTTTATGCTACACCTATGATGATTGGGCTAATGGAGAACAGTGCATTAAGGGCAGTCGATGAACATCTTTTAGAAGGGTATGCAACAGTAGGTATTCATGTGGACATTAAGCATATAGGAGCAACGCCTGTCGGAATGAAAGTTAAAGCTATATCAAAGTTAGTTAAAATTGATGGAAAAAAATTATACTTTGATGTTGAAGCTTATGATGAAGAAAAAAAGATAGGTGAAGGTAAGCATACCAGATATATAATAAAAGTTGATGATTTCTTAAAGAAGTTATAATTTAAAAACTTTTAACTAAAGAGAATAAGGAGGTTTTATTTTGAAAACTGATATTCAGATAGCTCAAGAATCTAAAATGCTTCACATTAGACAAATAGCAGAAAATATTGGGATCAAAGAAGAAGAATTAGAGCTTTATGGGAATTATAAAGCGAAAATTTCATTAGATATTTGGAATCGAATTAAAGATAATAAAGATGGTAAATTAGTTTTAGTAACAGCCATAAATCCTACAGCAGCAGGAGAAGGTAAAACTACTACCAATGTTGGATTAAGTATGGCATTAAATAAAATTGGTAAAAAGACAATGACAACTTTAAGAGAGCCTTCACTAGGTCCTAGCTTTGGTATTAAAGGAGGTGCAGCAGGCGGCGGATATTCTCAGGTAGTTCCAATGGAGGATATAAACCTGCATTTTACTGGTGATATACATGCTATAACTACAGCTCATAACTTATTAGCAGCTTTACTGGATAATCATATCCATAAGGGAAATGAGCTAAATATAGATCCCGGAAAGATTGTGTGGAAAAGGGTCTTAGACATGAATGACAGAGCATTAAGAAATATTGTTATTGGACTTGGAAAATCATCTGATGGAGTAACGCGTCAAGATGGATTTGACATAACTGTTGCTTCAGAGGTGATGGCTATATTGTGCCTTGCTAAAGACTTAGAAGACTTAAAACAAAGATTAGGAAAGATGATAGTAGCTTATACCTATGATGGTAATCCTGTAACTACTGATGACTTAGAAGCAACAGGTGCTATTACAATACTTATGAAAGATGCAATAAAACCAAATCTTGTACAGACGTTAGAGAATACTCCGGCAATAATCCACGGAGGACCTTTTGCAAACATTGCTCATGGTACAAATAGCGTGATTGCGACCAAATTTGGATTAAAACTTGCTGATTATGTGGTTACAGAGGCTGGTTTTGGAGCAGATTTAGGTGCTGAGAAATTTTTTAACATCGTAAGCAGGTTTGCTGAATTTAAGCCTGCGGTTACTGTTATTGTAGCAACGGTAAGAGCTTTAAAAATGCATGGCGGAGTATCTAAAAATGAGTTAAGTAACGAAAATATAAAGGCATTAGAAGCCGGTTTTACAAACTTAGAAAAACATATTGAAAATGTCCAAAAATTTGGTGTACCTGTAGTAGTAGCTATTAACAAATTTCCTACAGATACTCAAGCTGAATTAAATATGGTTAAAGAAAAATGTGAAACATTAGGAGCAGAAGCAGTGCTGTCTGAAATTTGGGAAAAAGGTGGACAAGGCGGTATTCTATTAGCTGAGAAAGTAGTAGAAGCAGCAGAGCAAAAGAAGTCTAATTACAAAGCTTTATACGAAGTTAATGACTCTATTCATGACAAAATAAGAACTATTGTTAAAGAAGTATATGGTGGAAATGAAGTTGAATTTAGTAAAAAAGCAGAAAGAGAGATTAAAAAATTACAAAAACTAGGTTTAGATAATATGCCAATATGTATGGCTAAAACTCAATATTCTTTATCTGATGATCCTTCTTTATTGGGAAGACCGTCAGACTTTACTGTAACCATAAGAGATTTAAAAGTATCATCAGGTGCGGGTTTTATAGTTGCATTAAGCGGAGATATTATGACTATGCCCGGATTACCAAAGATACCGGCTGCTAACAAAATGGATATTGACTCTAACGGCAAAATCGAAGGTTTATTTTAAACATTATATTTTTAAACGACTGTTATATAGTTATAGCAGTCGTTTTCCCGTTTAAAATTTACATATTCATAGAAATATTGGATATTATAATCTATTAAGAATTGTTGACAAAAAAAGTGATTTTTTTATAATTGTTAGAGGGTTAATATTTAGAGTATAGAATAAATTTTAAATAAATGAATTATAAAAAAAATGAAATAAATATTGCAAAAAATCGAATTATGTAATACTCTATATTTGAATGTAAATAGGATAATATAAAATGTTACTAAACAGAATAAAGCAAATGTTTTCCCATTCAATATTATTAATATATTCACCAAACATATTATTCTATGTATATATAGTATTTTACAGTTATATGATTAGATAATTTTTAAGAAGGTGTAAAATTTCTGTATATACAATTAAATTATAATGTTACTATGTAATTTTCAGCAATTTGGTCTATTTTTAAAATAAGGAGGCTAAAACATGTATGATAAAGAAAAGCTAGACCAGATAAAAAAATCTAAAAAGGATTGGGAAGAAAAAGTTGTTAATAAAACTTTAGAAAAATATCCCGAACGATTAGAAGAATTTAAAACTGGGTCTGGAGATGAAATAGATAGATTATATACTCCAGAAGATATTGAAGACATTGATTACAAAGAAGATTTAGGATATCCAGGTAAATACCCTTATACTCGTGGTGCACAGCCTACTATGTATAGAGGTAGATTATGGACTATGAGGATGTATGCTGGATTTGCAACTGCTGAGGAATCAAATAAAAGGTATAAATATTTGATTGAGCAGGGATCAAAAGGATTATCTGTTGCCTTTGACTTACCAACTCAGATTGGATATGATTCAGATCATGATCTATCAGCAGGAGAGGTTGGAAAGGTAGGAGTTGCAATTGACTCTTTAGCAGATATGGAGATTTTATTTGACGGAATACCTCTTGATAAGGTTAGTACATCTATGACAATTAATGCACCGGCATCAGTTTTATTGGCAATGTATATAGCTGTAGGTGAAAAACAAGGAGTTTCATCAGATAAACTAAGAGGAACTATACAAAATGATATATTAAAAGAGTATATAGCAAGGGGTACGTATATATTCCCTACAGAGCCGTCAATGAGGCTTATTACAGATATTTTTGACTATTGTTCAAAACATGTTCCTAAATGGAACACAATAAGTATTTCAGGATATCATATAAGAGAAGCAGGTTCAACAGCTGCACAAGAAGTAGGATTTACTCTTGCAGACGGTATTGCGTATGTTGATGCTGCCATTAAAACAGGATTGGATGTAGATGCTTTTGCACCTAGGCTTTCATTCTTTTTTAATGCCCATAATGATCTACTGGAAGAGGTGGCAAAATTTAGAGCAGCTAGAAGACTTTGGGCAAAAATCATGAAAGAAAGGTTTAAAGCTAAAAGTGAAGCATCAATGAGACTTAAGTTCCATACTCAGACAGGAGGATCAACCTTAACTGCACAACAACCTGATAACAACATTGTACGTGTTGCTATACAAACTTTAGCTGCTGTATTAGGAGGTACACAGTCACTTCACACTAACTCAAAAGATGAAGCATTAGCACTCCCTACTGAAGATTCTGTAAGAATTGCACTTAGAACACAGCAAATTGTAGCTCATGAAAGTGGAGTTACTAATACAGTTGACCCATTAGCCGGTTCTTATTATATAGAGGCTAAAACTAATGAAATTGAACAAGAAGCAATGAAATATATAAATAAAATAGATGAGCTTGGTGGAGCTCCAAGAGCTATAGATATTGGGTATATACAGCAAGAAATAATGGATTCTGCTTATATTCATCAAAAAGAAGTTGAAGGTGATAAGAGAATAGTAGTAGGGGTTAATAAATATAAGATTGAAGAAGAACCTCCTTCAGATCTGCTTAAAGTTGACCCTGCCGTTGAGAATCTTCAAAAGAAAAAGCTAGACGACTTGAGAGCAAAAAGAGATAATAATGCTGTTATGGAAAAACTTGAAAATTTAGGAAAAGCATGCTCATCAGATGAGAATGTTATGCCTTACATTTTAGATGCAGTTAAGGCTTATGCTACTTTAGGTGAAATATGCGGAGTAATGAGAGAAATATTTGGAGAATATGAGCAGTCAGTTAGATTATAGATAAATAAATTGGATATAAAATTGAGCAAGGGAGGAAAATTAAGTGGATAGACCTATTAGAGTTTTAGTTGCTAAACCGGGCCTAGATGGTCATGATAGAGGTGCTAAAGTAGTAGCTAGAGCGTTAAGAGATGCTGGTATGGAAGTAATATATACAGGATTACGACAAACACCTCAGCAAATAGTAGCAGCAGCTATACAAGAAGATGTTGACGTTGTAGCTATGAGTATATTGTCAGGAGCTCACAATCATTTGTTCCCTAAGGTTGTTCAGATTTTAAAAGATGAAGGAGCAGAAGATATTTTAATAGTAGGTGGAGGAGTTATACCAGAAGATGATATTCCTGGATTAAAAGAAGCAGGGGTTAAAGAAATATTTACGCCTGGAACAGCTACCACAGATGTAATTGAATTTATCAAGAACAATGTAAAGAGAAAATAACAAATTCTTAGGTGGTGCTTTTTTTGCAACTAGAAGAAAAATTATTAAATGGTGATAAACGTGGATGTGCTAAACTTATTTCCATGGTAGAAAATAATGATAAAGAAGCAATAGATATAATAAAAAAGCTTTACAATCATACAGGTAATGCTCATATCATAGGAATAACAGGACCTCCTGGTGGAGGGAAAAGTACATTAACTGATAGATTAGCTAAAGCATTAAGAAAAGAAGATAAAAAAATTGGTATTATTGCCATTGATCCTACAAGTCCTTTTAGTGGAGGTTCTATATTAGGAGATAGGATTAGAATGAATGACCTTTCTCTAGATAAAGAAGTATTCATAAGAAGTATGGGAACCAGAGGATATTTAGGCGGCTTGTCAAAGGCAACTCAGGGTGCTGTTAAGCTCCTTGACATATTTGGTTGTGATTATATATTTATTGAAACAGTAGGAGTCGGACAATCAGAGGTAGATATAGTTAAGACTGCTGACACTGTTATTATGGTTATGGTTCCTGGCTTAGGAGATGATATTCAAGCAATTAAGGCTGGTGTAATGGAAATAGGAGATATTTTTGCAATTAATAAAAGTGACTTAATGGGTGCATCAAAAACTGCTACTGAGATAAAAATGATGCTTGATATGAGTGATAATATGGAGAGAAGACCACCAGTTCTGCAAGTTACTGCAATCAAAAACGAAGGAATTGATAAATTAGTAGATGAAATAAAGAACCAAATGAACTATTTAGAAGAATCAAATGAACTTTATGAAAGAAGAAAAAATAATGCTAAAACAGAAATAATTAAACTGGTAGAAGAAGATATAATTAATCTTATTTTGAAAAAAAATGAATCTATCGGTATGTTAGATGACATAGCACATGAGGTAGCTATAAAAGTCTTAGATCCATATACAGCGAAGGATAGAGTTTTTAATTCTATTAAGGAATTATAGACATTTAAATTCAAAATAAAAATATACATGAAAAAGTATATACAGATTTTTCTTAAATAAAGTAAGTTGAAAATTTAGATGTCTGTAGATTAATAATTAATAGGAAAATGTATTATTAGATAAAGGAGGAACAATAATAATGGTAAAAAAGATTGACCACATAGGAATTGCTGTTAAAGACTTAGAAGAAACTTTAAAATTTTATCAAGATGTATTAGGCATGGATTTAGCTGGAACTGAGATAGTAGAAGAGCAAAAGGTTAAGGTTGCATTCCTTCCAATAGGGGATACAAAGATTGAGCTGTTAGAGTCAACAGATAAAGAAGGTCCTATAGCAAGATATATAGAGAAAAAAGGTGAAGGAGTACAGCATATTGCATATAGGGTAGATGATGTTGAAAAAGCTATTAAAGAAATGAAGGAAAAAGGAATTAGAATGATTGATGAAAGTCCTAGATATGGTGCTGGTGGAGCTAAGATTGCTTTTGCACATCCTAAAAGTACTAATGGCGTTCTTATAGAACTTTGTCAAAGAGATTAACAATTTAGATAATTAGGGAGGAGAAGTAATGACAAATTCCAAGATTGAACAACTCCGTCAAGCTAAAGAGCAGATTAAACTAGGCGGAGGAGCTAAAAGAATTGAAAAACAACATGCAAGTGGAAAAAAGACAGCAAGAGAAAGAATACTTTCACTATTAGATGAAGGCAGTTTTGTGGAGATGGATGCGTTTGTTAAGCATAGATGTACTAATTTTGGTATGGAGAATAAAGAAGCACCGGGAGAAGGTGTTGTTACTGGATATGGTACTGTAGACGGAAGATTAGTATATGTTTTTGCTCAAGACTTTACTGTAATAGGTGGTTCTCTTGGTGAAATGCACGCAGCTAAAATATGTAAGGCACAAGAGATGGCTATGAAGGTTGGAGCTCCTATAATTGGAATTAATGATTCAGGTGGAGCAAGGATACAAGAGGGTGTAGATGCTTTATCCGGATATGGGAATATTTTTTATAATAATACAATTGCTTCCGGAGTTGTTCCGCAAATATCAGTAATTATGGGTCCATGTGCTGGTGGAGCAGTTTATTCCCCTGCATTAACTGACTTTATATTCATGGTAAATCAGACAAGTAATATGTTTATAACCGGTCCTGCTGTTATAAAAACAGTTACGGGAGAAGAAGTTTCAAAAGAAGAACTTGGTGGAGCAATGACTCATAATAAAGTTAGTGGTGTAGCTCACTTTATTAGTAATAATGAAGATGAATGTATTGAAGATATTAAAAGATTATTAAGTTTTTTACCTTCAAACAATTTAGAAGATGCACCTATATATCAATCAGAAGATACTATGAATAGATTAAGTGAAAGGCTTAACGATATAATACCTGCTAATGCTAATAAGCCGTATAATATGAAAGAAGTTATAACTGAAATAGCTGACAACCAAGATTTTTATGAAGTTCAGCCATATTTTGCTCAAAATATTATAACTGGCTTTATAAGGTTAAATGGACAGCCTATAGGTGTTATTGGAAATCAACCTAAAATTTTAGCGGGATGTTTAGATATTAATGCTTCTGATAAAGCTGCAAGATTTATTAGAACATGTAATGCTTTTAATATACCATTGTTATCATTAGTTGACGTCCCGGGATTCTTACCAGGAGTTAGTCAAGAATACGGAGGTATAATAAGACATGGCGCTAAGATGCTTTATGCTTATTCTGAGGCTACAGTTCCTAAGGTAACAGTAATACTAAGAAAAGCATATGGAGGAGCATATATAGCAATGTGTAGTAGACATCTTAAAGCCGATGTTGTATTGGCATGGCCGACAGCAGAAATTGCAGTTATGGGTCCAGAGGGAGCTGCTAACATAATTTTCAAGAATGATATTCAAGGCTCAAATGACCCGCTTGCTACAAGATCAGAAAAAATTACAGAATATAGAGATACAGTAGCAAATCCTTATGTAGCAGCTTCTAGAGGTTATGTTGATGATGTTATTGAGCCAATGATTACTAGACAAAGACTAATAAGTGCTTTTGATATGCTGGCAACTAAACGCGAGAGCCGACCAGCTAAAAAGCATGGGAATATGCCATTATAAAGCTAATGGTAACTAACAAAAGAGGTGATATAGTTGTTAGGTGATAAAATTACTATAGGTCAAGCACTAATGGTTACAGGTTTAAGTATGGTTATAGTGTTTTTTATACTTTTAGCAATAAACTTTATTCTTCACGGATTTAAAGTGTTTTTATATAAAGATAAGAAAGGTAAAATTAATAAAGCAAAAACAGAAACACTAAACGAAGCTACAGCTACAAAAGAATATATACCTGTAAAACAGAATAATGATGATGAGGAAATAGTTGCAGTTATTACAGCAGCTTTAGCTGCTAGTTTATCAAGACCTGCTTCTGATATAAGAATAAGAAAAATAACTCGAATTAATCAAAGTTCTTCCATTTGGTCAAGAGTTGGAAGACTAGAACAAATGAATTAATTTTAATTTAGGGAGGCAATAACATGAAAAAATATAAAATTACTGTTAATGGAAAGTCATATGAAGTTGAAGTTGAAGATATGGGAGGTTCTATGGATACAGCTAGTCCTCAAATTGTTAAGCCTACAACAGCTCCTGTTTCAAAACCTGTTCCACCTGTTACAACTGCTGCACCAGTACAGAAAGCAGAACCTAAAAAGGCAGAGACACCTAAACCAGTACCTCAAGGAGCAGAAACTGTTGAAGCTCCAATGCCCGGTACTATATTAGATATAAAGGTTAGTCAAGGAGATGAAGTACAAGAAGGACAAGTATTACTTGTATTAGAAGCTATGAAAATGGAAAATGAGATAGTAGCTCCTAGAGCCGGAAAAATTGCAGCTGTTAATACTACAAGTGGTGCAGCAGTTGATGCTGGAGATGCACTAATTTCTTTAGAATAGATAAAACAAACTTGGAAAGAGAGGTAACATAAATGGATATACTTCAGGAGTTTTGGACAAGCACCGGCTTTCCATCGCTGATAAATACAGATAGTATTTTTCAGAGTCCTATTATAATGATAATTATAGCCTTTGCCCTTCTCTATCTAGCAATAAAGAAGGAATTTGAACCGTTATTACTGGTTCCAATAGCCTTCGGTATGCTGTTAGTTAATTTACCTTTGGGAGGATTGATGGCTGAGCCAGTTAAAGAATGGGTATTTAACGAAGAGTTAGGCGAGATGGTATATACAACGACACAAAATGGAGGACTTTTATACTATTTATACCAAGGTACTAAGCTAGGCATTTATCCACCAATTATATTTTTAGGAGTAGGAGCTATGACAGATTTTGGTCCTCTTATAGCGAACCCAAAAAGTGTTTTATTAGGAGCGGCAGCACAATTTGGTATCTTTTTTACTTTTATTGGTGCAATTTTAATGGGTTTCACTGGACCAGAAGCTGCTTCTATAGGTATTATAGGTGGAGCTGACGGTCCTACGGCATTATTCTTAACTTCGCAGTTAGCAAGTGATTTACTAGGACCTGTAGCTGTAGCAGCTTATTCATATATGGCATTAGTTCCAATAATTCAACCACCAATCATGAAACTTCTAACTACGGAAAAACAGAGAAAAGTAAAAATGAAACAGCTAAGACCTGTTTCAAAAAGGGAGAAGATTATTTTTCCAATTGTAGTTGCTGTTTTCTGTATATTGCTTCTACCATCAGCTGCTCCGCTTATAGGATTATTAATGTTTGGAAATCTAGTTAAAGAATGTGGAGTCGTTGAAAGGCTTTCAAATACGATACAAAACGCACTTACTAATGCAGTAACAATCTTTTTAGGTATAACAGTCGGTGCTACAGCTTCAGCAGAAAGTTTTTTATCTCCTGAAACTTTAAAAATAATTGTATTAGGTTTAGTTGCATTTGCAATTGGAACTGCTACCGGTGTAATATTTGGTAACATAATGTATAAAGCCAGCGGCGGAAAAATTAATCCGCTTATCGGAGCGGCAGGAGTTTCTGCTGTGCCTATGGCAGCAAGAGTTGTTCAGAAAGTTGGTCAGCAGGAAAATCCTTCAAATTTCCTTCTGATGCATGCCATGGGACCAAACGTTGCAGGAGTAATTGGCTCAGCTGTTGCAGCAGGAATATTGCTCCAATTTTTTCAATAAATAATATATAAAATAATTTAATATTTATAAAGGGTAGATGAGTTAACTCGTCTACCCTTTATAGTTAATACTATAAATAATTTGCAAAAGTAAAAACAAAGCAGTATGATATACATAATAAAGTATCAAATATAGGAGGAAAAAATAATGAAAGATAAGATAATAGATATTTTAAGAGATAGTCAAGATAATTTCGTATCTGGACAAAGAATTAGTGAAATGTTTAATGTGAGTCGTGCAGCTATTTGGAAAAATATCAATAGTCTTAAAGAGAAAGGATATGTAATAGAATCAGTATCTAGAAAAGGTTATCGCCTTACTAGTACACCAGATTTACTTACACATCAGGAGATAAAAAGATATTTAAAAACAAAAAAAATCGAATTTAAAATTATATATTATACTTCAATAGAATCTACAAATATTAAAGCGAAAGAATTGGCATCAGATGGTTTAGAAGAGGGAGCTGTTATTATTGCAGAAGAACAAACATCTGGTAAGGGAAGACTCGGAAGAAGTTGGACTTCACCTAAAAGTAAAGGAATATGGATGTCACTGATTTTAAGACCTAATATATCTCCTTTGGAAGCTTCAAAAATTACTCAAATTGCAGCAGCAGCAGTATGTAAGTCTATAAGTGAATTAGGCATAAAAGCATACATAAAATGGCCAAATGATATTATACTAAACAATAAAAAAGTCTGTGGAATTCTAACAGAAATCAGTGCAGAATTAAATAAAGTTAATTATATCGTCATAGGAATAGGAGTAAATGCAAATATAGATGAAAAAGAATTTCCGCAAGAGATAAAAGATAAAGCAACTTCTCTTAAAAGTGCGTGTAATAAAGAAGTAAGCAGAAAGGATTTAACAGCAAGAATAATTAATAATTTTGAAGAGCTATATTTGGAACTAATCGATGATAATACCATTAAGAAGTCTATAGAAATATGCAAAGAATCATCTATTTTATTAGGAAAGAAAATAAGAATAATTGATAAAGATAGGGAAAAACTTGCAACAGCTATCGATTTAACCGACGAAGGAGAACTTTTGGTAAAAAATGAAAATGGTAAGATTGAGAAAATTATATCAGGAGAAATTTCAGTAAGAGGTTTAAATGGATACGTTTAGATATAAAATAACTGCCATAGAGATAAAAGAGATAACCAATATCAAAAAATGATTTAAAATAAACGTTCCTATTCATTCATTAGGAATTATAATTATGTTTTACAAATGTACTCACTTATTATTTTAAATCATGATATTAATTATCTATATATTGTCAAAGAATAATGAAATTGTTAAAGTAAGTGTGTTGTAAAAAAAATAAAGAAAAAATTAAAAGAAGGTGACTAAATTGATTTTAGTATTTGATGTAGGTAATACAAATATTGTATTAGGCGTATACAGTAGTAAAAATTTAGAATATTCTTGGAGAATTTCGACAGATAAAAATAAAGCATCTGATGAATATGGTATAATAATTGACCAACTGTTTAAATACAATGGTCTAAATCTGTCAGATGTTGAGGCGGTAGTTATATCTTCAGTTGTACCTACTTTAATGTATTCACTGCAGGCTATGAGTATAAAATACTGTAACAAAAAACCTTTTATAGTAGGTCCGGGAATAAAAACTGGTATAAACATAAAAATAAACGATCCTAAGGAGCTGGGTGCAGATAGAATTGTAAATGCTATGTCCGGATATGAAAAATATGGAGGTCCTTTAATTATTGTTGATTTCGGAACGGCTACTACCTTTTGTGCTATTACTGAGAATAGAGATTATTTAGGCGGAATTATAACTCCCGGTATAAAAATATCAAGTGAAGCTTTAGCTCAAAGAACTGCTAAACTACCTAAGGTTGAATTAGTCAAGCCTCAAAATGTTATTGGTCGTGATACTGTAAGCAGCATACAATCAGGAATAATATTTGGATATGCCGGAATGGTTGATGCGGTTGTAAATAGGATGAAAGAAGAGATGGGATGTTATGTAGATAATGTTATAGCTACAGGAGGTTTATCCACTCTAATATCTAGTGAATCTAAGACTATTACTCATGTAGATAAATTATTAACACTTGAGGGATTAAGATTGATATATGAAAGAAATAAGTAAAATTTTTTATTACATTTATACGAAAGGATATAAAATATGAATATTGGAAATATACGACTTAACAACAATATTTCACTAGCTCCTATGGCAGGAATAACTGATGTAACATTTAGAACTATATGTAAGGAAATGGAGGTTGGACTGGTTTATACTGAGATGGTGAGTGCCAAGGGATTATTTTATAATGACAAAAAGACTGAAAATTTAATGATAATTTCTCAAAAAGAACGTCCTACAGCCTTACAGATATTTGGCTCTGATCCAGAGATTATGTCCAAAGTAGTATATGATAAATTAAACTTGAGAGATGATATAGATATTATTGATATTAATATGGGCTGTCCTGCACCTAAAATAGTAAGAAACGGTGATGGCAGTGCATTAATGAAAGAACCTAAATTAATAAAAAAAATTTTAAATTCGGTAGTAAAGGCTTCTATAAAACCTATAACAGTGAAAATAAGAGAAGGGTGGGACAGTGATAATATAAACGCTGTAGAAATAGCTAAAATAGCTGAGGGAGAAGGAGTTAAGGCTATTGCTGTTCATGGTAGGACAAGAGAACAGTATTATTCTGGAAAAGCAAATTGGAATATTATAAAATTAGTAAAAGAAAACGTTTCTATACCGGTCATAGGAAATGGTGATATTTTAAGTCCCCAGGATGGTAAAAGAATGCTAGAAGAAACTGGTTGTGATGGAGTAATGATAGGCAGAGGGGCAAGAGGCAATCCATGGATATTTAAAAGAAGCTTAGCTCTTATAAATGAAGGCATAAACTTATCACCTCCTTATCCAGATGAACGTATAATTATGGCAGTTAAACATTTAAATATGATGACAAAAGTTAAAAGAGAAATTATTGCTGTTAAAGAAATGAGAAAGCATATTGGTTGGTACATAAAGGGTTTAAAGTATTCTGCTGAGATAAGAAATACTATAAACAATATAAACAGCAAAAAAGATGTTATAAAATCTTTAGAAAGATATTTAGAAAAGTTAAGAAGTGAAAGATAAGGTGTAATTGAAGTACACTTTTTTTATCATAAAATTTCTTCTTTACAAGTCATACCATCCACATCCTCCTCATATAATACTTAATACACTATGCAATGAGGGGGAGAATGAAATTGAAGAAGTTTATTTATGTGTTGGCACATGAATACTATAAACAATATCTAAAACAAGGCTTTTATAAGATTATACCAGATAAACTCCTTAATAGATTTGAGACAATAATAAAACCAAGAATAGTATGTAGTTTTTTAGGACAAAATGATGAGAATGTTAGAGGATATGGTATTGGAGTATCACTATTAGAATTAAAAGATAATAAAGATAAATTTATTCAAAGACTTATTGAGGGTTTACAGAAAATAGAAATACAAGGTGTTGATAAAATTATATTAGACGATATTTTACTACTAGATTATAATGATATTATTAAAATAGAAGATAATTGCAAATTGAAACTGGTTAATGGCAGAAAGATTTTACTTAATCTAGCTGCACACATTATAGTAGAAATTTGTAAAAAAAGTGATAAAGACATTAGAAATCAGGAATTTCTTATAATAGGTGATACAAGTAAAGATACAAAAAAACTGGCATTAGAAATTGCTAAGGAGGTTAACTATTTAACAATACAAGGATTAGAAGAGTCGTGTGCATATGATATTGCCAACGAGATATTGATTAATACAGGGCTTTCAATCCATAATACATATGACATTAATAATCGCCTTCATAAATATAACTTCATATTAAATTTATCCTCTAATCCCAATGTAGCTATAAATAAAATCAGAAAAAGAGCTATTGTACTTGATTTTGGAGTAGGTAGAGGTCTTAGTTATGATATAAGAGGCTTAAGAAGAGATATTATGGTTATATGTGATATACTACTAGAAAATACTAATGATTTATTATGCACAAACGAAAAAATTAAATTTGGTAAGTATTTAGATTCTCATATATATGAAAGTATTAATGAAACAATAAATAAAAAAAATTTAATAAAAATAAAAATTTACCCAGGCACATATACTATAAAGCAAGCTTGTGATGTATTCTTAAATGCAAATAGTAATAGAACAAAGTTGAATGTAAATTATTAGAATTAACTATAGATAAACTCTTGACAACATAGAGTTGCTAAATTAAAATAGTTTACATATAATAGATGGTAAATATTGAGTCAGATAATGCTTTAGTGTATATTAAAATAATAAATAATATGAATTTATAGAAAGGGAGAGAGGAAAATTGACAGAAAAAGAATACTTATTAACACCTAACGGTTTTAAAAAACTAGAAGATGAGCTAGATGGATTGAAAACTGTAAAAAGAAAAGAAGTTGCTCAGAGAATTAAGGAAGCACTTGCATTTGGAGATATAAGCGAAAACTCTGAGTATGATGAAGCAAAAAATGAACAGGCTCAAGTTGAAGAAAGGATTGCTAAGCTTGAAAAAATGCTTTCAAATGCTAAAATAATTGACGAAAAAAATATATCAATAGATGCAGTAGGCATAGGTTCAAAAGTAATTGTAAAAGATAAAGAATTTAATGAAGAAATAGAATACACAATTGTAGGTTCAGCAGAGGCAGATCCTTATGAGTCAAAAATTTCAAATGAATCACCAGTAGGTAGAGCTTTGATAGGGAAAAAAGCTGGAGATATTGTAGAGGTTCAAGTGCCAGATGGAATCATAGAATATGAGGTATTAGATATTAGAAAGTAATAAGGAGGATCTAATGATGAACGATGAGAGAAACTTTAATGAAATGCTTCTTTTAAGAAGAAATAAACTTAAGGAATTAAGAGATTTAGGAAAAGATCCTTTTAAAATTGAGAAGTATGACGTATCACATAAAAGTTTATACATTATCAATAATTTTGATGAATTAGAAGGTAAACAAGTAAGTGTTGCTGGTAGGATAATGTCTAAGAGAGGTCAAGGAAAAGTAGGATTTTATGATATTCAGGATAGCGAAGGAAGAATACAGTTATTCGTTAAAATGGATATTATAGGAGAAGAGACTTATAAGCTGCTTAAAACTTATGATATTGGAGATATAGTAGGAATTAAAGGGGAAGTTTTCAAAACTAAAATGGGAGAGATCTCCATTAGAGGTAAAGAGATTACTTTACTCTCAAAGTCTTTACAAATACTTCCGGAAAAATGGCATGGGTTAAAAGATACAGATTTAAGATATAGACAAAGATATGTAGACCTTATTGTAAATCCTGATGTAAAAAAGACTTTTGTTATCAGGTCTAAAATCATTAAATATATTAGAGAGTTTTTAGATAATAGAGATTTTATTGAGGTAGATACACCGGTTTTATCAACGTTAGCCGGAGGTGCGTCTGCTAGACCTTTTATTACCCATCATAATGCTTTAGATATTGAAATGTATTTAAGAATAGCCTTAGAATTACCATTAAAAAGATTAATTGTGGGAGGCTTTGACCGAGTATATGAAATGAGCAGAGTATTTAGAAACGAGGGCATGGATGCTACACATAATCCGGAATTTACAATGTTAGAACTTTATCAAGCTTATGCAGATTATGAGGATATGATGGAAATAGTAGAAGGTGTATATTCATATGTATCAAACAAGCTTTCAGGCTCTACAAAAATAACTTTCCAAGGAGAAGAAATAGATTTAACTCCCCCTTGGCCAAGAGTTAGAATGGTAGATGCTGTTACAGAACACACTGGAGTTAATTTTGATAAAATTACTGATATAGAAGAAGCTAAAAAAGAAGCTAAGAAGTTAAAACTTGATTTAAAAGGAAATGAATCAATTGGTGAAATTATCGCTGAAGCTTTTGATAAATATGTTGAAGATAGATTAATTCAACCAGTTTTTATAACTCATCATCCGGTTGAAATTTCTCCACTAGCTAAAAAAGACCCGCAGGACTCAAGATATACTCATAGATTTGAGCCTTTTATCTGTCGTAATGAAGCAGGAAACGCATTTTCTGAGCTTAATGATCCTATAGACCAGAAAGAAAGATTTATGAGTCAGGTTAAGAAAAGAGAAGCTGGGGATGAAGAGGCTCATATGATGGATTATGATTTTATTAATGCCCTTGAAGTAGGCCTTCCTCCAACAGGTGGTTTGGGCATTGGAATAGATAGAATGGTTATGCTATTTACTAACCAATCTTCGATAAGAGACGTTATATTATTTCCAACTATGAAACCAATAGATAGCAAATAATAAAGTCGTGGAATATTCCACGGCTTTATATTTATTACAAACTACTTCTGATGAAAAATAATTTAAAACAAAGAAAACCTAAATAAAAACTTGTATATTTTCAGAGGAAATATTGTAAATATAACGAAATAAATAAGAAGCATAAAATAAACTGTGACAATTTGAAGTGATAATCTAATGGGATAAAGGTAGAAAATATTAATAATTTTAAGAATGTTTGCGAGAAAGCAAAAATAAAAAAAGATGTTTCAGTACATACATTACGACATTCTTTTACAACACACCTATTAGAAGCCGGAACAGATATTAGATATATTCAAGAACTATTAGGACATACAAGTTCAAAAACTACAGAAATATATACGCATGTGAGCAAAACACATTTGAGAAAAATAGAAAGCCCTTTAGATAGAATATTAAAAACAAATAGTTAATGTTTAAACAAAAATCTAAGAAAATTATACAACTATAGAAAAAGGTATTACCGACACAATTAGTCGTATAACATACTTATATTGAAGTATTAGCGACAAAATATAGTCGTGAATGCTTTAGTTAGATGACATAGTCAATCTGGGTATTGGACTAAACCAAAGATAAGTGGTTAACAAAATCTAATCTAAAGGCTTATATAAGTAAATAATTCCTATGTATATGATAGCCTAAATGGTGTGAAGATGTTATAACCCTGTATCCAATAGCAGCTGTCCATTTGATAACTGAGTGATTAAAAGCCTGTTATTGGATTAGGAGTGGCATTTCAATATAAAAGTTGAAAGTATGTCATATGTAATATGGGAAGGATAAAGATTTACTGTTTTTGAACTAGTTAGAAAAATAAATTAGATTATGGAGGTTAATAAAATGATTAAAGAATTTAGTGGTATTAATATTTCATCACATCAACCAGAAGTATTGGTTAAGTTTTATAACGAAAAGTTAGGTATTCCTATCATAGAGTTTGATGAGAATTACGATGGTGTTTCTTTAGGGTTTATTAAGGATGCACCAGTGATTTTTATATGGGACGAGCGTAAATGGGGACCATCGAGTGAAGGTAAAGTAAATCTTGTTTTTGATTGCGATGATCTTGATAAGACGTATAAGGAACTGAAAGAGAAAAGTGTAAATTTAGATCCTCCAACAACAGCAACATGGGGAGGTAAAGAACTGAACTTTGTCGATCCAGATGGTAATAAGATACTTCTTTTATAGAGTAAGCATTTCTGGTCATAAATAAATGCATTGCCAAAGGGACGATTAACTACATCATCTAACATTATATTTCCGTTCGCTACGCACATCCCTTCACCGGGTGCAAGCACCGCCTAGGAGAAGGGCTCTGTGGGTCCGGTTCAGTGACGTAGGAAATACGGAACGTTATATGAAAATTGCCCATCATTTCAGGGTGATACTCTTAGGTCAAATAGAATTCATATAGTTTAATTAAAAATTTAAGATAACTATGGAGGTATGTAATGAAATTAGATTTGAATGAAAAATATTTTAACCAAATTACGCAAAAGATTATCAAGAATAAAAATGTTTATGGTACAACTCTATGTGTTGAGAACGGAGAAAACACTATTTCTTGGCTTGGGTCATCTGGAAATATTGAGAAAGGAGACAGATATTTTATTGCCAGTGTCACCAAATTATATGTAACAGCTGTTATGTTAATATTAAGAGAAAAAGGATTTATTGATTTTGAAGATAAGATAACAAAATTTATAGATGACAATATACTTTGTGGTTTACATATACTAAAAGGGGTAGATTATACAAGTGAGATAACAGTTTTACATCTCTTATCAAACACATCAGGTGTTCCAGATTATGTTAGAGGGAAAGCGGGAAAGACACTTTTTGAAGGAAAAGATGAGGTATGGTCTTTCGAAAAAGTGATTAGGATTGCCAAAAAGACTAAACCTAAATTTATGCCAGGGCAAAAAGGAAAGGCAGATTATTCAGATACAAACTATCGACTATTAGGACGAATTATCGAGCAGGTCACTGGTAAAAATCTCGGTGAAATATTTCAAGAATATATTATCAATCCATTAGGTTTACAAGATACTTATGCATATAATGATATTAATGATAATACACCAATTTCATTGTATTATAAATCAAACCAAATTGATTTGCCATATTTTATGACTTCTGCTACAGCTGAAGCAGGGATTGTGTCAACAGCCAAGGAAGTAATGATTTTTCTTAAAGCTTTCTTTAATGATTATTTCTTCTCTAGAAAATTAATTGATGAATTGAAGAAATGGAATCTAGTATTGTATCCAGGACAATTTTATTATGGAATAGGATTAGAGAAATTATGGGTACCACGAATTATGACTCCTATTAGACCAATAAAAGAGATTTTAGGATTTTGGGGACAATCAGGAGCTTTTGCATTTTATAATCCAGAGACGGATCTATACTTTACAGGAACAGCTAACCAAATAAATGGATTCGGTCATCAGGCTGCATTAAAGGCTATAATAAAAATTATAAAAGATTATCATTAATGTTTATAATATTTAGTTAAATAATCTATAGCGTTGCTTTGAAGCTGATGGGCAATCATCATATAAAAATGTGTTTGCACAAGGTCGCTCTAGGGAAGAAGAAGCCTAGGGAAATGAGCTCCACATCTTCTCACTGGGTGCAAGCATCGCCAAGATGGTATTCTTCTGGGGTCCAGTTCGAAGACGTTAGATGACATTTTCTGCAAGAATGATTTTTAATCTCTTGGAGATGATATAGTGGTGGGTAGTTCACTTGAGTAGCTTTTAACCCTAATTGAAAAGGAGAATGATTTTTGAACATAAAACGACTTTTTTTATGTATAATACTTTTTATACTTAACATTGCTTTTATTATAGCAACCTTTGTTCTATTAGGCTTTTTTCAAGAAAAATTACTTTTACCTAGGGATTATATTCTGTGGATATTTAAATATCCTATTTCTATATTGGCTCTTGTCTTTGTATTTGAATTTGGATTTCTGTTTTATGCAATTGCTTTTCGTGAACCAGGTTACTTTGTAAAGCGAAATAAGAAATGGATTTATCCAATACTTACTTTCAGCAATATATTGCTGGTTTATGTATTACTATTTAATGTTTGCGTAATAACAAATGATAGAATTATTAACCATTCATTCTTTTTGCCACAAGGAAGAGTGTATAGTTACAATGATGTTGTGAGTATTGACACAGGGATCTATGGGAAAAAGAAATTGACTATTCCATTTGCCGATAGAAGCGGTGAATTTTATTATATCATTACTTTAAAAGACGGAATCAAAATTGATCTCAATGGTGATGCCGGAGGAACTCAAATTAGCCAGGATATATATGAAGTCTTTGAGAAAATTGATAAAACTCTTGTATCCATGGATATTAAGAAGACGGCTTCAATTGATAACTTTGAACTGTTTGAAAAGGACTTGGACAAAATGTATTCTGACAAAATTAAAGACATATTGAACAACGTAAATTAGATAATTCAACTTGTTTATTGGGGCATGAAACGTCATCTAACACTGTTTTTACGCAAGGGCACACGGCAGTGAGTTTTTGGGGTGTGTGTACCACATTCCTTCACTGGGTGCGGAGCACCAACTTTGAAGTATGGTTCTGAGTGTCCAGTTCAGGAACGTCGGGAATACGAAACCGTTAGAAGACATGGTATGCAGGAGACCGAGTATCCTTGCGAGGTTAGTGAAAGTTGGGCTTTGGAGTATCTGTAATGCAGATTAGCTAGAAAATACAAACTGAAAATTATTTTTATTAGGTGGTGTTAATTTGGAAAAAGTATTGATACTTATAGCAGGAATGCCCGGTGTAGGAAAAACCAGATTTGCAAATTATTTATCAGAAAAATTACAGATAGCTCTGATTTGCAAAGATAAGTTAAAAGAAATAATCTGGGATAAGGTTCATTACGACACAAGCATAAGGATTGAATCAAAGATATATGCAGGACTGGCTTATGACTTGTCTTTTTATTTTTGTGAAATGCTTATGGGAACAAGTCAACCAGTGATTTTTGAAAGTAATTTTACAAAACTCGGTGAAGATATATTTCAACCAATGGTGCAAAAATACGGGTACAAAGTTATTAATGTTCTATTTGATGGCGATTCCCAAGTAATTCACAAGCGATTTGTAGAAAGAGATAAAACAAGCGAAAGACATTCAGGTCTTGTTTCAAATGGCTTTTTTGATAATTTTGAAGTGTTTGAAAAAGCTGCGCAAGCTTGTGGAGATTTTAAATACGGTGATGTTATAATTAATGTTGATGCAACAGACTTTTCAAAAATATCTTATGATGATTTGGTAGAGAAAGTTTTATCGTACAAAAAGTTGATTACTAAACAAAATAAGTATAATCCAAAGTAAGTTTGATTCGCAATCTTTCTATTATACCGAAATAGGTGGTTTGGAGGAGTTTGATTTTAGGGGCCGCCGTCCTAGCGGCCTCTGAATCACGGGACACACCACGTCGACTAACAATGCATCTGCGCAAGGATGCTGGTAGACCGAGCAAGGAGTGAGGGCAATGCACCACATCTTGGGCTGTCTAAGCTTAGGAAACTAAGCCTCCAGACTACTCCATCCATTTGGAGCAACTCTACCTATAGGTGCGTAACTAGTAATGGTGGGGTGCTAAGCTATAGGAACAATGTGAAAATCCTGCAAGCATAATAAGGTAGAATCTAAGGTAATATGAATTGGCTAAGATGTAGAACTGGGTAAGCCCAATAAGTTCCTTACATGGTAGGTTTTCTATAAGGAAAATACAATACTTAGTGGGTAGAGGAAAGCTAGAAAAAGCGAAGGTTATTTTGTAATGAAATGAATAGAGGATAACATGTCTCAATCTGAAAGGATGCTGACTTCTAGTATGGTTATCTATAGCAAAGATAGGATTGAAATTTTATCAATATGGTAAATCCAAAAAGCGAAGAGTGGGCGACTATAAGACTACACTTTCAAGTGGAAAAGTATAGATTGGAAGATAGTAGAAAGAAAAGTTAATAAACTTCAATCAAGGATTGCTAAAGCAGTTTCTAAGAAGAGATGGAATCTAGTTGTGAAATTACAATACTTACTAACAAAATCATTCTATGCAAAACTAATAGCAGTAAAGAAAATAGTAACAAACAAAGGTAAAAGAACAGCAGGTATAGATTTAGAAAGATGGTCAACTGCTAATCAAAAGGCTTAATCAAATTATCAGAGGATGGTGTAATTATCATAAAAATGTCTGTTCAAAACAGATATTTCAAGCCTTAGATAAATATATTTTCGAATCATTATGGTTATGGACAAAAAGAAGGCATTCAAATAAACCTAAGAACTGGAGAAAACAGAGATACTTTGCCAAAATCAAAAATAGGGATTGGATATTTAAATCTGAGAATGCGACTCTTTTATTTGCAACTGACTTCACAATCAAAAGACATATACTTATTAAAATTGAAGCTAATCCATATCTAAAAGAACTAATAAATTGAAAGGGGCATTTGTTATGAAGTATAGGTACATTTTATTTGACTTGGATGGAACTCTTACTGATCCAAAAGTAGGGATAACCAAATCAGTTCAATATGCACTAGCAAAGAATGATATAAAAGAGGAATCATTAACTGAATTAGAAAAATTTATTGGTCCCCCATTAAAAGAATCTTTCATTGAATTTTATTCTTTTGATGAGCAAAAAGCAAAGCAGGCTATTGATTATTATAGAGAATATTTTAGAGATAAAGGTATATTTGAGAATGAATTGTATGAAGGTATTTCTGATTTGTTAAGTGATTTACGAAATAGAGATTTTATAATTGCTATTGCAACATCAAAGCCGACAGTGTTCGCACAGAGTATTCTAGAATATTTTGGGTTGAAAGAATATTTTGATATTGTAGTTGGTAGTAATTTAGATGGAACACGGACAAGCAAGTCAGAAATTATAAGTTATGTAATAGATAAATTAAAAATAGATAAGTTGGAAGATGTTATTATGATAGGTGATAGAAAACATGATATAATTGGGGCACAGAAGAATAATATAGATTCAGTTGGAGTTTCATATGGATACGGAACAATAGAAGAATTGGAGTCAGTTAAACCTACTTACATTGTAAATTCGATAAGTGAATTAAATAAATTGCTGTTTACTGTCTGATGGCAATATGTGTTAAAGAATAGCTCTGAGGGTCGGCGGATACATCCTATAACAATATATTTCCGTCCGTTTTGCACATTCCACAGCCTAAGCCCGTCGAGACAGTCGCATTAGCCCTTATTCAGGGCATATGTTATAAGATGAATATGGGTCAGAGTTATAAGAATCATGTTTGTTAAAAAAATACTATTATATTTTCAGAGGTGAAGAATGATATGAAAAACTCAATACAAATAATGAAAGAAGCGATTGTTGATATACTTGGTAATAATATTTTGGCTATATACCTTTTTGGCTCTGTAGCATTGGGAGATTTTAAATCTGGATGGAGTGATATTGATATTTTATGTTTAACGAAAGCTTCCATCACAGATAAACAAGCAAATACATTAGTTTCATTAAGACAAAGTTTACTTGAAAAGGATCAGGAAAATCAATTTTTTCGATTGTTTGAAGGTGGGATAATATCTTTGAATACCTTTATGAATGGGACTAAAGAGACAGTTGTTTATTGGTGTACAAGCGGACAACGAATTACTGACACATATCATTTTGACAGTTTCAGCATGTATGAGCTAATTTCAGACGGAGTGTTGTTGTATGGAAATGATATAAGGGCTAAATTGACAATGCCAACTTATGAGCAGCTTAAAGAGGATGTAGTTCGCCATTATGAAGATATTCGAAAATATGCTGTAAATACCAGTAGGAGTATTTATTCGGTTGGCTGGCTATTGGATATTGCACGAGGAATATATACCTTACAAACAGGAAAAATTATACCAAAAACAAAAGCTGGAGAATGGGCGTTGGAAAAGCAAATATGTCCTATACCTAAAACTTTGAGCAAAGCTGTTCAAGTTAGAAAAAATCCACAGGATTATATAAATGATAATACTTTTTGGGATTGGACAGAAACACTTGGAGATGAAATTCAAAAGTTTGCAGATGTTATGGAAGATGAAATTAAGCTTGCCAAATGAGTATAATTTTTAGTGAGAAGTGATATGAAAAGCAAATTACTTACAAATGTCAGGGTATTTCTATAGAGACAAGAAAAAATCCATCATCTAACAAAGTTTTTGCGTAAAGGGTTACTAGGGTAAGGGTTTGGGGATTATACACTCACATCTTCTCACTGTGAATCAAGCTCCTTCAAGAGGTATTCCTTTGTGGTCTAATTCGAAGACGTCGCAAACACGAAACGTTGTCTGAAATATGGTGTCGTATAAATATTGAAAACCCAGAGCAATACTCTCAAAATAATAATAAAAGGAGTTGTTTTTTTGAATATTGAAAAGTTAGAGAGACAGTGAGAATTTATTATTGAAGCGGACAAGCTTAAGAATATATATAGGCAAAATTATATAGTAGATAAATCTAGAAGAGAAAATGATGCAGGAGATACGTTTTTATATGACGATGTTGGGAATTGTGATAAGAGATCACGTGAATAAAGGGCTGCAGAAAGGATATTTGGTATATTACCCAAGGAACAAAAAGATGAGATGATAACAGTATGGGAAGAGTTTGAGGCGAGAGAAACACCTGAGTCACAGTTTGCTGCTTCATTAGATGGATTACACC
>JANQLB010000042.1 GCA_028280805.1 Tissierellales bacterium
TGTTTTTAATGTTTCGTAATTCATCATACGATACAACTCCTTTTTTACTTTTATAGTATCGTATTTGCTTGCTATATCAAAAACCTATCACAGGCTTTACTAATTTATTGAGCTTGAATTTGTATACTTATTGTCACAATGAGCCTATAAAGCTTTTTCTTTGTTCTTGTATCAAAGATAACTGGAAAAGAACCATCAGGATGTTATGATACTGAGTATGCAGAGGAATTTTACCAGTCATATGAAGCTGGATTAACAACAAACCAAGTATTTGCTATAGCTAATCTAGGAAGTGAAACAAAGAATATTTTAACAGGTGGAGCAGGTTTTTCATTAAGTAATTGAATAACTGTATCACCATTATCTAGTGGTGAGATAACTTTAACTTAATTCTTTACGTAAGGAATATACTTTACGAGTAGTTCTAATAAGGGGACTAGAAATGTTGATTACAATGTGTCTGACAAAGTATGGAAGGATGTAAACAAAAAGAAGATTAAGGGACTTCAAGAGAAGTTTGAAAATACTGCGGATAAAGGCATTGTAGGGTAACGAGGGCAGGAAGGTATAAAAGAGCTTAGTGGTTTTAAGTATAAAGGCGTTTCATACGATTATGAGATAAAAATAAAAAGTAAAGGTGTAGGTGATTTTAGAATTTACGGTAATAAAAATGTTGATGGATTTATAGAATTCACAAAATTTGGTACTCACTAATATGGTAGTGAAGTTATATTCGTTAAAGAATTAAAGGAATTTATGCAGAAATATGATATAGAAGCTAAAGTTGTTAAATATTTTTATGACTATTTCAATGACTACCATAAGGAGCATCCAGAAGAATTTAATCGACTCTTTTAAAGTTACGATTCAAGCAAGATAGAAACTTGGCTTCATAGTGTATCATTAAAAGGATATAATTGGCCAGAATTAGATTATTGTAATGTAGTAATAGAGTTGAAAATATCCTATGATGATGATGAAATAGGCGTTTATCAATTGTTTTGTGATTTAAATGGGAACATAGCAGATGATGTATTAAGAATACATTGACGTAAAACAGTTTATGAGAAAGTTTAACAACAAAATCAGTGATGATAAGATAATTAACTTCTTATCATCACTTTTTTTCTTGGGAAGGGGATTTCCTCCATAAAAAAAATAATGGCGAAAATAGATTACTCCATTTCGTCATTCAATTTATTTCTTTAACATTTTATGCAAACTAGTTCATCATTAACAATTTTCCAACCAAATTCTCTGTAGTTAATCATTTTTTTACATTTACTACATTTTGTCGGCCAACCTTCTTTACGCCAACCAGCTAATACAGATAAGTATATACCAAATCCTATTGCTGTCCATTCAAACTTATCAAGACAAAGTTCCTCTTGAGGAATAGTCTCTAGTTCACCATCATGGAACTTATCAATTATCTCTTCAAGAATGTCATCAGCCTCATTAATGCTTAGTTTTTTCTCTATAATACTATCTAAAATATTAATCAAGTTAATCATCCTTCCTTTAACAGGAGGTTTATACATTTCGCCGGTTACTGGGTCCATTCATTATTACCCGTTCCCTCCACATAGAAGGTGTAGAGTTATGGAATCAGAATTTTTAGTATACTGATTTTTTAAAATTGTTTATGTATTTAGTTTTTGAAAACTTTAACAGTATTATATCATAATTAAGCTATTAATTATCATCTTTTTCCTTACTTTAATGTACATAAGCTGTTTTGTTCTTCATCATTCCATAAATAAATCCTTACAAGCTTTCCTTGAACGCAGACAAGGGCTTAAGGCTTGATTTTAATTTCTAATACTTTCCTTTGAAAATACTCATAAAAGACATAATTCCTTGATTTCCCTTTTTTCGTTACTTGAACTATCTAAATGGATAGGAAATAAAAGATTAAGTTTAATGCTCTGTTTCCCTGCCTGCTCCTTTTACCTGCTGATGAAAAATTGACAGGACTAACACCCGCAAAACTTGCTAACTTATCAGAGTTAGGAAAACTTTTAATATCACCTATTTCAGATATTAAATGACAAGCAGTAACCAAGTTAATGCCTTTCATTGTTTCCAATTTTATAACCTTTTTCAAAAATTAAGTCTTTTAGCTGATTTTCAATTTTTTGTATTTTTTCTGTGAAGACAATAAACCTAATATTTTATTAATGCTACCAAAGAAAGTAAAATAAGGCAAAACAAAGAGACAAGCATTAAAATGTGTCCAAAGAAGGCTTGTAAACATCATATAGGGTATGATGAAATACAACAGAGATTTACATAAACCAACCTGTAATGGATTTTGCCAAAGAGTCAAAAGAAATAGTATCATAATAATAAATCCTACTTCTTTAACATAAACAAGCACATCATTAAAGTTCTTATTTGTGTTGCCTGTGTAAAATATGGATGATATAATAATAATTACTACAAGCATTGAAATAGCTGTATTTATAAAAATGTAATACCTTATGTTTTAATCTATTAGGGATTGTTGGAACGATTCTTTGAAGTATATTGATCCAAGTGGAAATGATATTAGGAATACTCAAGAGACAATACATAGGTTAACACCAGAAGAAGGATATGAGTATATTACTCACTTACTGAATAGTAATAAAACCTTAAGTAAGGTTGGTAACGTAGCAACTTATGCTGATTTGTTGGGAGCTTCATTTGACATTACAACTTTAGGTTTATTTGGTTATGTTAATCTCATTATTAATAATGAGACACAGCTTGTGGTAGATTCCATTCTTAG
>JANQLB010000048.1 GCA_028280805.1 Tissierellales bacterium
AATGAAGCAAAGAGCAATTTTCTTACTTAATTCCTATCTTAATTTTCTGTCAAGCAAAAAAGAGAACATCTTTAAAAATTTTTTAAAGTTTTTCCGCCAAAAAAAATGAAGAAATGAAAAGATTTCATGGACTGGACCAAGCTAGGGGTTACGGTTTAAAAAGCATGTTTTTACAATCTAAAATTACTGTATTAGCTGTAACCTTAAAGAGGATAGCGAAGCTAATATCTCCTTATAGTTCAACTTATGATGCCCAAGATTAGCTATGAGTGATTTACTAAACCTTTCTTAGTGAGAATTCCACCTGCTACATGATACGCCCTTATCTTGGTGTACACTCTGACCCCTTTTCATATGGGGTGCTTCATTTGACTAGTCTACATTCCTAATTCCATATTTTAAAACTTGTCCTGTATAGGGGTCTATGCTACTCCAGTAAATTATGTTATTATCTAAATCATTTAGTTTTACTGTCCAAACTTCTTTATCACCCTGATAATTGTTCGTAGAATCAATCAGTACTACATCAAACTTAAAATTCAATTCGTCTTTAAAAATTTTTTTAGTAATATTAAAAGCATCAATACTATCAAGTGTCCATTTATTAAAATTAATTTTACCTGGATTTACCTTGCTATCTCTTCCTAAATTTTTAATATTTAGGATTATGTTATTTACTGTGTCTATATTTACTTCAATCACATTTGGAGTATCTTTAGAAGATTCATCTGCAAAAGTTAATTTAATTTCTCCATTCAGATCTTCATTTAAAATCATAAATACTTCTCCCAAGTGAAAAGTTTTATCAACCCAGTACTCTTCAATATGAGGTGTAACTATACTAAGTAACTTTTTAACTGATTTCATATTCGATTGTATTTCTTCATTAATCTCAACTACAGCGTTCTGGCATGAAGATAACATAAATATAAAGAAAAGTATACAAGTTATTATAAGAAATTGATTTCTCACATTGACACCTCCTAATCAAGTAATTCTCTAACATAAGGTAAATATTCATAGACTTTATCTGAATACTCTTTTTGTTTTTCTTCACTAATAGCATTATATCTCCCAACTACTTTTTTCCAATGTTCAAGAGACAATTCTTCAAAATTAACATCTTCATTAAATATCTCTCTTGCATAATAATTTAAAACAACTGCTATAGTCTCGATATTAAATTTATTATCTGCATAGAAAGCAAGGGTCAGGCTTTACTAATTTACTTATTTTCCAAAACCATCAATTATTGCTTTGATTCTTTCTGACACCCTTTACGATTCTCTTATAATCTTTGATATACTCGGCTCAGAAAGATTTAAGTCCTTTGCTATTTCTTTATTTCATATATCATAATATTTTTTGCTTAATATCATTAACGTTTTTCTTGCTTCTACAAATGTTTGAACTCGATTTTTTATAATTATTTCTTCTTCATTTATGCCTGTTAATTTACAAACTTTCTTTTTTATGTCTTCGTAACTTATTTTAATCTTTGCTTGGCTTAATTCCTTTTCACTTTTAATTTTATCTAATATTTTTTCTTCATTCTTCATTTGTGGTATGTCTATGCTCTCTTCAGCCTCAACAAAATCCATATATATTTTTACTGCTTTTCTCTTATCATCAGAAAATAATTCTAATACAAATTCTTTGTCCACTAAAATTCTATTTGATTTATCTATGTATTCTACATGGCTACTCCACTTATATTCTATCCCATCTGTTATATAAGCTTTTAGCGGATTTTGGTGAATATATCTTACGAGATTTAATAAGTACGCATCTTTATCGCATAGAAAAGCCTTATATCTCTGTTCAAATACATGTCCCATTTGCTTTTTAGACCTGTTATATCTTTGGGTATATACTTGCTGTATTCCTTGCATTATTTTACTTAAAGGGATATTTCCTACTTCTATAAGTAAATGGGCATGATTGTCCATAATACAGTATGAATATAATTTAAACC
>JANQLB010000052.1 GCA_028280805.1 Tissierellales bacterium
TTAGGTTTATTTGGTTATGTTAATCTCATTATTAATAATGAGACACAGCTTGTGGTAGATTCCATTCTTAGCATAAGAACAATGTATAATGAAGCTTGGCCTGCAGCCAATCTGGATTGGGATGAATTCAGTGAAGAATATCATCTAGAGATAACGCATATATCATATGAAAAGAGAGTACGTAACGACCTTGGTAATAAAATGATGTATATATATGGAGGAACTTCAAAAGATCGAAATATTTCAGGCATATCAAAAGACGAAGGATACAGTTACTCTTGGAACTATATGAGTGTAACTATTGCAAGATTTATATCATCAAGTGGTGAATACTTGAGCGACTTAGATGGTAATTATGTTGAATATGAGTTGTTTAAAGGACCTTCAATTAAAATTGATAAATTGGTTGGAAGAGATTTTTTAGAAAAGTTTAAAACAGAATAAATATTATTTTAGCTCAATTAATAAGACTATTGCAAATTGTAATTATTATTAACATATCAGAATTTCTTTAAACAACTTTTAACACTTGTTAAGGGAGAGATTAATTTGAAAAAAGGAGTTATTTTAGTAGTGATAGTTCTACTTATTTTTGTGATATGGAGCTATAATAAACTGCAGACTCATGATGTTGGTGATACAGTAGAAAATAACGGTATAGCAGTTACCGTAAACTCATGTAGATGGAATAAGGAACACAAAAATCTAAATCATGAAAAAGGCTATAAATGGTTAGTAATAGACGTTACAATTGAAAACAAAAGTGAAGAAATATATTATATTTGGCCCAATGCTTTTGACTTGAACTATATGTATGGAGAAGTATTAACTAAAGAATGGTTAAGTGAAGGTTTGAATCCTGATAGTAAAACTAGAGGGAAGATAGCTTTTAAGATTAGAGATACAAGAAAAGAATTGAGATTTGCATATAATTTTAGCGCAAGAGAACGAGCTGTTTTTATAATAAACAATGTTGAATGATTTACACAAGTTGATAACAAGATGGAGATATTATCATTATTTTTGCAGAAACATCAATAATAGCCTGTTATTCAACTTAAAATACTAATTATAAACTAACCCCATAAAGCTATCAAATCTAACCTCAAAAAACAAACCACAAAGGTAATGGAAAGACACTTTAGTCAATCCATTACCTTTCGCTATTCTTCGTGGCATTGGGACGTCAGACCAATGTCATAAAGCTAAGTTACCATAATTTCACATGCTACGTTCTCTATTTGTAGGATACTTATTTTTTCTTGAAGGCTCTTTTCGAGGGAAACACCTATTAGGTCTTATGGGAATAAGGTTTTTGGTTATTTTGCTCATTGCTTCATCAAAAATCTTATTCCTTGTTTTTTTATCTTCTGCAAGTAAACATTTAATTAAAATGTTTCGGATTTTGGGTATAAGTATGTTCATATTAACTTTATATTCATATTTTAAGTCTTTTTTTTCTGTCTTCACTTTTTCATTAGCTTCATTTTGAGCTAAGGTCATCATGTTAGATAAGTATATTGATGCATAGAAATCCTGCATTATTGCAATTGGATTAGTTCCAGAAAAGTTCTCTAACTCATATTTGCTTTTGAGTTGATTATATTTTACTTCTATTCCCCAACGCTTAAAATATAGTTCTTTGAAATCTTCAGGTGTAAAACTTTCATCATAGATATTAGTAATAAGTTTTTCAATTTCACCAGTTGGTAAAGCTATATTGATAACCCTTACATATAATATTTTTCCTTTATGTTTGATTTTAATTATCTGGTCATCTTTGTTTGCATTATCAAATTGTGTTGAAAACTTATTTCTCTTTACTCTTATTAGATACTTCAATCCCTTTTTTTCTAGAAAAGATATAAAATCTTTTGAAGGATATCCTCTGTCAAAAACTATTAGATCATTTTGTAACCCCTTATCTTCTAAGCTTTTGATTAGCTCTTTGACTACGTCGTGTTCAGCTGTTTTCCAATTGCATATTTTAGATTCAAGAATAAGGTCATTTTCAATATCATAAATTACACTAATCATAGCTCGTGCTAGTCTTCGCTCACTTTGATTGTTATAGTATCCAAAAAACTCTCTTGTTTTTTCAGTATTAGGTAATTCTGTTATGCTTCCATCAATAGCAAGTAACCTATAACCCCTATACATTTTAAAATCTCCATCATCATAAAGCCAGTTGATAAAATTATCATTTAAGTCAATAAAAGCTTCTGGGTTTATTTTATTTCTAAGTTGAGAAAAGGCTTGTAATGTGTAAATTAACAGGCATAAATGAAGAAGAAATAATTATAAAAAATCGAGTTCAAACATTTGTAGAAGCAAGAAAAACGTTAATGATATTAAGCAA
>JANQLB010000098.1 GCA_028280805.1 Tissierellales bacterium
GAGTTTAAAGTAATACCGATAGGAAAACCAATCAATAATATACAGCTGTATATAATAAGCAAAGAAAACACCTTACAGCCAATAGGTGTAACAGGAGAATTATGTATAGGAGGTGATGGTCTAGCCAGAGGGTATTTAAACAAACCTGAGTTGACAGATAATAAGTTTATACTAAATCCATTTAAACCTGCAGAGAAGATATATAAAACTGGAGATTTAGCAAGGTGGCTGCCAGATGGAAATATAGAGTTTTTAGGTAGAATGGATAATCAGGTCAAAATAAGAGGGTTTAGAATAGAGCTTGGAGAGATAGAAAGCAGGTTGCTAAAACATAAAGATATTAAAGAAGCAGTAGTAGTGGCTAGAGAATATAACAATGATGATAAATATCTGTATGGATATATAACAGGAGATAAAAAATTAACAGTGACACAGCTTAGGGAATATTTAGGGAAAGAGTTGCCTGATTATATGATACCATCATACTTTATTCATTTAGAAAGTATGCCTTTAACTTCAAACGGTAAAATAGATAAAAAAGCATTACCTAAGCTGGATGGAAATATAAGCACAGGAGTAGAGTATATAGCACCAAGAAATAAAGTAGAAGAAAAGTTAGCCCAGATATTCAGAGAAATAATAAATATAGAATCTAAAATAGGGATAAAAGATAATTTCTTTGATTTAGGAGGACACTCGTTAAAAGCGACTATGTTGGTTTCAAGAATCCATAAGGAATTTGAAGTAGAGATTCCTTTGATAGAGATATTTAAATCATCTACTATAGAAAAAATATCAGAAATAATCAAAGTATCAGAAAAGAGTATCTATGATGGGATTAAACCTGTAGAAAAAAGAGAGTATTATAGAGTGTCATCAGCACAAAAGAGAATGTATATCATTAATAAAATGGATAAAGAAACAACAACATATAATATTCCTTATGTATTAAAGTTAACAGGTAATTTAGATAGAGCCAGAATAAAAAATACTTTTAAGGAGCTTATAAATAGACATGAATCATTAAGGACCTCATTTACTACAGTAGAAGATGAGTTAGTACAGATAGTAAAAGAAGTATCAGAATTAGAATTTAAAATAGAGTATGGAGATATTTCAGAAATAAAAGAAGGTAAGAAACAAAAATTAATAAAAGACAAATGGGAAAAATTCATAAAACCATTTGATCTTGAAAAAGATACTTTATTAAGGGTAAAATTACTAAAGATTTTAGAAAATGAACATTTATTAATTGTAGACATGCATCATATCATATCAGATGGAGTATCAATGGGACTAGTAATAGAAGAATTTACAAAAATTTATGCAGGAGAAGAACTCGGACCATTAAAGATTCAATATAAGGACTATGCAGTATGGCAAAATGAGTTATTTAAATCAGGAAAGATAAAAGAACAAGAAAAGTATTGGTTAGAAAGGTTTGAAGGAGAAATACCTGTAATTAATATGCAGACAGACTATCAAAGACCTGCTGTACGAAGCAATAAAGGAGCTTCAAAGAACTTTATAATTAATAAAGAACTAACTAACAAACTAAATAAAAGAGCTAAAGAAACAGGAGCAACTCTTTATATGGTACTGTTATCAGCAGTAAATGTATTACTTTCTAAATATACAGGACAAGAAGATATAGTAATAGGCTCACCAATAGCAGGAAGACATCATAGTGATTTAACAAATATAGTCGGAATGTTTGTAAACACACTTGCAATGAGAAATTATCCAAAATATTACAAGGAATTTGGAGAATTTCTGTCGGAAGTAAAGGAAAATTCTCTAATGGCATATGATAATCAAGATATACAGTTTGAAGAATTAGTAGACAAGCTTCCTGTTAAAAGAGATACGAGTAGAAATCCGCTTTTTGATATAATGTTTGTTCTTCAAAATATAGAGATCAGTGAAAAGAAAATGGATTTAGAAGCGTTAGAAGTATCAACTTACGATTTGGAAAATAAAATCGCTAGATTCGATATAACAATTACAGCAATAGAGATAAATGGAGAAATATCTTTAAATATTAACTACGCTGAAAGCCTTTATAAAGAAAGCACCATTGAAAGACTGGGTGATCATTTTACAAATATACTGGAAAAAATATCAGATAATATAGATATTAAAATAAAAGATATTGATATTATATCTGAAAAAGAGAAACATCAGCTGTTAGTAGAATTCAATGATACAAAACAAGATTATCCAAAAGATAAGACAATACAAAAGTTATTTGAAGAACAAGCTGCAAAGACACCGAATA
>JANQLB010000127.1 GCA_028280805.1 Tissierellales bacterium
TCAAACTAATATCTTGCAGAATTTGTAATATTATTTTAATATTACAGTCATACTATAGTAATAATTTTCTGATAGTATTTAAATTAATTAAAAAAATTCATATTACCCCCTTTTATAAGAACTTCTACCATATATGTAGAAGTTTCTTATGATGAAACTTATTGAAAATAGATTACTATGTATGTAATCTTTTTTTATTGTAAAATACTAAGTTGACAAAAGAATAATTTTTAGACTAATATGAGATATAATATAAATTTTAGAAAAGTGGTGGTATAATGGATTTTAGACAGTTAGAAACTTTTGTGGAGGTTGTTAATTTAGAAAGCTTCTCTAAGGCTGCCGAAAAACTTTTTTTGACTCAACCTACAATAACAAGCCATATTCAAAACTTGGAACATGAATTGGAAACTTTACTAATAAATCGTTCGGGTAAAAATATATCTACTACAGAAGCAGGAAAGTTATTATATAAACATGCTCTTAATATTATTAATTTAAGAGATACCGCAAAGTTTGATTTAGGGTTATATAAAGGAAAAATTGAAGGACATCTTGAAATAAGCTCAAGTTCAATTCCAAGACAGTATATACTTCCATATATTATTAAGGAATTTACAAAAAAATATCCTGATATAACACTCTCAATAAAAGATAATGATTCAGAAAATGTTTTGGAAGATCTAATCACAGGTTATAATGACTTTGGAATAGTAGGAGCTAAACTTGAATCTACAAAACTGGAATATATTGACTTGTTAGAGGATGAGCTTGTTATAATAACACCAAATAGTAAAAATGTTTACTTAAATGAAGATATGAGTTTAAGCATAGAGTTCTTAACACAAGAAAAAATAATACTACGTGAGAAGGGTTCCGGAACAAGACTGCTGTTTGAAAATTCAATTAAATCGACAGGTCTTGATTTTAGTAATCTAAATATTACAGCATGTATTAATGATACAGAAACTATTAAGAAGTTTGTAGAATTAGGTTTAGGGATTAGTATAGTTTCAAAAAGAGCTGTGGAACATGAAGTAAAACTTGGTACTCTTAAATCATATAAAATTAAAAATTTAGACTTAAAAAGAAAATTCTATTTTGTATATCATAAGAATAGACATTTGTCTCCATTAGGTCAAACCTTTAAATCATTTGTAATTGACTACATTAATAAAAATGTATCAATATAGATTTTTAATATTTACAAACCGGACTAAAGTTTAGCCCGGTTTTTTATTTTTACTCAATTTAAATTTTTATACTTCATAGAAAGCTTTATAACCTTTATAGGTCATAAATACATCTGCTTTACTAACTAATTCATATGGAGCGTGCATACTAAGAACCGGTACACCACAATCAACAACTTCCATCCCGTAATTTGCAAGGATATAAGCAATTGTACCTCCACCACCTTGATCTACTTTACCTAATTCACCCATCTGCCAAACAATATTGTTCTCGTTAAAAATTCTTCTAATATCACTAATATACTCAGAATTTGCATCATTACTTCCTGATTTTCCTCTAACACCTGTAAACTTAGCTATTGTTATACCCTTTCCTATGAAAGCAGCATTTCTTTTATCTAATACTTCAGGGTAATTGGGATCAAAACCAGCTGCAACATCAGCAGATAATACTCTTGAGTTTGCCATAGCTCTCTTAGTTATTAGTTCACAATAACTTTCTTCCTGTAGTGCTACTAACTCAGATACCGCGTATTCAAAGAACTTAGATTCCATACCGGTATTACCCATGCTTCCTACTTCTTCTTTGTCTACAAATAAACCTACCGCTGTTTTCTTTGGCTGTTTAATATCTAATATTGCTTTTAAGGAAGTAAATGCACAAACTCTGTCATCGTGTCCGTAAGCACCTACTAAGCTTCTGTCAATTCCAACATCTCTTGCTTTACCAGCAGGTACAGCCTCTAGTTCAGCAGTTGTAAAATCTTCTTCAGTAATACCATATTTCTCATTTAAAATATTCAGTACATTTAATTTAACTTTATCTTTTATGTCGTCATTTTGATAAGGAATAGTTCCAATTATAATATTAAGTCCCTCACCAGTGATACCCTCTGCCAGCTTCTTTTGGTTCTGGTCTTTTGCAAGGTGTGGAAGTAAATCAGTTATCATAAATACCGGATCGCTTTCGTCCTCTCCTATAACTACATTTATCTTTTCTCCGTTTGATTTAATAACAACTCCGTGTAGAGCTAGCGGCAAAGTAACCCACTGGTATTTTCTTATTCCTCCATAATAATGTGTTTTTAGTAACGCCATCTCAGAATCCTCATATAATGGGAACTGTTTTATATCAATTCTTGGTGAATCAATATGAGAACCTACGATATTCATACCTCTTGATATTTTCTCTTCACCAATAACAAACATTGCTACGTATTTTTCCTTATTATTAGCATAAATTTTCATTCCGGGTTTGATAGTAATGTTTTTATCAATTACTTCGTTTAATTCTATGTAACCATTTTCCTTAGCAATTTTTATTATTTCATTTGCAGACTCTCTTTCAGTCTTACCGTTATCAAGAAAGCTTTTGTATTCTTCGTTTAACCTAAATATTTGTTCTTTATCCTCAATCTTATCCCAAACATTATTCCATGAATGAGTTAATTTTTCTTGTAGCTTTTTTGCCTCAGACTTTTCTACCATAATAATAATCCCTCCATTACAAAATTTAGTATCACTAAATATTATGATACATTATTGTTCAAAAATTTGTCAAACAATATTTTATAAATTGTTCTTATAATTTCTTGATATTATTTTTAAATGAAAATATGGCAGCCTGAATTCTATCAGATACATCAATTTTTCTGAAAATATTTGAAACATGATTTTTTACGGTCTTTTCACTAATAAATAGTCTAGATGCTATTTCTTTATTGTTAAGACCTTCTGCTATTAGAGTTAAAACCTCATATTCTCTTTTTGTCAAAGCTTCAATCTTTATTTCATCTTTACTTTTATTTTCCTTACTACGAATTTCTGAAACCAGCAAATTAGCAATACTAGGCTGAATATAAGATTTACCTTCTATCACATCGTTTATCGCTTTTATAAGACTGTCAGAATCTGCATCTTTTAATACATATCCATTTGCACCAATATTTAATGTTTCATAAAGGTATTCTTTATCGTCGTGGATAGTTAAGATTATAACTTTAGATTCAACTCCCATTGATTTTAATCTCCTTAAAGCTTCTATTCCATTAAGCTGAGGCATGTTTATATCTAACAGTATTACATCCGGATTATGCTTTTGTGTTTCTTCAATGGCTTCCTGACCATTGCACGCCTGAGCAATGATATGAATATTATCCTCAAGTTCTAATATTTGTTTTAACCCTTGTCTCATAAGAGAGTGGTCATCTGCTATCAATACTCTTATCTGTTTTTTATTCATTCGTATCATCCTTTCTATTAATAGGTATAGTTACGATAACCTTAGTCCCTTTTCCTATTACTGATGTAATTTGTAAACTTCCCCCAAGTAATTCAGCTCTTTCCTTCATACCTATAACTCCAAATCCTCCATTTAAAGAATCAGTATTTTTATATATCTCTTTAGTGTCAAAGCCTATACCATCATCATTAATTACAATATAAAGCTTTTTTTCATTGCACTCAATCTTAATCAAAGCGTGGTTGGCTTTAGAATGTTTTCTAATATTGCTTAAAGCTTCTTGTATTATCCTAAAAGCAGCAATTTCAACTATAGAATCTATATCTGAATAAGCATCAAATACCTTAACATCTGCTTGAATTAATGTTTCTTCAGAAAAAACTGATGCATACCTTTCAACTGTAGGGATTAATCCTAAATCATCTAGTGACATAGGTCTTAAATCATATATAATCTTTCTTACATCTTTTAAATTGTCCCTTACTAACTGCTTAAGGTTTTTTAATTCTGCTTTAGTCCTGTCTATATCTATTGATAAAAGCTTTTCGCAAAGCTCTACTTTTAAACTTAAATTAGCAAATGATTGAGCTGGTCCATCGTGAATATCTCTGGCAACTCTTTGTCTTTCTTCTTCTTGAGCTTCGATAATTTTTATCCCAAAAAACTGTTTTTTACTCATATCCTCAATTGTGTCAATTATAGTGTTTAAATTTCCACTTAGGTATCCCATTGCTACGCTAATTTGTGTAGCAAGTTTTTCTGCTCTATCAAGAACCTCAATAGCATCTTTTAGTCTTAATTCTAAATTTTTTCTTTTATCTATAAGAGCCTTTTCTTCTTCTCTTTTAAGAATTAATGCTATCCTTAAATTATTTGCTTTTTCATATGCGTCTTTAATTGCTTGTTCTGAATAACTGTTAAAATCCCTACTCACTATAAGAAGTTTCTGCCTGCTAATTTTCTCCTCCCTCTCTAAAAGATCTACTTGCCGTATAATTGCTTCACTTTTCTTTTTGAGAATCTCTAATTCACTTTTAGTTCTTTCAAATTCGTCCCTTGTCTTTTCAGTTATAGCAAATATTTCTTCTTTGCTTCCCTCAATTGTTTTAAGAACTTCATTAAGTATTTGATTTATTCTCTTGCCATCAAGCTTTATTCTTTCCATAACAAACTCACCTATTATCTAAAGTAGTAATAATATTTATATCTATATCTAACTTCTATTAAAAAGTTAGCTTTCCTTCAATATTTATGTTCATTTTTACTGTTAATTATATCTACATCTACCCAATAATTCTATAGTTCTATCTGCTTATTTGTTTAGAATAATTTAAAATACTTATATTTATCATTATGAAAAATAAACCTCCTATACAAAAGTAACCAGTCTTTTGCATAAGAGGTGTTTAAAACCAAGTGATTAATTATCCATTTGATGGATTTCTTTTTTCTCTTCTTCAGTTAGAACTTTTTCTAAATCTATCAATATAATCAATCTACTATCTAACTTTCCAACTCCTGTTATGTATTTTCTATCTACTCCCGCAACAATATCTGGAGTCGGGTCAATCTCTTTATCCTGTAATCTTACAGTTTGAGAAGCTTCATCAACAATAAATCCAATCTGTTTCTCATCAAGGTTAATAACAATTATTCTAGTATTTCCATCTACTTGAGAGTCTGTAAGATTAAATCTTTTTTTGAGATCAATTATAGGTATGACAGTACCTCTATAATTTATTATGCCACTAATGAAGTTAGGTGCATTGGGAATTTTTATACTATCTTGGTGAGGAACTATCTCTCTTACATTCATAATGTCTATACCATATTCCTCTTTACCAAGCATAAAAACAACATATTGCTTTTCTACCAAATTCATAACCCCCTTTTATTAAGAACTATAATTACCCGGTTACTTTTAAAGTTCTACATTTTTTCTTTACTTCCTTCTATTTTCATATTATTTTCGCAAAGTTAACTTATTCGTCGACAAATTCAATGCTTTCTAGCTGTTTTTTAAATCCTTTTCTAAAGTTTTTCAGGTACTCTTGTCTAAGCTCTTTTTGTTCTATTTTTTCTTCTTTAGTTAATTCCTTGTTCTTAGCTTTTCTTGCTAGAACGTTTAACCTATCTAATTTTTCCTTTGAAAGCATATTTTCACTCCTCATTATTATAAAAATAGATAGTAAATACAATTTGTACCTACTATCTATCTTCTTACATTCAATTATAACTATATTCTTTTTCCATTGTCAACGACTACCCTGCCATTTTTTATAACCTTATCTATATGGTTGATTCCAAAATGATATATTATGTAACTTAAGTTAGGTGCATTAAAAATTACAATATCTGCTTTCTTACCTTTCACCAAGCTACCTATTTCATTTTGTCTGTCTATTGAAGATGCTGCATTAATAGTAACCGCAGTTATAACCTCCTGTGGTGTCATCTTCATTCTTAATGATGCTAATGTCATAATAAGCTGTATATTTTCTGTTGGACAGCTTCCAGGGTTATAGTCTGTAGATAATGCAACCGGTACTGACATTTCTATCATTTTTCTGGCATTTGCAAACTTACCCATGCTTAAGTTAAAGGATGTACCCGGTAGAAGGTTAGCAATAACAGAATTTTCCGCCATCCTTTTCATACCTTCTTCTGTAGCAGCAACCAAATGGTCTCCGGAAATTGCTTGAACCTCAGCTGCTAATTCTGCTCCTCCCAAAGGTTCTATCTCATCAGCATGGATTTTAGGCTTCATACCATATTTTTTAGCTTCGTTAAGTATTTTTCTAGTTTGGTTTACCGTAAAAACTCCGTCTTCACAAAATACATCACAAAATTCAGCTAGTTTTTCCTCCTGTACCTTAGGCATCATATCATTTATAACTATATCAATAAACTCCTCAACATTTTCCTTATATTCCATAGGAATAGCATGAGCTCCTAAGAAAGTAGAAACTATATCCACAGGATGGTTTTTATGAAGCTCTTTAGCAACTCTAAGCTGTTTAAGTTCTGTTTCTGTATCAAGTCCATATCCACTCTTTGCTTCTATTGTGGTTAATCCAAACTCTAACATGGTATCTAAACTATTTTTAGCTTTACTATAAAGTTCCTGAAAGCTTGCATTTTTTGTAGCCCTAACAGTGCTGTGTATTCCTCCTCCGGCTTTTAAAATATCAAGATATTTTGCTCCATTTAACTTCATTTCCAGCTCATTTTCTCTAGAACCGCCATGTACTAAATGAGTATGCGGGTCAACTAAACCCGGAGTAACAGTTTTTCCTGCACCATCTATAATTGAAGTATTGTCATCAACTTTAATTTCTTTAGGCAGTTCTCCTTGTCCTACATAGATAATTTTATCATTAGATATGGCTATAACACCATTCTCTATAAGACCAATTTCTGACATCTCTTTTCCAATTCTGGGTCTATTTTCCCCAGCTATAGTTATTAGCTGCGAAATATTTTTAATAACAATATCAGCGTTCATTTTTCCCTCCTATTCGTAAATCCTTTTCTCTAATAATTGATTTTCTGAAAAATCTTCAAGTTTAAGATAGTAGTCAGCACAATTTATTAAAGCCGCAGTTGGTATAAGACCTACTATTTCACTTCCTATTACATTTACGCCATATCTGTTAGCTTCTCTTTCTATCATGTCAAATACTCTAAATAATGGAGTCTTTGTATAGTCTACCATATTCATAGAAATTTGAACAATTCCTCTTTCTTTAATTTCCATACCTAAAGCTTTACAGTATCTTAGTCCTCCACTAATTCCTCTAATAGATTTAGCTATTTTATCAGCAATTTCAAGATTATCAGTATCTAAATTAACATTATATGCAACTAAAGGCATCCTAGAGCCTACCGCAGTAGCTCCGGCTGTCATATTTAATGTATCTGGTCCAAAATCCGGCTTCCACTCATCCTCTTTCATTTTTTCATTCATGCCTTCAAATTGACCCTTTCTGATTTTTGCTAAATTTGTTCTATGAGAAGCAGATGCTGATTTTTCATATAGGAAAACAGATATATTTAATTCTTCACCTATTCTTTTTCCTAACTCTTTAGATTTTTCAATACACTCATCCATAGTAACTTCTGATATAGGGATAAGTGGAATTACATCAGTAGCACCCATCCTTGGATGTTCACCTTCATGCTTTGAAAGATCTATTAACTCAGAGGCTCTTTTGCAAAGATTAAACGCAGCCTCTACAACTGATTCAGGAGAACCGATAAAAGTCACTACGCATCTATTATGGTCTTTGTCAGGTGCATAATCTAAAAGCTTTGTACCTTCAACCTTTCTTACTTCATCTACAATTTTTTCAATTACTTCTTTATTTCTTCCTTCACTAAAGTTAGGAACACATTGTACTATTCTTGCCATTATAATATCCTCCTTACATTTTTGTTTTTTACTTCTGTGTAAAAGCTTTTTGAACTAAATTCTCAACTAGACCATCCTTAGGTATGAATGGCAGAGTTATATGATCTTTGCCCTGATTAATTTTATTGTATTCTATTGAGGTTTGTATTGAATTTTCATTTCTGGCCCAAGCTCTCCTAGCAACTCCACCCATGGCATCCCAAGGTATGGATAGCTTAATTATTTCATCTATTTCTTTACTTCCATCTAAGACTAAACCAAAACCCCCATTAATAGATTTACCAATACCAACGCCACCACCGTTGTGAAGAGCTATTAAGCTCATTCCTCTAGCTGCATTACCTGCAAAGCATTGAGTTGCCATATCAGCCATAATATTGCTTCCATCTTTTATATTTGCAGTTTCTCTAAAAGGTGAGTCTGTTCCACCTGTGTCGTGATGGTCACGACCCAGCATTATAGGTCCAACTTCGCCATTTCTAACCATTTCATTAAACTTAAGTGCTATATCTCTTCTTCCAAGAGCATCTTGATAAAGTATTCTGGATTGAGTTCCTACAACTAATTTATTCTGTAAAGCATCTTTAATCCATACATAGTTATCTCTATCCTGACCTCTTCTATCTGGATCAATACAATCCATTGCTGCATTGTCAGTCTTTAATAAATCCTCATATTTACCACTTAAACAAACCCATCTAAATGGTCCGTACCCATAATCAAACAGCATAGGTCCCATAATGTCTTCTACATAGGACGGAAATATAAAGCCTTCACTTTCATCTATACCATTTTTAGATATTTCTTTAACTCCAGCATCATAAACTGCTTTCATAAAGCTGTTACCATAGTCAAAGAAATATGTTCCTCTATCGCTTAATGTTTTAATCAGACTATAATGCTTGCGTAATGATTTATCAACCATTTCCTTAAATTTAGCTTTATCATTTTTAAGCAGTTCGGTTCTTTCTTCAAATGTTAGATCCTGTGGACAGTACCCACCGTCATAGGGTACATGACAAGATGTTTGATCTGATAATAGTTCTATATGCTCATTGTTGTCAACAGCATATTCTAACAAATCAATAATATTTCCATGATATGCTATTGATAGGGGTTCTCCTTTTTGCATATATTCTTTAGCTAGTGCAAATGCCTCTTTAGCACTATCCGTAATTCTACTTACCCAGCCCTGCTCATGTCTTGTAACAATTCTAGAATAATCAACTTCAGCTACTATTGCTACTCCATTAGCTATTTCTACAGCTTTAGGCTGTGCTCCACTCATACCTCCAAGCCCGGAGCTGACAAACATATGACCTCTTAAATCTCCATCTTCAGCAATTCCCAGCTTCATTCTACCAGCATTCAAAACTGTGTTAAATGTACCATGAACTATACCCTGAGGTCCGATATACATCCATCCGCCTGCTGTCATCTGACCGTAGTTAGCTACTCCCATAGCCTGAGCATTATGCCAGTACTCATGATTATCAAATGCTCCAATCATTAGGGCATTCGTTATTATTACTCTTGGTGACTCGGGTCTGGATTTAAACAAGCCAAGCGGATGACCTGACGCTATTACTAAGGTCTGCTCTTTTGTTAAAACCTCTAAATACTGCATAATTAATTTATACTGCATCCAATTTTGGCAAACCTGCCCTGTTTCTCCATACGTTACTAGCTCATAAGGATATAAAGCTATATCGAAGTCTAAATTATTGTCTATCATAACTTGAAAAGCTTTTCCCTCTATACAATTTCCTTTGTATTCATCAATTGATTTACCTTTAATATTACCTTTCGGTCTAAACCTGTAGCCATAAATCCTTCCTCTAGTTAATAGTTCATTTAAAAACTCTGGAGCTAATTCTTCATGTAACTCTTCAGGAACATACCTTAAAGCATTCTTTAATGCTATTTCGGTCTGTGTCTTTGTTAATCTAAATTCTCTTTTAGGTGACCTTCTTATACCTTCTACAAACTCCGGCATCTCAGGAAGTTTATCACTGAGTTTAATAGTCATAGCACTAGAAATATCAATATTATTTATCACTTTTATTCTCCTCTCTTATAAAAAATTAATAAAATTGTTATGTGATTAAGGTTAAGTTCTTTTTATATAAGCATTATTTTAATTTTCCTATCCGTTCTTCAACTTTATAAACTATTTTATTTGATTTAATTAAATCTTCACATTTGTTAATTTCATTATACATTATTTTATCATCAGTAATTTTATCAGTAACTTTTCTTACTAACTCATATGCTATATCACTTCCAGCACCAAGTCCTTTTTTTCCTCTTATATCTATTGCCTGACATGCCGCAAGAAGTTCCATAGCTAAAACCTTTCTTGTATTCTCTAATATCTCCTTAGCCTTCCTAGCTCCTATAGTACCCATAGAAACATGATCTTCTTGATTAGCTGAAGATGGTATAGAATCTACGCTTGAAGGATGAGCCAACACTTTATTTTCAGATACAAGTGATGCAGCAGAATATTGAACTATCATAAAACCTGAATTTAAACCACCCTTCTCTACAAGGAATGCAGGTAGCTGACTTAAAGCTGGATTAACTAATCTTTCAAGTCTTCTTTCAGATACATTTGCTAATTCAGCTAAAGCTATGCTTAAAAAGTCAAAGCTTAATGCCATAGGCTGACCATGAAAATTTCCTCCTGATATTACTTCTTCAGTCTCTTTAAAAATTAAAGGATTGTCTGTAGCAGAGTTAATTTCAATGTTGATTTTATCTATAACGTATTCTATAGCATCCTTACTAGCTCCGTGAATTTGAGGAATACATCTTAAAGTATATGCATCTTGAACTCTTACCTGCCCTTGAGTTGTAGTCATTTGACTACCCTTTAGAAGGTTTAACATATTCTTAGCAGTATTTATTTGACCTCTATGTGGTCTGGCAATATGAACCTTCTCATCAAAAGGTGTAATTATGCCGCTTAAAGCTTCCATTGTTAATGATGCGGTTATATCAGCCATCTTAGATAAATTTATGGCATCATAAATAGTTATAGCACCGATAGCTGTCATAACTTGAGTTCCGTTTATGAGTGCAAGACCTTCTTTTGACGTTAATTCTATAGTACCTATACCTGCCTTTTTCATTGCTTCTTTACCAGCTAATCTTTGTCCTTTGTATATGGCTTCGCCTTCTCCAAGCAGAACTAAAACCATATGAGATAGAGGTGCTAAATCACCACTTGCTCCCAGTGAACCTTTTTCTGGGATTACCGGATGAACTCCATTGTTTAAAATTTGTATCAATTTTTCCAGTGTTGATAGTCTGATCCCTGAAAATCCTTTAGCTAAAGCATTAGCTCTTAGAAGCATGATTGCCCTGACTATCTCTTCATCAAGAGTATTTCCTACACCACAGGCATGACTAATTATTAGATTCCTCTGAAGAAGCATTGATTCTTCCTTTGTAATAACTACATCACTGAATTTACCAAACCCAGTTGTGATTCCATAAACAACCCTTTCCTCATCAACAAATTTATTAACAAGGTCTCTAGATTTGATTACTCTTTCTGTAGCTTCTTGAGATAATTCTACAGTATAGTTATTTCTAGCAACATTTATTATGTCTATCAAAGTAAGACTATTGCCATCAATAATTACTTTATCCATTAAATCCTCTCCTCTTATCATCATTAGTAATTTATAATTTCAAATTATTTTTTTATTGTTTATATTATATTATATACAATTTTCTCATAAAAGAAAATAAAAACAATGTGTATTTTTCAATCTTTATGAATGTATCACTTTAATGCAGTAAAGAATAATAAGCAAAAAAATAGAGCCTTTTTAGCTCTATATATTAAATAAAGCAGCCTAAGCTGCCTTAAAATGTATTATTATTAATTTGATCATATACCTCTTGTGCTGTTTTTCCAGCAGCATCTACAACTATTGCTTTAGTTAAGGTATCATGAATACCCATAAAATTTTCATCTTCACCAGAGACTACTACTGCATCACATCTGTCCAAATCCTTTTCTTCAGTCAGGCTACAAACATCGCAGCCCTGATTTCTTAAATAATCAGATATATTTATTAAACTATCTTCAACTGCAATTCTTTTCACAACCTTCACCTCCATATATCACATATTATTCGTTCTAATGGAGGTTTTTATACTAATAATACTTTAGTTTACTTAATCTCAACACAACTACTGCGTCTCTGAATTCTAAAAGGTAAGGTAATCTCATCAAAATCTACTTTCTCACCCTTTAATTCTTTTATTATACGTCTAATAGCAACTGCACCTATATCATAAAAAGGTTCATCTATAGTAGTAAGCTTAGGGCGTAATATTGATGCCGTACCTATGTCTCCATAACCTGCAACAGATATTTGATGTGGAACATTAATATTATTATCATATAGATAGTTTATAGCACCTATGGCTAAATCATCACAACTTGTAAAAATCGCAGTTATATTGTCACGAGCTATTATTTCATTTGCAGCATTATATCCGCTTTTTATATTTTTTCCTTTAGAAAAATGTATTATTTCTTCGTAAAGTTCTTCACGAACTGCCTTTTTATAGCCTTCCAGTTTTTCAGTTTCTATTGTTGTTAATTCTTTTAACTGCTTTTCCTTAGCAGTTAAGTAAGCAATATTCATATGACCTAAGCTTATTAGATATTTAGTCATTTCGTATGCTGCATTATAATTGTCAATGGAAACTGTAGAATACTTTGTTTGATGATATAACCTATTTAAATATACAAATGGATTATCATATTCTTTAATAAGTTCATCAATTCTATCATTAATAATGTCTGATATAAGTATTATTCCTTCAACCTGTTTTCTTTTCAGCAGTTGTATATTTTTACATTCGGTTTCTTTATCACTATAAGTACTGCATAAAATTATGTCATAATTATACATTTTTGCAATTTCTTCAATTCCTCTAACCATTTCAGCAACATAAGAATTTCCGATATCAGTCACTATTATTCCTATCAAAGATGATTTTTTTGTTACAAGACTTCTTGCTATCTCATTAGGTTTATAGTTTATTTCTTCAATAACTTTCATAACTTTTTGTCTTATTTCAGGACTAACCGGCTTTGAATTATTTATAACTCTGGATACAGTTGATATAGATACTCCTGCTAATCTAGCCACATCTTTAATTGTTGAGGTCATGTTTTCACCACCTTTATATATTAAATATATATTAAAATAATTATATTCATCAAAACGCATAGACTGCCTATCTAAATACTTATAGTTGTTTACTCTTAACTTTAAAAACAGAAATACCAGAATTGTAAGCTGTCAAATAAAAGGATAGCAGCTACTTAATTATATAATAGCCGCTATAATATCTCCAGCAGTATTTACAAAGTTATAACTACTATAGTCAAATTCTTTTTCTTTTATAGGAACAGATATTTGTAACACACCTTTTACATAACCTTTACAAATTAATGGAACAATAATAAGAGATTGCCAGTTTGGAGTGCCTGTTAAAATGTCAATGTTTTCTACATATTCCCAATCAATGAGATATTCGCCAACTTTATTCACAATTACTCTTTGAATAATTTTTTTGTTATAGTTAGTCTCATTTACCCAGTCTTCTACAAATATCTGCCTAGAATAAATATCATCAATTTCTTTTTGATTGTTTAAAAGAAATAATGTAGCTTTTTTACCCTCAATAATTTCTATTAGTCTGCCTAAAATCCTGTATATTTTTTCTTTTCTGTTGAATTTTTCTTTTATTAAATCAATTATCTCTACAAGAGCTAAAACATTTCTAATATCCTGAACAGTATTACCTGATACAATACCTACAAGCTTATCTAATCTCTTGTTAGAATTCCCAATATCACTGCTCCACATTATTGATCTGTTTCTTCCTCTTTGTTTAGCTGCATAAAGTGCTTGGTCAGCCTTTTCAATTAATTCATCTTTTAATTGACCATGCTGAGGATAAACTGATATACCAAGGCTTATCGTTAAAGGATACTCATCACTTATCAATACAGCTTCTTCAACTTTCTCTCTGATTTTTTCTGCTATCTTTTTGCTGTGTACTTCATTAGTATTAGCAAGCATAATTATGAACTCTTCTCCACCATATCGACCAACAACATCGGTATTTCTGACATTTTCTAATATTATTTTTCCAACTTTACTTAATATCTCATCTCCCTTTCTATGTCCAAAGGTATCGTTAATTACTTTAAATTTATCAATATCAATCATTATCACTGATAGAAAAAATGTTTCTTTTTTAGCTTTATTTAAAATATCCTCTGAAATCATGTCAAAATATTTTCTAGTATATACTCCTGTAAGCTTATCTATAGATGATGAAATTTTCAGGTTATAGTTTTCAACATTCATAAACGCCAAATAAGACAAAATCTCAATTAGCTCATATCTTTTTTCATCAAATCTGTTAAACAGTCTATCACAATCTAAGTATATATATCCTATAATTTCATCTTTATTAGGTTTCTTTGTTGTTTTTCTTCTTTCAGGCTCATCATTAACTTGTATATACTTATTTGCTCGATAAATAGGTACACAAATTAAAGCTTTTATATGATCAGTTAAATATATATATTCTTTAGAATTATTGTTTCCTAAAGAACTTTTTATTAACATCCCTTTATTTTTCTGTTTAACACGACTGACAATTTGATTTATAAACGAAAAATCATATATATTAGTGGTTGAAGCTAGTATTTTAGGCTTATCGATGTCATCGGGATATATCAAAACATAACCTTTATTGGCAAATGTTTCTTTTACTGCAAATTTTAAAATAAGGTCAAGATTGTCTTTATAATCTTCTGTAAATCTTTTTATAAGTTCTTCAATAGTATTTATATCATGTATGGATGTTACCGTAAAATACTTTAATGCTGAACTGTAAAAATCCTTACTGTTAAAGAAATTTTTAAATTGGTTAATATCCAGATATTTTTCAATAGATGTATTTTCAGTAATATTTTCTTTATTTTTCTTTCCTGATATAATATCTCTTATAGATTCAATTTTTTTCATTATACTTTTAGCATTATGTTTTTTTAGATAACTCTTTTCAATATTTGAATTTGGAATCTTTTTTGATGTTCTTTTTAAAACATCTAATGAAACTATAAAATAATATATTGCTTGATGGTATTCATGATTGTTATAAAATTCTTGTCCTAGTATCTTATTAATAAATATCTCTAACTCGACATATTTATTCTTAACTTTATCCTCTAATTTTAGTATCTCATTAACATTATCTTTGTTTAATACTGCATTTAGTAAAAGATTCTTTAAAGAAAGATAATCTGCAATACTATCTTTTGACATTTCTTTACTTTCTATAAGAACTTCTTTAGCGTATTCTCTGTCACCAACTAGAACTGCAATCATTGCAATATCTAATAATGAATTTATTCTTACACTATAAAAGTCATTTTCCCTATGCTCAAGTCGTATTTTATTTAAAGCTTTTTTATCTAAAACTCCAGTTTTATAGAACTTAATTAATTCTATTCTTGTTACTGCTCTTAAATAAATTTTTTTCTTAGTAGTTATATCTCTTGCTTTTATACAAAATTCTAAAGATTTATCCCATTTACCAAATTTAAAATAGAACTCTCCCAGAAAATCTAAGTATTCATTTATATTTTCTCCTTGATTTGTGTATATTTCGTACTCTTGTATAACTAATTTATAATATTCAAAAGCTTTATCATATTCTCCCAATCCTAAATAAATTCTACCTAAATCGACATTGGCAAGAAAACTCATTCTTTTATCTTCTATTTCATTTGCTATTTTTTCTGTATCTCTAATATATGAAATAGCTTTGTCGTATTGAGTAGTATAAATATAATTTTCGCCAATGTTTACCAAAGAAACTAATATTCCTTCTGATGAATTATATTTCTGGCAGATATTTAAACTCTTTTGGTAATATTCCATTGCCTTCTCTGCATTATAAAAATGGTCAGTATAGATTACTCCAATATTATTGATAGGTGCTGTTGATTGTATTAAGTTTCCTGACTTATTAAAATACTTTATACTATTTTCAAAGTATTTTTTACCTTTCTTTGCATCACCAGTAAACAGCTTTGTTACTCCAATTTGATTATAATAATGAGCAACTTCGCTATAATATTTTTCCTTCTTGGCAATATCTATATATTTTTTAGTATGCTCTTCTACTTCATCAAATTTATTTTTCTGAATCATTATTCTATTTAAAATCCTTACAGAATTTAAATAACCTTCTATATAATTAAATTGCTCAGCGTTGTTTTTGGCATCTAATACATAATCTTTAGCAGTATCTAAATCGTTTCTTCTATAATAAATTTCACCTATAAAATTTTTTGAAATAACAACATAGGTTTGTTCATTAAGCATTTTTGCCCCTTCATGAACTTCACTAAACACTTCTAAAGCATTTTCGTTTGCTCCTTGGGCTATATACAATCTTCCTAAATTAACCAAAACTTTAAGTTTATTAATATTCAATTGATTTTTTAACAGCTCATTTGCCTTTTCCCATAATGAAATAGCTTGGGCATTTCCCATAAGATCTTCCATCCTCTTAGCCCAATCTATAGTATAGTCTATTGCTTTATCAAACTGATTTGACACAGTCAAATGATATATTAACTCGTCTTTATTATCTCTTTGCCGTTCATTATAAAGTTCCTCTAAAACTTTAGCTGCAAGCATATGTAATACTTTTCTTTCTTCTTTATTTATACTATGATAAATATATTTTTTAGTCTGAATATTGTAATAGTCGTAAGTATATCCCCAGTCTTCTACCTTTTCATCTATTATTTTAATATCAATAAGTTTATTTATTAAATCATCCAGCTTGTCCTTATCCATATCTTTAATTCTTAATATTGTATTTTTTGAAACAGAAGTTCTAAATAAAGAAATTACTTTAGCAATTTCATAAAAATCATGTTCTAAAAAGTCAATTTGATTTTTTATAGCTTCATCTACATTTGACGGAATATGTATATTTGAGTAGAGTTGGGTTTTTAAATCCCAATTTCCTACATGGTCAATAAATAATTCTCCTGAAGTATAAAGGTTTTTTATTACCTCTTCAATATGCCTCGGATTTCCTGATGTTTCAGTCATGATACGTGTTACAAATCTCATTGGTTTATATCTTATACCTAAAATATTCTTAATCATGAGAGCTGTTTGCTGCAAGTCAAATCTCAATAGTTCTAAAAACTTGACCTCCTTTAAATTTGACCATCCATCAGTAATTGTATTTAACTCTTTGTAACTTTCAGATAAGATATTGTTATTAGAAATAATAAATAAAAGAGGGCAATTTTTCTTATTCCTAATAATATAGTTGATAAGTCTTAGAGTTTCCTTATCACTATTGTGTAAATCATCCAAAATTATATATGTTGGATTATCTGCAATGAAATCAACTATAAAATTGGAAATTCTATCATAAAGCCTTAATATTTCTCTTTCACCACTTAAAACTGAAGAAGGTTTTATGTCATTGGCAATCCTAAGCTCAGGTATTATCTTTACAAGCTCACATCCATATTTATCAATCAATGTGTTATTGCAGTTCTTAATCATTTTTCTTAATATTTTTTTAATAGGCTCTAACTGTCTACTGCTTTTGTCTTTTATAGTAGTAAAGTAAACTGACCTTCCCCACATTCTCAATCTAAAATTAAATTCTTCTAATAGTCTTGTTTTACCAATACCACTTTCTCCTCTGATCAATAACAAATTTTTATTATAAACCCTATTTTTGAATTCATTATCAATTTTTAATAATTCATCAATCTCCTTTTCCCGTGCAATGATTTCAGTAGAGAAATTCAATCTTTTCCGTTCATTACTAAAATCAACTTCATAGTTTATATCTTCTATTTGGTTTAAAATACTGATAAGAGATTTTATGTCTGCTTTTCTATTATGAGGGTCATTTTTAATCATGTTATTTACTAATTGATTAAGATTTCTTTTTATTGTATTGTAGGGCTTTCCTTTATATACACTATCATCATCAAGATAAGTTCCAAGCAAAAACTTAATTATCATACCGAGAGAATATATATCAGCACGATCTGTAATTTCATCATTATTCATAATAACTTCAGGAGCCATAAAAGGTCTTGTACTTTCATCATAAGTATTCCTAATCTTCTGTTCATAAATTGAAGCTATATCTTTTAATTTTATCTGTATTTCATTTTCATCTCTTTTTATATATATGTTTTTGGGACTTATATATTCATAAATTAATCCTCTAAAACTAAGGTAATCTACTACATTACATAACTGAGAAATAATGATAAGTTTCTCTTTAAAAGAAATCTGTAGATAACAATCTTTAAGCCTTGTACGACTAGTATACTCTTTAGTATAGAAATATTGATTAGTTAAAGTTTTTTTATTGTCTATTACAGTAACAATGTCAAATTTTTCATTATTTAATAAGAATTTATGCTTAGTGTTAGAAAAGGTTAGAAAATTATTACAAAAAAAATCATAAATTTTTTTATTTTGTCCACTATTTTCACATAACTTTAGAAGTCCCCGTTTATTACCATTCCAAAGATCAATTACCTCATATATAACCCCATTATAATCCTCTTCAAATATGGTCTCAATTTTATACCTATTATTTAGAAGCTGCATATGTACCCACTTCCTTTTTGAAATATTCCCTCTATTATATAAAACTCTTTTAAGTTAATTCTCATCTTTCATAGCTAAATATAATAATTCTAGATTTTTCACCAAATTATTTTTATCTTTTTCTTTAAAATTTTTCAATTTTTCATCTAGAAACAATCTTCTTTTTTCTAAAACTTTTTGAACTAAGTCAAGTCCCTTTTGTTCGACATGAATCCTCACTACTCTCTTATCTTTTGTATCCTTTTTACGTGTTACTAAATTGTTTTTTTCCATTCTATCTATTAAATCTGTAATAGTACTACAAGCCAGCTTCATACTTTGACTAAGTTCTCCAATCGTTAAATCGCCGTCGTTAATCAACCATTGCAAAGCAGTAAACTGAGGTGCGGTTATATTAAAGTCCTTTAGAATTTCCCTTCCTTTTTTCCTAATAATAGAATCTGTTTTTCTTAAGTATCTTTCTATTTCTATTACACTCTCACTAACACTGTTCTTTTTCAATTTTTAAGCGCCTCCAATTTAATTATTTATATTAAAGATTTTATCACTTTTTTCTCTATTTAGTCAATACAATAAGTTCCTCTGATTTCAAGTTTTGCAAGACTTCTAAAATTTTAATTCCTGAAAAAAAATAGTTCTTATTACCTAATCATAATTATGGAATAGTTTATAGAAGAAAACATACTTAAACCCTGTAATTTAAATCTCCCCAAAAGTTTGCCAAAAAAAGAGAATTAACTCAAATTAAGAATTAATATTTTATATAAAAAAGGATTTTGTTGTTTTTTCTCGAATTAGTTTAAAAGTATAAAATTTATTAACAAATACGTTCAAAAGGTGGGAGCGAATTTGAATTCAAAGCATATTAAATCTAAAAAATCCAAAGCATTTTCATTAATAATAGTTCCCCAATCTAGTGACGTAAAACAATTTAATATATCCTCATGGATACCCAAGCTTCTAATTTTCTTGATCATCATAACTATATCCTCATCAGGTTATTTTATCTGGGATTTGTATACTTCTTATAATTCATTAGAATTTAATTACCTTTCAAAATCTAGAAGATTGGATTTATTATCTAATATTAATTTGGATCAAAAAGAAGAAATACATAATCTAGAAACCAGACTTACTGAGTTTGATGAAATACTTAAAAACATAACAGAGCTAGAGGAAACAGTTATCACCCTAGTAGGATTAGAACAAAATACTAAAAAAAGTGACGTTAGTATTACAGAAGAGAGTAATATGCAAGTGGAATCTTTAGATAATCCACTACAAACAAATATTCCTTCTGCATCTAGAGGTGATATTAATCTTCTTCAAAGAGATGCTTTAGCTTTAGGTAGTTTTATGGACAGAAATGAACAGATTGACGCTATTTCTCAAAAGCTTGAAGAAAGCCATAAAAATCTTGATACTCTCATAGAGGATGTTGAGAAAAAACTGGCATATTTAGAGGCCAAGCCTAATTTAACACCTGCTCCGGGACGTGTAGCATCAACTTTTGGTTATAGACGTGATCCCTTTGGCAGAGGAAGAGAGTTCCACTCAGGGATAGATATAGCCAATAACTCTGGTGTTAAAATAAAGGCCGCCGGTGGAGGAATAGTAACTTACGCTGGATATAATGGAGGATATGGTAATTTTATTATTATTAAACATGGTTATGGCTATGAATCACTATACGCACATAATCGAAAACTTTTAGTAAAGCGTGGAGATCAAGTATCAAAAGGAGATATAATCGCTGAAATGGGTAGTACTGGTAGAAGTACTGGTCCGCATCTGCATTTTGAAGTTCACTTTCAGGGCAGAGCAGTAAACCCATATACTGTATTAAACAATAATGACTAGATCTTACAAGGAGGAAAGGAAATGTTTGGTAATGGTGATAAGAAATCAGGAAAAATAGATACGCTAATTGGTAGAAATACAAAATTAGAAGGTAAGATTGAAGCTAAAGGTACCATAAGGCTAGATGGAGAACTATCTGGAGATTTATATGTTGAAGGTAGTGTTATTATAGGAAAAAAAGGAATAGTTAAAGGAAACATTTATTGTAATAGTATCTACGTTGCAGGTACTATAGAAGGTAATATTGATTGTAAAGAACAATTAAGACTTACTAATACTTCAAAATTATTAGGTGACATTAAAGTTAAAACTTTTATTGTTGATGAAAATGCAACTTTTGAAGGCAAGTGCCAAATGCAGGAAATGAATCAAAGTCCTAAAAATGAAAAAACTCAAGATAATAAATCTGAAAAATTAAAGGACAATATTAAAGGAGCTTAGTGCTCCTTTACTCTTTTACTAAAATCCTAAAACTCTTTGGAATAACTTCAAAGGTGGCTGGTAATTTACCTCCATATTCACCATCTATATCTAAATCTAAATCTTGATGGCACTGTATTGATATTTTTTGAGTTCTAAAGTATTCAACGTTAGTATGATTTATATGCTCACTCTTTAAAGCACTAATTAATATTGATATTATCTCTTGTATTTCTGATTTCTTGATAATTAAAACATCAAGATACCCATCAGTAATATCCGCTTTAGGAGATAATCTTTTAAAACCTGCTACGTAAGAACTATTAGAAATTAAAAATAAGAATATTTCTTCATTTTTTATAGCCAATTCACTACTATTTATGTCAACAGTAAAGGAATTAAACATATGTTTAGGAATATCCTTAATGCCCTCTAAATAATAGGCAAGTCTACCTAAAACTGTCTTTAACTGCGAGGAAACATTGTGGGCAATATTAGTGAACAATCCACATCCTGCTACATTTACAAAGTATCTATCATTTACCTTTCCTATGTCTGCATCTACTGTTTTCTCATTCATAATCATCTGACAAAATTCATTAATATCTTTTGGTAAAGATAGAAAATTAGCAAAATCATTAACAGTTCCAGATGCTAGTATTGCCACAGGTACCTTTCTACCGCCTTTTATTATCCCTGTAGCTATCTCATTAACAGTTCCATCTCCTCCACTACCTATAATAATATCCCAGTCCGCTTTACATGTTTTTATAGTTTCATTCATAGCATCATATTTCTTCTTCGTCACAAATTTTCCAAGTGTATATCCATTATCTAGCAAGACATTACATATACTGTCTAGTCTTTTTTTTATAGTTTGGGTTCCTGATGAAGGGTTATATATTATTTTAACTTTTTTCACATCCTTAAACCACCTTTTATTATAAAGTAAATAATAACTAAAACAATATTAGTAATTACTGTTATTAATTGTTGCCCAATTTTTGTTATTTCAACTAACTTTATGTAAAATAAAAACAAGACTAAATGATATAATTTCATTTAATCTTATTAATATTAAATATACTATTTAATTCCTAAATAATCAGCAATATTTGCACTTTTAGTAATCTTACCTTCTATCAGATTCTCTTTACAAGTCATTATTGTAGTTATACCGGGACCATGCCCCATTTTTATACAATCGCTATGGATAACAACACCTATACTAACTGCACCTTTTAAGTATCCTCTACCATATGAATTGTCACAATCTCTAAGTAATACCAAGTCTCCAAATCTTAGATTTTCAAGCCCCCACCTCTTTACTTCTTCCTTATCAGCCGTCATTATGTCATAGTCTCCATTGTGAGCTGTAGATTCTCCTATTCCAGATCCCATAAGATATGGAGGTACTTCTGCAACTACTGGTATACTAATCTTACCGTTTCCTGTTTCTTTAATTTCCAGCTTGGAAAATAAGTCAGGGTCTATATTCATAACTCTTATATTTTTATAATCTTCAAGCTCTAAGCCCTGTCCCCAAGCCTTTACCAATATCTTATCCTCAAGTGTCATCTGGTCTAAATCTTCTTCTTTAAAGTAAACTAATACGTGTTCAATTCCTCCGTGAGTACCTGTTATAAATCCTTTTGCTCCTTTTGCATCTCCTGATACAACTCTTGCCTCATTCCCAATACAAGATAGAAGATTTAAAGCACAATTTTCATGTTTATCTTTGTTTCTAATACTAACTCCCGGTTCAACATGGTCGCCAACCAAATTCATTGCACTGTCTCCTACTTTGACATTGTAGGTTATACCACCAGTCCCAGGTACTACATTTGATACTCCTTGATGATCTAATCTGTATGGATATGAGGACATAGGATGATGAATTTCACCCTGCACAGACTGCATAACCAATCTACTAATATTAGTTTTTAACATCTAATCACTCCCCTTGCTACATTTCTAATTTAAAATTATTTTCTAGTATCTATTATACCACTTAAGGGTCAAAAGTTAAAACGAAAGAAGTGACACTGTTGTCACTCCTTTAGAATAAATCTTTTAACTATTTCCTATCCTCTAGTTTATCTAATACAGCTTGTAATCTCCTAGCCTGCATACCGGTTTCTTCTGCAAACATCTTAAAAGTTTCAGCAATTTCCATATCATTGGTATGCTTTGAAAACATTTCATAATCTCTAACCATTTCTTGAGCATCAAGTAATTTTTTCTTAATCATATCTTTTTGATCCATATTCATAAAAACACCTCCTACAATAATTTAGTATTATTTTCTCTAAAAATTTGTTGAATATGTAATTTTTATTATATAAAAGTAAAAAATATAATTATTACATTTATAAGTTAATGTATAATATACTCTTTTCATCATTAATCTTTTTTTATATAATGTTTTTATAACTTTTTAAAGGTAATATGTTTTGAGTGTCGAAATACTTTTATAGTAACAATTGCACTTTTTAGTTTTGTTTTTTTTTTTGAAAAAAGGAGGCATAAAATGGGAAGTTTTAGAACATTAAAGGACTTTTTTATTAAACACAAATGGAGATATTTATTAGGAATATTTTGGCTCATTATTGTAGATATTGTTCAGCTAATTGTTCCTCAAATATTAAGAACTGTTACTGATTTATTAGAAGTTGAACAACTTACTTCATCAAGTCTTATCAAGTATGCAGTTTACATTGTTTTGACAGGTCTAGTTATAGGACTTGGCAGGTATTATTGGAGAATTTACATTATGGGAACATCTTATGAACTTGAATATTATATAAGAAACAAGCTTTTTAGACATCTTCAGACTTTATCAACAAACTATTTTAACAAAAATAAAACCGGTGATCTTATGGCACACGGCACTGAAGATATAAACAGAATCCGTATGGCATTAGGTCCAGGGATTGTTATGATAACTGATGCAATTTTTATGACTATAGCAGCTTTAATAATGATGATATATACAACTAATATAAGATTAGCTGTTATGGCAATAATACCATTACCTTTTTTAGCACTTACCATTGGTAAATTTGGAAAGGTAATTTTTAAACGCTCTAAGCTTGTTCAAGAATCTTTCTCAGATTTATCGGATAATGCTCAGGAAAATTTCTCAGGTATAAGAGTTGTAAAATCTTTTGTGCAGGAAGAAAGAGAAATAAAAAAATTCACAAAATCTAATAAACAAAACTTCAAGGCTAATATGCACTTAATTAAAATTCACGGTCTGTTTGAACCGATAGTTAGATTTATTTCGTCTCTTAGCTATCTGATTGTAATATGGTATGGAGGTACTCTTGTAATAAGAGGAACTATATCATTAGGAGATTTCGTAGCTTTTATCAGTTATTTAGGTCTTTTAGTATGGCCTATGATGGCCATAGGCTTTGTTATAAACATCTTACAAAGAGGTGCTGCATCAATGGATCGTATTAATAAAATTATGGCTGAAAAGCCTGAAATATATGACCATGAAGATGTAATAAATAAAAAGTCAATTGAAGGAGAAATCGAATTTAGGAATGTGTCATTTAAGTATCCGGAAAGTATAGAATATGCTCTTAAAGATATAAGCTTTAAAGTTCCTAAAGGTTCTACTTTAGGTATAGTAGGCAGAACCGGAAGTGGTAAAACTACTATTATTACACTATTATTAAGACTATATGAGATAGAGGAAGGAGAAATCTTAGTAGATGGAGTAAATGTGTCTAAGATACCTTTAAAAACTCTTAGAGAAAATATAGGATATGTATCTCAAGATAACTTTTTATTTTCTACTTCTATTAAAGATAATATTTCCTTTGCCTTTGAAGATGAGATTAAGAATGAACAAATATATGAAGCAGCTAAAATATCACAAGTCTATGATAATATTATAGAATTTCCTCAAAAGTTTGACACATCTTTAGGAGAACGCGGAGTTACACTATCAGGCGGACAAAGACAGAGAACTGCACTGGCTAGAGCAATAATCAAAAATCCTGATATTTTAATTTTAGATGATAGTCTATCAGCAGTAGATACTCAAACAGAGGAAAAAATATTGGATAATTTAGAGAAAGTTATGAAGAATAGAACAAATATGTTAATTGCTCATAGAATTTCTACTGTTAAAAATTCAGATCAAATTATAGTATTTGATGAAGGAAAAATTGTTGAAAGAGGAATTCATGAAGAACTAATAGAAAAAAAAGGATTGTATAATGATATTTATAATAAGCAGTTATTAGAAGAAAAAATCAGTAATAAATAAAGGAGGGAATAATATGTCTAATATTCATGAAGAACAAACCCTCGGTAAAGTATATGATTCTAAATTAATGAAAAGACTTTTGTCATATGCTAAACCCTATTGGTTTTATATATTAATATCAATTATTCTTGTAGTTTTTGTAACAGGAACTCAATTAGCAAGACCTTATATCATTAAAATTGTAATTGATGATCATATTGGAGCAGTTCAACAACCTATGTATGTTTTTGATAAAGATGATGCCCCTATAGAAGGGATTTTATTTGAAAACAAGATATATGTTAGAGAAGGACAGCTAAGTGACACACAGAAGGAAAATTTTAAAGGTACTCAAAAACAAACAATAATAAAGAATAAAGGTAGTTACTATCTGATAGATGGAGCTATTGACTTTAATGAAATAGAAAATCAAAAATCAGATATTGTAATTGAAAAAGCTGAAAATAACTATATTATAAAAAATAATCAACAAGAATTTACAGGCAGACTATTAAGTAATAAAGAATATCAAGTATTTAGAGAAAAAGATATTATTGGTTTATCTCAGATTGGCATACTATTTCTTATACTTATTGTAGTAGCATTTGTTTTTCACTATTTACAAATATATATCTTAAATTATGCAAGCAAAAAAATAATATTTAATTTAAGGCAGGATGTCTTTTCTCACATTCAGAAAATGTCATTATCTTATTTTGATAAAAATCCTGTTGGAAGATTAGTTACTAGGACGGCTAATGACACGGAAAGACTTAATGAAATGTATGCAGATGTAATGGTTAACTTATTTAAAGACGTTTTTATGTTAATAGGCATAGTAATAATTATGATACAGTTAAACTTAAAGCTTGCTTTGTTAAGTCTTTCCGTAGTTCCATTTATTCTACTGGCATCAGGAGTTTTTAGGTATTTTATAAGAACAATCTATAGACTTGTTAGAATTAAACTTGCTCGTATCAATTCTACATTAAACGAAAATATTACAGGAATGAAAACAGTTCACATCTACAAAAAAGAAGACAAGAAATTTAGAGAATTTGATAAAATTAATACTGATTATTTAAAAACTACTAAAAGACAAGTTAGAGTCTTTGCACTTTTTAGACCAGCAATAGAAATTATTCGTTCTTTGGGAATTGCTGCGATCATTTGGTATGGTGGAGGTAGAGTTTTAATAGGAGCTGTTGAATTTGGAGTATTATATGCTTTTGTAAACTATTTACAAGAATTTTTTAGACCTATTATGGAGTTAACTCAGAAATACAATATATTACAGGCTGCCATGGCTTCATCTGAAAGAATTTTTGAAATTTTAGATACAGAACCTCAAATTGAATTAATTGATAATCCAAAATCTATATCATCTATAAAAGGTAAAATAGAGTTTAAAAACGTCTGGTTTGCATATGAAGATGAAAATTGGGTTCTTAGGGATGTAAGCTTCACAATTAATACAGGAGAATCTGTCGCTCTTGTAGGTGCAACAGGTGCAGGAAAATCATCAATAATTAATCTTATTAATAGATTTTATGATATACAAAAGGGTGAAATATTAATTGATGGTATAAACATTAAAGAAATAGATAAATATGAGCTTAGAAAACATATTGGAATTGTTCTTCAAGATGTATTCTTGTTTACTGGTAATATTCGTGATAATATTCGCCTTAATGATGAAAGTATATCTCAACAAAAGGTTGAAGAAGTATCTAAGTATGTTAATGCTCATAAGTTTATCAAAAAGCTTCCAAATCAATATGACGAACCGGTTATGGAAAGAGGTGCAACCTTATCTGCCGGAGAAAAACAGCTTTTAGCATTTGCTAGAGCTTTAGCATTTGACCCGGATATACTGGTTCTTGATGAAGCTACTTCAAATATAGATACTGAAACCGAAGTTTTAATTCAAGATGCTTTACTTAAACTTATTAAAAATAGAACATCAATCGCAATAGCTCACAGACTTTCAACAATACAACATTCAGACAAAATCATTGTTCTGCATAAGGGTAAGGTAAGAGAAATGGGTAATCATCAAGAACTACTTGATAAGGGCGGAATATATTATGATTTATACAGGCTTCAGTACAAAGAAGATTTTGGTTTAGAAAATTGTTAGTATTTACAGTAATTAAGCAATATTTATAAGACCGATTAATTTTTAATCGGTTCTTCTATTGTAATTATTTTGATTTTTATATAAAATGGTTATGTTATTGTTTTTTAAATTAATACTAGGAGTGAATTATTAATGCACGACTTTCATGTTCACAGTAGCTATTCTGCAGATTGTAAATATTGTATGGAAACTATGATAAAAGGAGCAATAAAAGCTGATGCAAAATCTATAGTATTTACAGATCATATTGACTATGAGTATGGTAGCCCTGATATAAATTTTGTATTTGAAATAAAGGACTACCTCAAAGATATTATGAGGCTTAGAAATAAATATAAAAATGATGTTCAAATCTTAAGCGGATTAGAAATTGGTATGCAGCCCTATCTAAATGAAAAAAATAATAAATTAGTCCAAAACCATGAATTTGATTTCATCATTATGTCAACTCATCTTGTTGAAGGAGTAGAACTTCATGGAGGAGATTTCTTTAAAAATAAGAAAAAGATTGATGCTTTTGAACAATACTATAACGAAGTCCTATTAAATCTTAATTCCTTTAGTAATTTTGATGTTGTAGGACATCTTAACCTTATTGATAGATATATAAATTTTATGGACAAGTCTAATGACTCTTTAGATATTGGAGATTATCGTGATATTTTGAAAAAAGTTCTTGAAAAAATAATATCTATGGGTAAAGGTATTGAAATAAATACATCAGGTTATCGTTATGGAATTAGTTCATGTCTTCCAAATATAGAAATCATTAAACTCTATAAGGAGCTGGGAGGAGAAATATTTACCATTGGGTCTGATGCTCACACACCCAGTGACATAGGTCATAACTTTGATGTTGCTAAAGCACTTTTAAAGGAATTGGGTTATACACATATGAGTATGTTTAAAAATAGAAGAAATAATTTTATAAAAATTGACTAATATATAAAAAGTGACTCAGTTTATTAAAACTTATATAAACTGAGTCTTATCTTATTTTTCTAATCTTTTTATTTCTATTCTTTCATCATGACCGCATATTTCACATAGGTACAAATGCACACATTTATCATAGGAAGCTCCATCTACCATTTGTGTTATGTCATTTGATAAATAAGGACTGTAATCATCTAGGTAATCAACTAAAGGACCTTGATCTACCATCAATCCGCTACAATTAATACATTCTATAAAATACTGTTCTAAACCATTACATACAGGACATATTAACTCCATTGTAAACACCTCTTTTGTTAATAAACTAATTACCTGATTTTTTATTATGTAATATAGTTATTTTAACCAATGTAATTAATTTTACCCAAAAACAGTATATATGTTTTTTTAATTAACTGATTTTTTATTTTAGGATAGTTATCTCAATTCTTCTGTTTTTACTTTTTCCTTCTTCTGTATCATTTGATGCAATAGGCTTGTATTCTCCCCATCCTGTGAAAGAAAACCTGCTTTCCTCTATATTTTCTTTTTCTATAAAGTAACGCATGACACTTATTGCTCTTGCGGCTGACAACTCCCAATTAGATGGAAATTTCTCAGTATTAATGGGTTGATTGTCAGTAAATCCTTCTACTCTTATTTTGTTATCTATATCTTTAATTTTATCGGCAATCTTGTCTAATATAATATTACCTTCATCAGTTAGAATTGCTTGTCCACTGCCAAATAAAATACTATCTTTAAATCTAATTAAAAGTCCATCTTCATTTTGTATAACATATACATCGTTTATAAGCTGATTATCTCTTAGATATTGAATAAATTCTTCATTTGAAGTATTCATATCTTCTTCTATATTTTTAAGCTGAAACAGCTCTTGAGCTAAGTTTATGTTTTGTTCTTCTAACATTTGATTTTCTTCAGTTAAGCTTTGATAATCATCTTCAATCTTTAATTTCTCAGATTGTAATTGATCAACTCTACTTCCTAGTTCTTGTTTAACTTGATATAATACACTATTCTCACTTGCAGACGTGACAAAAAATATTATAAAGAAAATTAATATGATAGTTACCATATCACTATAAGTTAAAATCCAAGTGCTTGAAATATCAAAATCTTCATGGGCTTTACTTTTATTTTGAAATCTCATATAATCTCTTCATTCCTTCCATAGCTGTAGAATTAGGATAGGTCATTTTTTCATCATCCATAAGCATAGAATTCATCTTGTCAAAGACATTTCTAGTAGAATCACTTTTTGCTATAAGGATTATTCCCTCTGTAATAATCTTATAAAGAAGCATCTTCTTATCAATAAAATCTTTTACTCTTCCCATTAAAGGTACAGCTATAAAATTAGCAATTAAAGCTCCGTATAATGTACTAACTAATGCTGTAGCCATATTAGATGCAATTAAGTCCGGCTGATTGATATGAGATAAGAGTCCTACCATTCCAATTAATGTCCCCACCAATCCAAAGGCAGGAGCTACTTGTGCTATCATTTTTAATACGTTATAAGTTCTGTATAGATTTACTTCCTTAGCATATATTTCTTTATTAAGTACAGTTTCTATGTCTTCAGATTTTTCATAGTCACACACTAAAGTCATTCCATTTTTTATAAAAGAATCTTCTTCCACTTCGATACTTGACTGCAATTTTATTAATCCATCTTTTTTAACTTTTACAGCATATCTATATATTTTATATACAGCCACCTCATAATCAATATTATCTTTAAAGCTTTCTCTTATTAACTTTATAGAAGAAGTTAAAGTTTTAAAAGGATAACTAATAATTAAAGATAGCAGTATACCTGCTAGAATAAGCTGTAAAGCATTAATATTGATAAAGTCTACCCAAGATATGCTTCCCAAAATAGAATGTATTAAGACTAATATTAAAATAGTAATAATTATAATTCTAAATTTCATTACATTTTCCTCCGATGTATGTATTATGATTAAATTTTATCATATTTCTACAATGAGTTACATATAAACTTAGATTTTGTTTTCTAAATTAAAAAATATAACTTTATTAAATGCTATATTGTTATTTTTTAAATAAGGTTTTTATAGACTTAATTAATAAAGTAATTATGGTTATAACTAATACAATAATAAGGAAGGTTTGAAATTTATTGTACCAAAGCCTTACCCTAATCCAAGTTAAAGGAAAAAGTAATATATCTTTTATTTTAAATTCTTCTTTTCTTCCTACAGTAAGAGTATACTTCCCTTCTTCTTTAACATTGTCATATACGACAATGTAATAGGGAGCATCATTTTCAAGCTTAATAGTTTCTTCTTGTCTCATCAAGTACCTTGTCTGGGTAAAAGGCTCGAAAAACTCCTCCTTTACTTCAACTGGTTCAATAATCTTAACTCCATAACCCTCTGGTACTTCAAATGGCACTTCAATTTCAGGTTTTTCAAACTCTTTACCAAGAATAGCTATACTTGGAGTAAAGTCTTCATTGTCTTTAATTTTAGGAATTGTCATTTGGACATATAAGTCCATTCCTCTTTTTCCATCTATTTTATAATAATGCACATTACTATCATGTGTTAATTCTCCATATACTGCCCATGATATTTCCGGATTATCAATTTTTATTGATTCATTTATAGAAATATTTGTTCCATCATTAAAAATTGGCTTATGAGCATAAATTAATGAAGTAAAAGTTAATAGAAAAATAACTACTATTACAAATACTCTTTTTATTTTCATTTAACCATTCCTTTCTTATAAATATACTAAATCAATTCAAATTGCTAATTCTCCAATAAAAAACAGTATTTTAAAATTTAAATTTATTTTAATACTATTCATAAATGTTGTTAATAATAATTTTTAAAAAAAGTAAACATAGAAGCTATTGAAGTTGTCACCAAACTATTAAATTAATTATAAAATATATAGTTAATATCGTTCCTTTTAAAATGTAACCAAATCATGAAATATTATTAGTCGTTAAAATGCATAAGTATATTTTATTTACTTTTTGCATATTTCTTATAGTATTTATCATCATGAAAATATTACACTTCTCTGGACAATAAAATAGTGTTAATATCATTCATTTGTAAAAAACGAGCGGAATTTAACACTATTTTTTAAATATAAAATGTACTCTCTTATAGGTTATACTATTTAATTGAATTTTATAGCTAATTAGTTTAATTTGTAAGTTTAAAAGATTGCTTAATTTCAGAAGCCTAAGGAGTAGAAAATTTGTCCATTTTACAAGCAATTCTATTTTCACCCTTAAAAGTCATGTGAAATTTTTTACAAATGTCCCTTCTTTCATATTCTCTAAATAGGTATTAATGTTTTTTCATATACTTTATATCCAATTCCTATAGCTGCTAAAATTAATATAGAAACAACCGTAATTTTTATCATTCTATTGTTTTTCACTCTATCTCACCCATTTATCTATACTGGAAATTCAAATTCATACCAACATTGTAATACATATTTTTCACAGTGAATTTATTCAAAAAACCATTGGTCATCAATTTTTTCAAACTTAATCTCACTTGCTTGATACATATTATCCTTTAATATATAGGTAATTTTTACATCTCCAATAAAGTCTGTTGGAGATATTCGTACACCTAAACTTACCTTTAATTTATCATCAATCACTTGAAATGTACAATGATGTTTAAAGGATACGTCAGAAAAAAAGTATTCAGAATCGGTTTCATTATCTATCTTTTCTCTATCTATATCTATCACCGTTTTTTCATTACCTATATCAATTTCCACTTTATTTTCTGATATCTTTGTTTTAACATTTTTTAAAATTATAGCCCTAGGATCATCTATGTATGTTTCTGTAAATGTTTCAGGATTTATTACGTGAACATTGGTACAATATACTCCTGTACCATAACCAGTAGTAAGAATAATTATTAACTCTTTTTCACCATCATCGTTGATATCACTTAATAAAAGTTTTGGAGCATATGTAGGATTAATTACATTTTCCCAATCAAAATATCTTTTAGACTCATTAATTTCTAATGTAAAATCTTCATACATTCCATTATCATTTTCAACAGCAGATAAAGTTATTCCATTTTCAGGAACGTTTGCCACAACACGTCTAATTTTATCATTTGTAGTAATGATAATAGAGTGTGCTTCCTCATTCCACTTTACATCGGCATCTAAGCTTTCAGCAATTGCTTTTATTGAAGGAATTACTTTTTCATCAATAACGACTGATTCAGTATCAAATTTTACTTCTTCTCCATTAACTATTATTTTAATTTTGTTATCTCCCGTTGCAAAAACTACACCTCCAATAAATATAAATATAGCTAAAGTAACTCCTATAAACCTTAATAATTTTTTATTCATCAATATTCATCTCCTTAAATTTTATAGATATTTAAATTCTCAATTTCTTTCATATCATCTAATAATGCTTGAGTTCCTTTCTCTGTTATTTTGTAAGTAGTCTTTTGTCTTCTTGTCAGTATTTCTTCAGCAATTTCTATGTATTCTAGTTCCTTCCACAGCTTTAGCTTTGGATATAATGAACCTGTTAAGAGAGTTATTTCTCCTTCTGATATGGCTTTAACTTCTCCTATTAGGTCATATCTAGAAAGCTCTTTATTTAACTTGGATTCGATAAATAAAAATATACAATCACTTAATGACTTTCATTATGCATAAAAATCAGTTCAAATTTTTCTGAAAATAAAATAAGAGAACTTCCTGTATTTCTGGGAAAATATTTTTGTATAAAAAATACATAAAGGAAGTTCTCTATATAACCATACCACATTATACCACAAAACTATAATAAAATTAATACTTTTTCAGATTTAAATGTTTCAGCATCTTGCAATAACCAAACCATATCAAATAATGTTTCCTATACTTATGTTGAGGCTTTTAAAAGGTCTATAGGTCTAAGTACTTTAATAGCCAATATTATAGCCACCAAATTCTAAAGATTATCAGTGGATAGAAATTAACAAAACCTTTCTTAAAAAGTCATATAAACTATGGCTTGAGGTGTCCCTAAAAACTCGTTTTACTAACGCATTCATGCTTGAACTAGAATTTTTTATAACTAAAAAATAGTTGTTTTTTATGATTTTATTGATTTTTTTAGCTTTGGGTTATTGATAATTTTTAACATTGTAGCTTTATTCCTTTGTTCTGATGTGCTGATGCTTCAAAATATTTATAGCATTATTATGTATATTTAAGAATAACAATATTAATATATTTATTTAAAACTAGCTTAATAATGAGGTGATAGGTTGAATAAATCCGGTTTTTTATATGGAGCAATGATTCTTTCAGTAGTTAACTTTATAGTTAGGTCTATTGGCTTTATCTATAAGATAATATTATCAAAACTTATTGGACCTGAAGGTATTGGACTTTTTCAAATGGTTTTTCCTGTTTTGATGTTTTTTGTTACTTTTACTACAGCAGGTATACCTATAGCAGTTTCAAAGCTTGTAGCAAAAAGAAATTCAATAAACGATCACCATGGAGTTAAAAAGATTTTTAGGACAGCAGTTTTTATAACTGCTGTTATGGCTTTAATTTTAAGCATTTGTGTATTAATATTTGGAGAATACATAAGTTATAATGTACTAGAAAATAAAGACGTTTATCCTTCTATAATTTTACTTGCTCCTGCTATATTTTTTATCTCAATGGCATCAGTGATGAGAGGTTATTTTTATGGTCTAAAAAAAATCAATCCGGCAGGTATAGCTCAAATATTAGAACAAATAACTAGAATATCCTTTGTTTTAATAATTATTAGCTATTTTTATCCTGTAAAATCAGAATGGGGAGCATTTATTGCAGTATGTGGTATTACTGTAGGTGAAGTTTTCGGACTCTTGTGGCTAATTATAAAGTATAAAATGATAAATAGAAAAAACTCTGTTTCTAACGGAAGAGGAATTACAACAAATGAAATTTTATCACAAATGTCATATATATCTATTCCTATGATAATATCTAAAACTATTAATGTTGTTCTACAAGTGATTACTGCAATAATAATTCCTCAGCGTTTAATTATTGCCGGATTTACTCAATCTGAAGCAGTAGCAACATTCGGTAGAGTAACAGGTATGACTTTACCAATTATATTTTTGCCGTTTATAGTAACCTCCGCTTTAGTAATTAATATTATTCCAAGTTTATCAGAAAAATTGGAGCTAAAAAGATATGAACTAATTAGAAGAAATATATCTCATTGTTTAAGAATTACTATGTTTATATCAATCCCTTTAACTCTTTTTTATGTATTCTTTTCAGATACAATTGGCATGTTCTTTTACAGTGATAAAATTGTAGGTAATTATATTGGAATAATGGGATATGCAACTATATTCCTCTCACTACAGCATACTTTATCAGGTATTCTACATGGACTGGGTAAGCAGGTAACTACTACTATTAACTATGTAATAGGTATGACTTTACAGCTAATAACGACTTATTTTTTAGTTAGCAGACCAGCATTTGGTATAAACGGCTTTTTCATAGGCTTTCTGTCTGCTACTACATTAATTTGTATACTTAATTTCTTAGCATTAAATAGATTCATTAACATTAAGATAAAGTTTAATAATTATATTTTAAAGCCTCTTGCAGCTAGTTTTATGGCTATTATAGTATCAATGGTAATCAATAACTATTTGATTAATCAAGGATTTAAAGACTATATTACATTTATATCCACATTTGCGACAGGCGGTATAATTTATTTATTAGTTCTATTTACTATAAAAGGCATACCAACGAATTTGATAAAGAAAATAATTTCAAAATAAAAAAAACAGCTGTTAACCAGCTGTGGGAACTATAAATTAAATAAATCAGCAGACTAATTTATTAATTTATAATTAGTACACTTATTCAACGTATGAAAGAGATTCTATTATTGTCAATACGGGAACTACTCCATAGTACTCATTGTTTTTTGTTACTATAACATAATCATACGTTTTTTCTTCTCTTCTTGATACTGCCATTCTTGCTACTTTTCTTATTGGTGCATTGTAATCTACTATTAAAGGCAGCTTTGTCATCACCTTTGAGATTTCAATATCTTCAATTCCTTTTAAGTCTTTTGTCATTAACTTGTAATAAAATTTATTTCTCATAACCAGACCTACAGGTCTGTTATTACTTATAACAGGTATCCCTTGCAGGTTATGTTTGTCCAAAAATATCTGGTTAACATAGTTTATAGTCTTATTACTTGGAATTGCATTATCTTTTCTTGCTAAAAATCCAATGTAAAAATTATTTAACATTCCTCTTCTTAGAATTTGTGAACGCTTACTTAAGTCATTAATTAGCTGTAATTTTGATCGTTCTATTTTGCTGCTTATTTTACCGGAAGGTCTTTCTAAGAAATAACCTTGACCATAATCAATACCTAAATCAATAAGAGTCTTTAGCTCACTCTCCGTCTCAATTCCTTCTGCTATTAGTTTAATATTAGTATTCTTTGAAAAATCACAAAATGTTTTAATCAAATCCTGCTTTATTTTACTTATATCAATATTTCTTACTAAATCCATGTCAATTTTTAAGTAATTTGGATGAGTCTCAGCTAGAAGCACTAGACCAGAATACCCTGACCCTGCATCATCTAAAGCTATATTATATCCTTGCTCAGAATAATTGTCTAATACATCTCTTAGTTCTTTATAGTCACTTACAGCTGTATTCTCCGTAATCTCAAATATTATGTCGCTAGGATCTACATTAAACTGTTCTAAAAGTCCTTTAGTAAATCCTTTTTTAAATTTACTATCTTGAATTATATTCGGGTCTATATTAATGAATAGTTTTTTTTTATTTAATTTACCATAAGAATTTTCTAATGCCTTATGTCTGCACACCAACTCCAAATCCCACAGCATATTATATTTTTTAGCGGCATCAAATAAAGCAAGTGGACTAAAAAATTCCGAATCCTTAGGTCCTCTGCTTAATGCTTCATATCCCAATATTTCACCATCGGATAAAGATATTATTGGTTGAAACAAAGTATTAATTCTACCTTCTGATATGATTGATTTAAAGTCTAAATATGAATTGTGAAATATCAAACTTTGCATATTAAAACCTACCTTTTTATATGGTTTATATATAGAATATATAATAATCACACTTAGTTAATATTAAATGCTCGTTAATATTTTATTAAGTAATTTAAAATTATGTAGAAAAAAATAAATCCCCAATCTTAAATAGATTAGGGTAAACATCCCGGGGTGCCGTTGCTCTTATAATTCACGCCCGCTTCTTAAGCAGGTGGGTACTCTGTCATAGGCTTCTGACGTCCTTTTATAGTTAAGGCATGTCATTAGTACATGAACTCAAGTTCCCGTATAATCTATGTCGGTTGAATTATCAAGTGCTGACGAACATCTCAGGAATGTTTCTTGTTTTTATTATACTACAGAATCTGTAATTTTAAAAACACTTTAACATATTATAAACTTAAATATCTATGATTTACTAATGTTATGTAAACATTAATCCGTTTTTCTAATTATTTTGATACTTGACAACTTCCAAAAATGAAGAACATGACGGCTGAATGAGTATAGGCCTCCTCCCATTGGAAGCCATTCCATACAATCATATAATTTATCCGATAGCTTACAATTCTAATACTCCCGCTTCAAAGCTATGAGTAAAGAATTGCATAGTATTCGGATAAGACGACCATGCGTTCAGATGGAGTTAAAACTCCACCTGAACTGAGTCTTACTTTATATAAACTATAATATTGTATTTCAACCGTCATGCTCTCGAGATTATTATTTTCAGATTAATTAATTTTATTCAAACTTTGCGTAATTCCTAAATTTACTATCTCGTTAAGCTCAAGTTCATTAATGGTTTCTTTTTTTAATAGTCTTTCTGTTAATTTATCTAATAATTGTTTATTGTCTTTTATAATTCTTTTAGTGTCATCATAAAGTTCTTTTAGTAATGACTTAACTCTTTGTACTATTTCTATGTTTGATGTTATATTATAGCTTGTTAATACATCATAACTGACTAATCCGGTTTCATCATCCATTCCAAATCTGCTTATCATAGCTAAAGCCATATCTGTAGCTTTCTGTAAATCATTTGATGCCCCTGTTGTAATTTTATCTTTTCCAAAAACAATTTCTTCAGCTGCCCTGCCACCTAATGCTGTCATAATAGTATTCTTAATTTCTTCTTTAGTTCTATACATTTTATCAGGTGGAATATTCATACTAAATCCCCCTGCTCCCTTTGTACTAGGAATTATGGTTATCTTTGTAACTCTATTTTGAGGTGAAACTAATTTTGTAACAAGTGCATGTCCCGCCTCATGGTAAGCAGTAATATTCTTTTCATCTATAGATACAACACTTCTATCCTTCTTTTCTTCTCCTGCTATAACAGTATAAAACGCCTTATCTATATGCTTCATAGTAATATTTTTTTCATTTTCTTTAGCTGCAAGCATGGCAGATTCATTCATAAGGCTTTCAAGTTTAGCTCCGCTAAAGTATACTGTCTGATAGGCTACTTGGTATAAATCAACATCTCTTGCTACAGGCTTATTCTTACTATAAAGTTTTAATATCTTATATCTTGCATTTACATCAGGAAGTCCTACTTCAATTTGTCTATCAAATCTACCCGGTCTTAATAATGCATCGTCAAGAGTATCTATTCTATTTGTAGCAGCAATTACAATTATTCCCTCATTGCCCTTAAATCCTGACATTTCAGTTAATAAAGCATTTAAAGTTCTATCGCTTTCATCGCTACCACCACTTGCTAATGCTCCTTTTCTTTTTTTTCCTAAGGCATCAATTTCATCGATAAATATCACACATTTACCTGCTTCTCTAGCTCTTTTAAAAAGGTCTCTAATTCTACTAGCTCCAAGACCAGCATAGACTTGAATGAAATCTGAGCCTGTTACAGCAAAGTAGGGAACATTAGCTTCACCGGCTAAAGCCTTAGCAAGCAGAGTTTTACCTGTCCCTGGCGGACCATATAACATAACCCCTCTAGGCATTCTCGCTCCGTATCTTTCATATTTTTCTGGATTTTTAATAAAATCCACTAACTCTTTAAGACTTTCCTTTGCTTCTTGATTACCAGCTATTTCTCCAAAGGCAATTTTTGATGAGTCATTTCCTTCACTTTCTATACTTGACATTTTCGTCATCTCTTTTTCAGCAGATTTAGCCGAATTTTTATTCATAAAAAAAGCTATCCCTACAAATGCCCCAATTATGAGCACAAATGTTAATATATCTTTAACAGTAGTGTTTCCGCTACTTTCCTTTACAATAATATCTGCCATAAGAAGTTTTTCTTTAAAACCCTCAGTCCTAGGATTATCAGTGATGAAGTATTGTCCATCTTTAAGTATGCCGTTTATTTCTTCATTATCACTTAAAAAAACCTTCTGTACATCATTAGTTTCAACTTTATTTAAAAAATCAGTATATGAAATGTCAACATAGTCTTCACTGCCGTTAAGGAAATAATATGATCCTAAGCCTATTAATACTATAGCTATAAAAACTATGATAGCAATTTTCTTTTTCCTGCTTAGATTCATAAAACTCACCCCTTTCCAGTTTACATAATATCAGGATTTTATTTTAACATATTCTTCAGTTGTTGTCAATTGGCTAAATTCATCCATTTTCATCTTCATAAAATAAGTTTATTTTTTAAAACTAACCCCTTTTATTTTTAATAGTTTCTTTTTTTTGACATAATAAAACTAATAAATATTGTAAAAAATACTCATGTGAATAAAGAAAGGAGAGAAAAGTTTATGGCATGGAAAAGAGGAAAAGTTAGATTTGATGATGGATCTGAATATGACGCTGAATTATTAATGCACAATGGAGAAGTTTGGAATATGAAAATTCATAAGGATGGTAAGGTTATTCAACAGATTGATGCTGAAAAATTTGCTTCAGAGTTAGGTACAACACCTGAAAAAATTTATCCTTTTACCTATGATATTTCTGATTAAAAAAATGGCGGCAATCATTATGCCGTCATTCTTTTATTTTATAAAACTTACTGTTTATTTGTTAATAATAGAAAAACCCTCTTCTACCAAAACGCGGTCTAAATCCAAAGCCCGGTCCATATCCAAAACCCGGCCTAAATCCAAAACCCGGTCCATATCCGAAGCCTGGCCTAAATCCAAAACCCGGTCCATATCCAAAGCCCGGTCTAAATCCAAAACCCGGTCCAAATCTAGGTTGTTGAGCATATACACCTGTATTATACATTAAAGTCACCTCCATTTTTATCAAGTGCTTTCTTATATAATAAAATATGTATTTCTATACAATCTGCTACAGTTTTTGTTTAAGTACAATATGAATTAGTTTTAAATATTAGTTTATTAGAATTATTTTAAAATTATCGTGCAGTTTGATATTATAAATAAAACAGCTAATATATTAATAAAATATCTTATTCTTATCTCAAATCCAGAAAGCTTAACATAACAATACATTCAATTCAATAAAATGAAGTAGAAAAATTAAATAAGTATATTAACAAAAATGAAGCTAAGTAACATAACATAATCCTGCGATCGAAAAATACGATAAATAACAATTATATTTTTCTAATCGCAGGATTATAAGTTTGTTTACACGTTTTTCATTTGTTGTTTTATAAAATTATTTGATGCTATTTAGCTTCTTTAATACTTTGTATAAAAGTAATCTTTTCAAGTAATTTTTCTTTTCCTAATCTTTTAACTTGGTTAGTTGTAATAGCAGAATCTATAACAATAGAATATCTTTTAGCAAAAGGAGTACTTACATAGACATTAATTGCTTTCTCTTGTAATGGTACAACATCTTGTGCAGAAGGTTTTTGATCTTTTGCATCAATAATCAAAGTATACTCTTTAGGATTAATAGTTTTTATTTTTTCCTCTAATTCATCTAAAAACGCAATTGCTTCTTCCTTCTTAAACATACCTGAAGCATTAACTTCAAACCTTTTTTGTAATGAATTAACATTAATTTTATACATTTTTATTCCTCCAATTTTTATATTTTAAAAACTATACTTATCCTATGAATATTTGTAAAGCATAAAAGTAAAATCTTAATTTTGAAATATTGCTGTATTCTTAAATATTATGTATTATAATTTATTTTATTATAGGGTAAAAGCTTTATTAAATACACATAGTAAAATAAAATACTATATATCATACTCGGGTTTTAATGCCTTATATAAAATTCTACAATCTGTTGCTACTTCTTTTGGTATTTTACTAAAGATTTCAACACTTGAATATTCTTTAAGTATAGGCATGTCATGCTTGTCTATAACTAAATGAAAATCGTGATAATCTGTAAGTACTTTTGATGATTTTATATTTGTAGCTTCAGCAAAAACTCCCTTATAACCATTTTCTTTTCCCTTTTTCATAATCAATTCCACTAGCTTAGCAATAACATAACTTTTGAATTTTCCAAGTCTTGAACCAGCCATAAAAGCATGTACATATTCATTTTTCTCAACCTTTTTACCTGTTTTATACTCTATAGTGCTAATAAACCTCTCGTTTATCTCTCCCAAAAATTCCATTACTTTATTCATAGGAGATAAACTGCCTTCAAAGATAGGAGCTTCTTCATCTGGATTGAAATTTTCACATGCAACAACAGCAACAACTCTGTCAATTGTTTTATCTTTTGCTACAAAAGATAAACCGTCATTAACAGATGCTTTAAGATATTCTAAAACGAATTGAAACATATCATCTTTAGATAATCCACAAGCTTTGACCATCGGTTCATAAATTTCCTTCCCAGATATATCCATTCCAGTAAATGTTTCAGCGAGGCATTTTACAGAATCTAAAATTAGTTCTTCGTCGTTTTCTTCTAAAACTTCATACTTTAAATTTAATTGTGATGGTGATTCTAAATGTAGAGTAATATCAGGAAAAGGTTTTTCTTTTATTAATACAGTATCCAACGTATATCACCTCCTTTGTAATTTTTTATGGATATGTTGTCTAATGTTTTGGAATATGTTAGATTAGATGTGCTGGTATAAATTGGATTTTGTGAGAGATAAAAATAACAACTACATTAATGCAGTTGCCTTTATAAATATAATAATATCTAGGCAACCTGGCAATCATAGGAACTGCTTTCCCTTAGACCCATAGCTTTGCGACCCTGTTTTTCAACAGGTGTGCCATTTTCTAAGTATTATATGATATTTCGTTACATTATATCATTTTTAGTAATAATTATCAACTAATTAAACAAAATTAATTACAATAAAAAAATATTCTATTATTTTTTTTATTTATATTGTCTAAGTATAAAAAAAAGAGTAGCAGATTAAAACTTGCTACTCTTTTTTAACTATTTTATAGACATTTGAGTTCCAATTTTACTTTATTCAAAAAAAATATATAAAGATTGACTTTAAGTATTTAAATTTGTTAAGCAATTTGTATATATTTTGTTTTGAACTTAGATGTCTATAGATACAGATTAAACCAATCTGTAATTTCTCTTAGTCTTCTAATACGCTGCTTTGGTTTTCCACCTCTACTTAATTCATGGTTTTCTCCTCTAAACATTACTAGCTTTGACTCTACGCCATAATATTTCAACGCAGTAAACATCTGTAGACCTTCTACTACCCAGCAACGATAATCTTCCTCTGAATGAATAAATAAAGTAGGTGTTTTAACTTTGTCCGCATACTTAAGTGGTGAATGATACCAAAGTTTTTCTTGGTTATCCCAAGGTGTGCCTGCATTTTGATCTTCTACAAAATAGTATCCAATATCTGTCGTACAGAATTTAGAAATCCAATTTGATATACTACGTTGAGATGCTGCTGCCTTAAATCGGTCAGTATGACCAATAATCCAATTTGTCATAAATCCACCATAAGAACCTCCAGTAACACCAATTCTCCCTTTATCAATAAAAGGATATTTTTCTAAAACAGCATCTGTAAATTTCATAATATCATCATAATCTATTGTTCCATACTTTCCTCGAATATCTGCAAACTCATTTCCTTTTCCGTCACTTCCTCTTGGATTACAGAAAAATACAACATACCCCTGACTTGCCCAATACTGCATCTCATGAAAGAAGATTTCTCCGTATACAGTCTTTGGTCCACCATGAATATCTAAAATACCAGGATATTTTTTTCCTTCTTCAAAATCTACAGGCTTCATTACCCATCCATCAATTTGAACTCCGGAATCCGTTTTAACACTAATATTTTCTAAAGCTGCAACCTTTCTTTCTTGTATTAACCGCTCATTAAACTTGGTTAGCTGTATTTCTTTATTATCTTCCAGCTTATAAATCTCTTGAAGTTTCATACCTCTAAAGGCAATGAATAACACATCTCCATCTATAACAGCAAAATCATCTACAGAACCTTTTTGGGAAATTACTTTCTCAATAGTTCCATTTATATCAATCTTATTTAAAAATGCACTGTTCTTTTCGGTTGTTAAGAAGTACAAATATTCCCCGTCTATTTTCATTTGACCTCCAGAACCAAGTCGTGAATCAGTACCTACAGAATTTCTTGCGGCATAATCAAAATCAGGAGTAATACATTTTCTTTCTTTTGAATTAATATTAATTAAATAGAACTTACCATTCTGGTTTATACCATATTTTTTCATGTTATTACCTATACAAATCAACTGACTTTCTGTAAGAAAATATACATTGTTATACCTAAATTTTTCAATGGGAGTTACCTGTTCTATTTTTGCAGTTGCCAAATCAGATATATAGATTGTATTTTGTATCTCCATCTTATCAGTAAAGCTGTTTCCAATGAATACAACTTTTGTTTTTTCTTTATTTAATTCAAATCCTTCTACATTTAACTCTTTGTCTGTTAATACTTGAACATTACCAGTATCTAAAGAATATATACAGAGTGTATGTCTATTTTTATTAGTAAATCCTAAACCATTTCCCCAAAATGGAATCTCTTCTAATATCTCATAATCTTTTTCTTCTTTTCTTCTCTTTAATTCTTCTTTTTTATCAGTTTCACTTAGTTTAGTTATATCTTTATTAAATGGATTAAATAAACACTTAAAGATATACTTATTGTCATCAAGCTGTTTAATCTCTTTTACGTTGTATGGAATTTTAAATGCTTTCTGAGCCTCTCCTCCATTAACAGAAATCTTATAGAACTGTGTAAATTCCTCACCTTTTTCTTTTTTATCTTTATTCTTAGAGTCTCTTAAACCTGTGAAAAGAATATGCTGACTATCCTCCATCCATATGAAGTTGGACTCTTTGTTAGAAGCTGTTAGTTGAAAATAACTATTATCATGTATGTTATACAGCCATAAATTTGATGAATAATTATTATCCTCTACATTTGCTTGAGAAACTACAAAACAAGCATATTTACCATCTGGTGAATACTTAATTGCAGATAAAAACTTAAAATTAATAAACTCGTCTAACTGAATCTTTTTCATTATATAAAACCTCCTTTTATAATTTTATAAAACTAAATTAAACTTTATTATATTATTAAACCATATCTTTTTAAAAAAATTTCTTTTTGTACTCCCAGTAATACTATCAATATCTGAATAATAAGGTCTGAATATTTTAGTAATAACAATAATAAATTTTAATATTGTAAATACTCACAGTGATATGAACATTATTTTAATAAGTAATTTAAACATACCTTTCAAAATATTGTCACTTATCCTCTAATATTTAGCTGTCTCGAATTATTATTATAATATTTTGAATTCTTTGTAAATATTTAAATTCCTGCTAAAATCAGCTTTTTTACTTCGAATTTTTGTAACACATACTTTGGAATGTTGAGTTTTACTAGCATTTTAGCTTTTTTAAATAAATTTATTGAAATTAATAGAATTTAAATATTTGATTTTGATAAGTTTATTATAAGAAATGATAGTAGTATAAGATAAATATTTTTAAGATTTTATTTAAAACAGTAGCTTAACAATATTTAAAATTGATATTGGAGAAATTTATCAATACTATTTGGAGTAGGCAGTATAGAAAAATCATAATTATCTAAGTTATCATATGTAACTACGAAAATATAATTATTGATAATATGGTAATCAAGCTTATTATATGACTGTAAATCTAAAGATTTAAACGGATGTTTCTTAAATTTCTTATAATATATATTAAAATCTACATCAGTCAAGAATAATTTATACTTGACTTTTTCTAATGATAGAACTAATTACCCATTTTTATCTCAATTAACCATTCAGCGTTTAAATTATTTAATCTATCCTTCTATAGTATAAAGCTCCTTACTATCAGGAATTGTTACTATAAAATTATTACCTTCTTCATTTACTATCAAATCAACAGTTCCTTCATATTTACTGAGAATTTTTTTAATAATATATAGCCCCAATCCATTTCCTCTAGTACCTTTAGTACTAAATCCCTTATTAAAAATCTTCTGTCGAATTGACTCAGGTATAATAGGGGTATTGTTAAATACTTCAAAAATATAATTTCCTAGATAATAATTAATTTTAATCTTTAATAGTTTATTTTCTTCTTCTGAATTGATTAATGCAAACATTGCATTATTAGTTAAATTAATTACTATCTTTATTAATTCATTAATTGTAACAGGCAACTCATCTGTAAGCTTTGTAGTTTCAACTTCTACTTTAATATTTTCTTTCCTTGCTTCAGTAATTATCATGTTTAAAATTACCTCTAACTCCGGTACACCAATTTCAAATTCCTTAGTAATATTCGTTCCTTCTTTAACAACGTTCCTTAAATATTGTACGGCACGTTCTTGATAATTCATCTCCAACAACCCTTGAATAATTTGTAAATGATTCATAAAATCATGCTTATAAATCCTAAGCTTATCGTTAACCTTTTCACTAAGAGTTAATCTATAATCTATTATTTCCTTTTGAACTATAGTCTTAGAAAATGCCAGGGTTTGCAAAATGATAACGATTGATACTATAGTACTTACGAAACCTAATACCAAAAGAATTCCTCTTAACCCGTTTTGAGTTGACCCAATCAAACTATTTAAAGGCACTAAACTTACTAAATACCATTTAATGGATTCGATCATACTAACTCCCATAACCATTTTTTTATCGTCAATTACTACTTCCTTCATTTTTAGATTTGTGTCATTTTTATAAAAAGATGTAATTAAATCTTTATTAATATCTATTGATGATGAACCTATTATTGGGGTAAAATTTTGATTATAGATAGAGATTTTATTATCCTTAACTAAAGCTGTACTTCCATCACTATCTAAATCTATCAGTTTTTCTTGATTGATATATGCAAAAAAATACCCAACCGTATTATCCTCATTTTCGTTATCTAATTCATTATCAGAATCGCTTCTCATATCATAAGGAATGATATGAGAAATATCCCTAAAAAGAATAAGTTTTTTTTCTTTAACTCCTTTTTCACATTCAACATAAGTATTAAATAATACTTCTTCTATTTCACTTGATATAGAGTCTTTATGCTTTAAGCCTTCCATTAGCATATTCTGATTAAATTTTAACAACCCTTTAGCTGAATAAATTCTTCCATCGTTAATATAACAAAATGCATCATCAATATAAAAATTATTTTCTACAACCTCACGAAGCTTTTGTGTTATATGATTGTCAATCTTATCCTGATAATTAGGAGCAACTGTTTTATATTTAGAAATTGAAGCTCCTACTGCTAGGTCGTCCGTAAACTCTTTTACAGAATTTATAATTCCTGTGAGTTTTAACTCTACAGTCTCTGTTGTTTTTTTAAGAACATTCTTTAATACTATAATTTTTTCTTGTTTCACAACTTCTATAGTACGTGAATGAATAAAATAGATATTTAAAATGATAGGTAAAAAAATCAGAAGAATAAATAAAGCTATCCATTTTTTCCTTTCTGTAGTATCTACAATTATTCTTTTAAAAAGGCTGTTCAATATTAACACCTCAATTTCACCTATACAAAACCTAGCCTTAATTATCTCCTATTTATTAAGATATAAGTTAAATAAGAAAATTTCTGTTACATTATATCATATTTCTACATACCTTGGTATATATATAATTTTATTAAATTACGAGAACTATTATAAAAAATTATAATAAAAATTTTAAAAAATTTAGTAAGTAAAATTAAGGTTTAATATTGTGTACACATTGTAGAGAGAATTCATATAATATATTAGCCTATGTGATAGGCAATATAATTCAAGGGGGAATTGTTAATGTCAGATGCTAAAGGCTTATGCGGTGGATTCTTCGGATGCAATAGCGAATTGCTATTTTTCTTCCTATTGCTAGTTGTTCTATTCTGTTATCCTTGTTTAGGATTTGGTGGTTATGGCTGCAGTAAATAAATTAGCGAGCCTCGGAATAAACATACAACAACATTAAAAAGGAGCCTTTAATTGGCTCCTTCTTTATTATTTATTATAATTAAGGGTTCAATTATAATATCCTTAATCGCCATTATTTCGTCATTATTTATTTTTCTCCTGTTTTTTAATCTTGCAAATATCTTCACAGTAATAGTATATTTACCTTGTGAAACCTTATTCCCCTCATTGTCTTTGTAGTCCCAGACCTCATTGAATAATAGTCTTTCATCCTTTTTTAATGTAATGTCAACTATAGCTTGTGTAAAAGATTTGTCATGCGACCATCTATAGACTTCTTGATTATTTTGATCTGTAATAAAAATATCAAATTTTTGACCTGAACCAAAATAAATCTCTAAATCTTCGTCTGAATCATTTTGCAGTGAAAAGTCAAGTTTAACTTCTCTGTTTTCCTGTTTAACATCCATCTCTGTAATAAACAGTCCCGTCAAAGGCTTTTTTAATTCTTCTTCTCTCTGTTTTGCCCATTCAATAAATTCAGGACTTAATAATTTTTCTGCTTTTTCTTCTATAGGTTCAATAATTTTAACTTCTTCTGGTAAAACTCTTACTTCATATTCAAATGAAGGTTTTGGATTTTTTGTTTCTTCTATTTTATCTTTAAATGAATTCATCATCTGAATAAGATTTTCCTCATTTAAGTCAAGGGCTACATTGAGATTTTCATTACTCAGTTTAACTGCCATGGGATGTTCTGTCATACCTCCAGAAAACCAAATCTTTAAAAAATATGAATCTGTGTACTCTATGGGAAAACTTATAATATAAAAACCTGAGCCAATATTCTGATGATAATATGTATCATAAAGCTCCTGATAGGTTAATCTGCCTTCAACTAGTGCTTTTAATGCTTCCCAGCTGAGAAGTTGTTTTTGCTGTGAATCACTTTGTTGTACTGGTGGTGTTTTTACTGCCATAGAATCACTGTAAAGTATAACCGTACAGCATAGAACTGTTACTAATATAACAGCAAAAGTAATGGTCTTACTATGCTTCTTTAGTTTGGTAATAATGGTACTCACCCTTTCTTAAAACTTATTATTCTTATCTGATAACTTATAATTCTAACAGCCTTGTTTCTAAATCTGTAAGTGCTGAACTTAAACCAAATTCAGTATTTGGGTAATTATGTAAAGATTAAGTCTTATTTTATTTTAGACGTAAAATATCTATTATTTGTTCTGCACAAGTTCAATTTTTATGTTATTTTTTCCATATATACTCTCAATTTTTTTATTCTTTTACTTAACTTTGTATAATATTTAGTCTTTTCTTTTATTCTTACTTCATACCCATTCATAAAAATACAGGGAGAAAACCTAATAATGATTTTTCAAAAAAAAGAAGGAAACTATACTTAAAATTCACTCTCTACCTGAGTTTCAATCAGTTAATTTCCTTCATTTTGCAGTATATAATTATTATTTTATCTAATCAACTTATTTGTCTTATTAATTTTTTAAATTAATCTTCATTAATAAGCTCATTTATCTTAATAAAAGGATTAATATATCTACCTCGCTTCTTAGTTTTTTCACCAAACTGTACGGATTTCTTAGGGCATAAATGCAGACATGCAAGACATAGTTGACAAGTTAAACTCATCCATTTAGGTTTTTCATCCACCATTTCAATATTCTTTACCGAACACACCTTAGCACATAAACCGCAAGAATTACAATCTTCTGTTACGTAGAATTTTTTATCTTCAGTATTGACCTTTCTTAAAAAGCCCTTATAATTGAATATAACAGGACCTATATACTCCATTAAACTCTTATCAATTTTACTTTCTCTTTCAGATACTATATTAGCAATTTTTTGAGCTTTAATTTCAGCATTTTTATGTAAGGATTTTTGTTTTTTCTCACTAGTGACATCCCATGTCCACAATATAAAATTATCTACCATTCTCACGTAAAATCCTGAATCAATACTCTTTCTTTTTAAATATAGTGCTTTTTTCATCTGGGAAAGTGCACCACCGGGAAGACCCTTAGCAAAAGTAACAACTACAAATATATACTTTGTTTTGTCTAAATTAACTTTATCAATGAATTCTAGAACAATTTGAGGAACTCCAAAATAATACTTCGGGAATATAATTCCAATAACTTCTGTTGCTTCAATTTTATGATTTTGCTTTAATACTTTTGGTATTGAAACACACTCACTATTATCTAAATTTTGAGAAATATCCTTTGCCATCTTTAGTGAATTTCCTGTTCCGGTAAAATAATAAAGAGTTGTTTTCATGTTAAAACCTCCTAATTTTATTGATAGTTTTATATTTATCTCATACTTTGATTCAGTGCATATGTTAGAGTTTATTAAATTCATAATCTTTATTAATACCTTCTTATGGAAGCCAAAACAAAATTAATTAAGAATAAAATTATACCTATTGCAGATAGAATAACTAGATTATAAGTTATTTCACTAAAGGGCAAGTTAAAAATTAAACTGTCCACTAAAGCATCCACTCCCCAATAGGTAGGAGTTAATCTAGCTAAAGATTGAAGATTTTCAGGATAAAGCTCAATACTCCAAAAAGATCCACCTAAGAGTCCTAATAGAATTACAAATAATGGTGCAAAACTTTGAAGTACAACTTGATTGTTAAAAATATTAGTGAAAAATAAAACTAAACTAGATATTGCTAAAGTAAAAAACAAATAAATTATAATGACTTGAAATATAAGACTAATATCGGTTATATTGAAAAAATTAATTAAAGAAATAAACTGAACTAAAAGAAGTATCATTCCAACTCCAATTATTCCTACCATATTTCCCATAGATAACTGAAAAGTATTATATCCACTTACCTTTAATCTTTTATATACATTTGAATTCTTTTCTTTAACAATAGAAGTAGAACAGAAAATAAGATAAATAGTTGTAAAAACAAGACTCATACCTAGTGCTGACTGCTTAGGCAGTATACTTTCATCAATAGTTAATCTAACTTGTTTTTCTGTTTCAGGTACAGTAATTTCAATATTTATAGGAAGATCAAATCTTTCGCTTTTCCATAGATTGTCCGAATATTTTAAAGACTGTTCAAAAGGGTTCTGATATTTTGTTATATTATATATCTTGCAGATATTTTCAAACTTATTTGCTGTCTTAATATCGCCTATCTCTGGTAATACCTCAGATGCAACAATGTCTCCTAAAGCAGCACCTGCAATACTTTCTTCAAGATAATATATGTCTATAATATTGTGAATATCTTCTTTAAGTATATTCTCTTTAAGATTATCCTTTAAAACATATATAGCTTCTATTCTATTATCATAAAGAAGCTTAAAAGCATCTTCTTTACTTACATGAATAATTTTTAGCAGTTCATTTTTACTGATATTTTCTACAATTCTTCCAGAAACATCTGTATTATCCTCATCAATGATAGTTATGGGTATCTTTGTGAATTCACCACTGTTCCTAAAAACAAGACCAACAGCATTAAAAAAAATAAAAGGGACAATTAAGCTGATTATGAAAAGTGTTCTGTTTTGAAATAAAATCTTTATTCTTAATAAACTAAAATAAATAATTCTCATGCCATCACCCATTTCTCTGCTTTAATTTTATAGCTGAAAATAAAACCAAGAATACTGATGATATTAACAATACAGCTATGCTGGTATAAACATTTTCCATTCTAAATCCTTTAATCAGAAACAAAAACCCTTTAATTATCCAATAGTTAGGAGTTAACTGAGCTATGCTGTGTATAAACGAAGGCATAAGCTTTAACGGAAAAAAGCTTCCTCCTATTAAACCAAATAATAATATTCCTATATTTCCAATAAGTGTTGCCAGTTCTTCTGTTCTTATTATACTACCTATAAACACAGCTAAGCTTGAAATATGCAACAAGCTGATAACTAAAAATATTATAATATTAGAAAAAGAATACCTTATGTTAGTTCCCATAATTAAAAATAAAGGAAATAAAAACAGAAAAACTTGTAATAATCCTAGAAATACAAGTGAAGCTATTTTACTAAGAATAAACTTTAGAATACTTCCTGAAGATACTCTGTATCTATCTAAGCACATGGTGTCCTTTTCATAAATTATAAGATTAGCACCTATTAATCCCATATACATTACTAATAGTACTCCTGAAGCTATTATAAAATATTCCATGGATGTAGATGATGGTATAGTAGTTATGGGCTTGTACTCAAATAGTCTATCTCTGCCTAAGGAAGTTAAGATCATATCTAAGGAAAAAGCATTATTTATTTTCCTTACATCTTCATTAGGAATACCTATCTTTTTTATCTGATTATAAAGAGAATATACAGCTACATCAGCAGTTTGAACATACTTTGAATAGCTTTCCATAATATTTTTAAGTATTAAACTTTTAAGTGGTTCTTGAGGGTTTATAGTTAAATTAATAGGTTTGTTCTGAAAATGCAATAAACTTTCAGAAAATCCTTCAGGAATTTGAATTATAGCATTTATTTCTCCCGTACTAAATTTCTCAATAGCTTCATTTTCATCATGTTCAATGATTCTAAATAACTTAGAAAACTGCTCATTACTCTTAAAATCATTAATAAGCATTAGACTAGCTTCACTTTTATCTTTGTTAACCAGACCAATATCAATTTGATCTACAATGCTTTTATGTTCCACAAAATCTTTAAATGCAAAGCCTAGTAATCCTAGTATTAGTAAAGGAAATATAATTGAAATTACTAATAACTGTTTAAAATGAAATATCATTTTTATATCTTTTATCATAAGTCTAAGCATAATATCACTTCTTTTTAAGTATTTAAATAAAAGTAGCATGGGTTTTTAATTATATAATCCATACTCTATTTTAAATTATATAAGAATTTAAAATCCTATTCAATTTAAATATTAAAATTTATCTTATAAATATTAAAAAGCAGTAGCGTTTTAACTACTGCTTTTTAATACTTATGTATTTAATTTTATTAAATACAGATGGCATTATATATCTAAAACACTTACAAATTAAATAAATGAAATAATAGCCATTGAATATTTTTATTGTGTTTTTGATATATTTACTTAATTTCTTTTAAAACCTTTTTAACATTTTCCCATTCATGCCTAGAAATGTGTTTAATCTCGTTTTCTCTTGACTCTAAATCATCTTTCAATTCCTTCTTAAAGTCATAAAGCTTACCCTCTTTTTTTGCATCTAATGCTTTTTTGAATTTAGCTTGAATTGCCATGTTTAAAATTTCGCTAGAACTGCTCATATTATTCACTCCTTTTATTTTTTCTTTAGTTATTTATTCTATCTATCCTCTTATATTCCTTTTGGTACATATTACATCTTAAGTACTATAGTCCCATGTTAAATACATGATTAAAGTTGTCTTAGATTCTTTATAACTTCATCTATACTATTTACTTGAATAATATCCTTACCTACATATTTTTTTAATATTTCTGCTTGCTTTATTGATTTTAAATCATCATTAACTATAGCAAAAATATTTTTAAAATCAGTTTTTTTGTATATGCTCATAATTTGACTCAGGGAAATCATAGTATTAATTGATCTAATTTCAACATCCTTAATTTCTACAACTAAGCTGTAATTTTCAGTATTAATACCGTTTATAGTACATTTGAGTTGTTCTATAAACTTTTTTATGTAATTTTGCTCTATATTACCTCTAATTAAAACAGAAAATATCTTTTCTTTTTCCATTACGTTTATATTAAACATAGTTTCACCCTCCATAATTTATAATAAGATACTTTCTATAATATGCAGGTTTATAAAAAAAGTTCCAAGCACATAAATTTTAAAAATCAAATTTTAAGATTATAGAACTATTTATCATTCTTATGAATATAATGTAATATATTATTTTCATAAAAAGGGATGATTGTTAATGAATGAAAAGTATAAACGTTCTAATGATTCAGAATGTTACATAGTTCAACAAGGTGATTCACTTTATAAAATAGCTGAAAATTTTAATGTTTCACTTGATACTTTACTAAGATCTAATCCTTATATTGATCCATATATGTTGTTTGTAGGTCAAGCAATTTGTATTCCACGAATATGGAATCCATATTCCAACGATGATTTAAACGTAAGCTTTATGTACCCTGATTCATGGAAAGAAGCTGGTAAGGATAGATATACAGGAAATGACGGCTTTTTTCAGTTAGCTGCAATCAATTCTAAAAGACCTATTGATAGTGTATGTAGACATGAGGCCTTCAGTAGAAAAAGAAATTATGGCAGCAATCCTAAATTTATAAAACTTTCAATAGAAGCACAAGATAGTTACTTAATTTATCCTTCATTTGATCAATATAAAGACATGGATAATATTTCAGCTCTTATAGTGAGATACCCTAAACCTATAAGCTTACAAAATAAATCGTATAATTTTTTCATACTATGGGGTAACAAGGGTCACATAAGGCATCTAGGCAATACCTTAAGATTTAACAGATATTAAAAAAAATCGAGCAAGCTCGATTTTTTTTTAATATCTGTTGTTCTATATACATTTAAAAGCATATAACTATACCGCCTTCATTAGCATAAACACTTGAAATACCTGCCATATCTACTATTATAATATCTTTTAAATTATATCTTTCTAAAATTTCGCTTTTAATTTTTTTTGCCCTTTCTATACAATTACAGTGACCTATGCCTAAAATTTTCTCTTCTAACTTTTCTCCCTGCTCACCAATAATTTCAACTAATCTTCTAAATGCTTTTTTAGTTCCTCTAACTGTTTCAAATTTTTGAATAGTTCCCTCATCAGACCCTCTCATTATAGGCTTTATAGATAGTAATGAAGCTACCTTGCCCGTTAATGCACTCATTCTGCCTGATTTAACTAAATTATCTAAAGATTCTAATACAAAGAAAGTTTTCATTTCTTTTATATATTGATTAACTTTTTGAACTATCTGAATCCTATCATAATTTCTTTTAGCTATATCAAAAATTTTCAAACTAACCAAAGTTTCTCCTACAGAAGCACTTAAAGAATCAAAAACATGTATGAATTTATTTCCGATTTCATTCATAACCATGTCTTTTGCAATCATTGCACTATTGTAAGTTCCACTCAATTTAGAAGAAAGAGTCACTGCAAATATATCTCCTTCAGTTTTAAAAGCTTTTATAAAGTCATTAGGCGAAGGACATGACGTTTTTGGAGCGTTTATACTCTTTTTCATTTCTTGAAGCATTTGATTTATATCTAAATTTTTATCATCACTATATCTTTTACTATCAATTTCTATTGTTAATGGAACTATATTAATATTTAGTGTTTGTTCTAGTTCTTTGTTTAAATCACATCCGCTATCAGCAACTATCTTGTAGTTCATTAGAATCTCTCCCTTTAAAATTTAATTAGTTTTTTTATATGAATGTTAAATCAAAGCTATAATTCCTAATTTCAAAACATACTAAACATATTGTTTTTACTTTATATATATTTATATTTTAATAATATATACTTATGTTAAATATGTTTTATCTAGGTATAATACTTACAATAGTTATTAGTTGAAAAATATGATAATAATTTTATCAAGTAGTTTTAACAAATTTACACAAATTTTTTATCTCTTTGTTTTGTTTAGAAGCTTGTTATACACTTCTACCAGCTCTATCATTTTATCTTTATCTCCACCTTGATCTGGATGATATTGTTTTGCTAACTTCCTAAATTGAATTCTTATATCTTCCTTTGAAGCTTCCGGACCTAATTCTAATAATGCTAAGAGGTTTGGATCATATAAATTATCAATTTTAAAGCTTATAAGACTAAATATCTCATAAAACATGTGATAAAAGAATTCATTAAAAACTTCTCTTCTAGCATTATCCCCAAAAACTACTAATATATGAATAGGATATCTCACATTAGACGAAATATTGTTTTTTGTACAAAAAAATTTACTCCATACTAAATGTTTATTGTCAGTAGATAAAAAATGCTGTTCTCTCATTGTTTTTTCTATCTTTTTTAATTCCCTTAACTTATGTTTTAATTGTTCAATATTCAACATCTACACCCTCATTCATATTCTAAGCTATTTAAATAATACTTTAATTTAAATCATATTATATTTTATCAATTCAACCTTTGTATACTCAACTCCTTTATTTTTATTATTTAAAGTGTTAATTTTTTTCTGCATACATCTCTAAAAAAGCTGTTAAAATTGTGTATAAAATGTTTTAAAAAATCTATATATTTTTTACAAAAAAATAAAGGGACTCTTTAAGAGTCCCAAAAAAACATTTCTTATCCCATTCCTCCACCATTATTACCGTTTTGTCCTTGACTTAGCTGAGATCTTAGTTGTTGTCTATCTTTTTGAGTCGCGTCTTGAGAAGGTGGATAATATCCTAATTGTTCTGCTTTTTTATAAAGATCATATTGGAACTTTTCTGCACTGTCTCTTAACTGCTGGAAAGCTCCTCTTAATTGTTCATTGCAACATTCTCCTATAGCCTTCTCATATTCATTCATACTTGCTTTTGTCATCATTAATACATCATTAACTATATCTTTTTCTTGCATTTTTCTTCCCTCCCTATAATGAGTTTATTAAGTTCTGCACTGTAGTTCCCGCGGATTGAGAACCCTGCTGGAACATTTGTTTAATTTGCGGGTCGTTACATTCATTGGCATATTCCCAAAGTTTATTTGCCATTACCTGATGTCCGCTAACAATATGTCTTATGTTTTGTAATTCCATCTGAGTAAGAGTGTTAAGGTTAATAGTGTTCTTTAAAGTCATCAGAACTCTCCTTTCTGGTTTTCTTTTTACGTTTATTCATATATTATTTTGTACCTATACTAGTCCATATATTACATGAAAAAAAAACCTTTTATTCTAATAATTTCTTTATTGTTAGATTTTTTTCATATACTTCTGATAAATTAAATTTATAAAACACTCCATTAATTAAGATATTTTTTAAACGCTAAATTATCATCACTCTTATATCCCATTTTCTTATAAAACTCATGAGAAGTCTGCCTTTTTCTATTTGATAAAAGCATAATGTAGTAACAGTTATTCTCTTTGGCGATTTTGTCAATTTCATTAAACAATAAGCTTCCGTATCCTTTTCTTTGATATTCTTTATCTATTATGACATTTTCGATAACAATAAAAGGCTGGCAATTAAAGAATAAATCTCTACAAACAATAGTCATAGCCGTACCAACCAGCACTCCATCAGTTTTTACTCCTAAAAGATAATAGTCTGAATTATTATTTATCATTTTAAATACAGTTTTCATTTTATATATATCACTTTCTTTATTTCCTAATTGATAATATAGTTTTGCAAGCTTTTCAAGCTCACTTTCTTTAATTTTTTCAACCTTGACCATAAAAAATCATCTCCCAAATTGACCTATACTTTAAAATATGCAAAAAAACAAAAATTGGTTAAGGTGATTTGAATTTGATAAATTATATGTAATTATTTAGACATTATAATTATAAGATAGTATTAAGGATATAGTAAAGTGAGGTGTTTTTTTGAGAACATTAAGACTAGGTTCTAGAGGTACAGATGTAATGGAAATTCAATCATTACTTGTAAGAATTGGCTATGATTCAAGACCTATAGATGGAATCTTTGGTCCAAAAACTCAACAGGCTGTTATTCAATTTCAAAGAAATAACGGCTTAATTGCAGATGGTATTATCGGACCTAACACATATAGGATTTTAGAACGGTTATTGCTTGGATATGACAACTACACAATCCAGCGAAACGATACTCTTTATAATATAGCCATAAAATATTATACTACAGTCAGTAGGATAATTACCGCAAATCCTAACCTGAATCCTTTAAACCTTACAATAGGTCAACAGATAATAGTTCCTTATGGTATAGATATAGTAGATACAAGAATTGATTATACATATGAAATAATGCAAAGAGATATAGCAGGTTTAAGTGTAAGGTATCCATTTCTAGAAGTAGGTTCTGCCGGTCAAAGTGTTTTAGGTAAAGATTTAACTTTTATTAAGCTCGGTAATGGTCCTAATCAAGTTTTTTACAATGCTGCACATCACTCTTTGGAATGGATAACTTCACCGCTCTTAATGAAATTTATAGAGAATTTCTCAAAGGCTTACTCCGAAGGACAAAATATAAGGGGATATAATGTTAGAGATATATGGAATCAAAGCACTATATATATAATGCCTATGGTCAATCCTGATGGTGTAGATATAGTACTAAAAGGTCCAAGTGAAGAAAATCCTTACTATGAAGATTTGCTTAGGTGGAATAATACAGGACGCCCATTTTCAGAAGTCTGGAATTCTAATACTAGAGGAGTAGACCTTAATCATAACTATGATGCTCTGTGGTATGAATACCAAGAGTTAGCACAGGAATTAGGATATGGTGAACCGGGTCCAACAAAATATCCCGGACCATCTCCAGAATCAGAACCTGAAACAAAAGCTGTTGCTGACTTTACTAGAAATAATAATTTTAGATTAGTATTAGCATACCACTCACAAGGTCAAGTTATCTTTTGGAGTTTTGAGGACATAGTACCGCCGGATTCACTTAGTATTGGAGAGTTATTTTCTCAAGTAAGTGGATATGAATTGGCAGAAGCTGTTGGTACAGCATCGTATTCAGGTTATAAGGATTGGTTTATACAAGAATACTTAAGACCGGGATACACTATAGAAGTAGGAAGAGGTCGAAACCCTCTCCCAATATCACAATTTGATATGATCTATAATAATAACGAAGAACTATTACTTCTCGCAGCAATAGTATAAACCTTAAATTGCTGTCTTGTTATAATATAGGGATCCAACCTAATAATAAAAAATACTAAGAGAAGCATTTGCAGAACATGACTATAACTCCCAACGAATGGAAATATAAAAATCGGTGAAGAAATTTACTTGTTTGACCGTAGAAAATTTGCAAATTTTAGGATTTTATATTAGAACGATTTATATGAGCTATTCATGTTCTAAACAGTTAAACGTGTATTTTTTATTATGTTTTGAGGTTGGATGCCTATATATTAATTATTTTTGTTTTAATCTATCTCAAGATTTCTAATTCCTCCTAGAAGGATTTTCTGTTCCACATGTGCTACTAACCTCCTGGTATATGCAACTGTATCAGGATTTACGCTTATGCTGTCAATTCCTTCTTTAACTAGAAATTCTGTAAATTCCGGATAAAGTGATGGTCCTTGACCGCATATTGAAATTGTTTTGCCATATTTATGAGCAGCTTTGATCAATATACTTATAGCTCTTTTTACTGCTATATTTCTTTCATCAAAGTATCCCATGCTGTTTAGTATTCCCGAATCTCTGTCAGACCCTAATATAAGCTGAGTTAAGTCATTACTGCCTATACTAAAGCCATCAACTAATTGTGCAAATTCTTCTGCGGCAAGAACTACCGAAGGCACTTCTGCCATAATCCATATTTTAAAACTGTTGTCTTGAACTAATCCCTCTGATGCCATTATCTCTTTTACTTTTTCCAGTTCCCATACAGTTCTTACAAAAGGAAGCATAGTCCAGACATTGTTTAATCCAAATTCCTCTCTTACTTTTTTAATTGCCCTGCACTCTAATCTAAAACCTTCTTCATATTGAGGAGAAATGTATCTTGAAACTCCTCTCCATCCAATCATAGGATTGTTTTCAACAGGTTCTACTTCTTCTCCGCCTTTCAATCCTCTAAACTCATTAGTTCTAAAGTCACTTAATCTAACTATGACCTGCTTTGGGTATATTTCCTGGGCAACCTTAGTTATTCCCTCAGACATTTTGTCAATAAACAACTTCTCATTACCAGTCTTAAGAAGATACATCGGATGCTGTCCAATAAGATTACTAAAAATGAATTCTGTTCTCAACAATCCTATTCCATCCATAGGCAGTGTTTTATATCTATCTATAATAGATGGTTCTCCAAGGTTCATATATATTTTAGTTCCCGTTATGGGTGCTGTCTGATGAATAAACTCTTTTATTAGTTCAATATTTGTAGTATTTTCAGTAATGCCGCTATCTTTCTTTGTTTTATCTTGTAGAACTTTTCCTTTATAGATAATTCCTCTAGTTGCATCTACTGTTACAATATCTCCTTCTTTTAATTGTGCGGTAGCATTTTGGCATCCTACTATGCATGGTATTCCCAGTTCTCTAGATACTATAGCAGCATGACATGTTCTACCTCCCTCATCAGTAACTACGGCACAGGCTTTCCTCATGGCAGGAACCATATCAGGATTTGTCATTACAGTTACAAGAATATCTCCTTCTTCTACTCTTTCAATCTCTTTTATATTTTCAATCTTCTTAACTTTACCGGTACTTACTCCAGGGGATGCCGCTAAACCCTTTGCTAAAGCAATTAGTTTTTGTTCTTCTTTGTTTTGATCTTTCATTTTATTACTATCCTCCTTTAAGGTTGTAATTGGTCTGGTCTGCAGAATATACAACTCTTTTGTATCACTATCCATAGCCCATTCAATATCCTGTGGATGATGATACATGTATTCAATCTTTAAAGCAGATTCCCCTAATTTTATTATCTCTTGTCTTTCTAAGGATGAGGTCTGTACTTTTTCACATCCTAAGTATTCACTGACCTTAACTTCTTGAGTTCCTATTTTATCTTGGTTTTTAATTATCATAACATTCTTCTTAGCTATGTTTTTACTAAGTATAGATAAATCCTTTTTATTTAATATATATTCATCTGGAGTTACAATTCCTGATACTACAGCCTCTCCTAAACCCCAGCTTGAATTTATCATTATTTCATTTAAATCATTTGTAATTGGATTTGCTGTAAATACTACACCTGATTTTTCACAATTAACCATTTTTTGAACTACAATGCATAATGATACATTAAAATGATTAAAGCTCTGTTTTTCTCTATAGTATATAGCTCTTGATGTCCATAAGGATGCCCAGCATTTTTTTACGTGAATTAACAGCTCATCTGAATTTTGTATGTGTAAATAAGTATCCTGCTGTCCTGCGAAAGATGCTTCGGGTAAATCCTCTGCTGTTGCAGAACTTCTGACTGCTACGCTTATATCTATCGTTTTTAGCTGATTATTAAGCTCCAAGTATGCTGCTTTAATTTCATTTTCAATTTCCTTAGGAATATGCGAATTGATTAAGAGCTCTCTAATCTGCTGACTTTTTATATTAAGTTCGGTGCAGCTATCTACATCTAAATTACTTATAATATTTTTAATTTCAACTTCTATATTAGAGTATTTTAAAAATTTGTTATACCCAAAGCACGTTATACAGAATCCAGGCGGAACTTTAACTCCTCTTTGAGTTAATTCTCCAAGATTAGCACCTTTTCCGCCAACTAAGGGTATATCATCTTTATTTACTTCATCAAACCATTTAATATAATTATGATTTATCAATACAATTCCCCCTTACTTTTTTATTTAATTACAATATATATTATAGCACATTTATTTAAATGTGTTATTCTTTTTTTATTGATTTTGATATTTATTGCGTGTAATATTTGGATAATTGTATTAATAGTACATAAAAAACCTATTGAAGTTACACTTCAATAGGTTTTTATAATTTCATTTACCTGTATTTCTTTTTCCTGTTATTCTATCAATTTTAATCTTTACTATTTCTGTCTTATCCTTAATGAAATTCATTTTATAATGCTTAGTTACATCTACTTCCCTGCCTAAGTATTTCATCATACCATTAAGAATTTGTATTTTCTCTTGTAAATCTGTTACTATTTCTGCTTTACCAAAGACTATAACACTTTCATAAGTAGTAGTAAATTTGTCCAAAATAATTTCATGATTACCAACCACACAAAAACAAACCATAGGATTATTCTTAATATTATCAACTTTATGACCCTCTGTTGCACTATGAAAATAAATACTTTCTCCGTCATAGAAATAGTTTAAGGGTACAACATAAGGTGTATTATCTATTCCTGTTGTAGATAAAAATCCTAAATTATTGTTTTTAAGTATTGATTTACACTCATGTATATCTGTTATTTCTCTGTCTTTTCTTCTCATCTCTTTATTCAAGCTCAATTTCTCCTCTCGTGTATATCTTTTTATATAATATTACATAAAACAAGTGAGATACTTATGTATCTCTTGTTTTAAGAAGGTATTTTAGGCACAAAATCCTTTAAGTTATCTACAACCTCTTCTAAATAAAGTCCTCTAGACCCTTTTACTAATACAATAGTATCTTTACTTATGACTTCTTTTAGCTTTTTTAATAAATCTTTCTTATTATTAAATGAAAAAACTTTTCTATCTCCAAGCTTAACTTTAGATTTTATACCAATATATTGAGCTAATTCTCCTATTGTAAAAACATAATCTATTTCATCCGGTTTAATATCTTCACCTATCTGTTCGTGTATCGTCACTTCATTTTCGCCTGTACCTATCATATCTCCCAAGACAACAATTTTTTTCTTATAATCCTTAAAGGAATATATAGTTTCTAATGCAGCCCTTAAACTTATTGCATTTGACTTGTACGCATCATTTAAAATATCAAATCCTAAACCATGAATCAGTTCATTTCTCATTCCTGTACTATCTATCATAGAAAATCCCTGTTCAATTAATTCATAAGGTACATTAAGGTATCTAGCTACTGCAATAGCAGCAGCTCCATTATAGATCTGATGTTTACCAAACATGGATAAAAAAAAGTTTTTATAAACAGGCTTTTTCAATTCAAAGCAAATTCCATCTTTCTTAACTGACGTAAATTTAACGACATAATCATTATTTAACTTAGTTCCGAAGGTCTCTTTTCTCTGTGTCAGTTTAAGACTTTCTACACCCTTATACACAGATAAACTATCACCTAAGTACACCAATAAACCATCATCCTTTAAACCTGCTGTTATTTCCAGCTTAGCTTTAAGGATGTTTTCTACAGAACCCAGCGTATCAATATGCACATCAGTTGAATTAGTTATAACTGCAATATCGGGCAAGGCAACATTAGATAAGGTTTCTATTTCCCCTAAAGCTGACATACCCATTTCTATTACTGCCATCTCTGTATCCTCTTCCATTTGTAATAATGTTAGAGGTACTCCTAAATGATTATTCAAATTTCCAAGAGTTTTATGGGTTTTATACTTTGTCTTTAAAATGCTAGCCAAAATATCCTTAGTTGAAGTTTTGCCATTACTCCCTGTAATACCAATTATCTTTACAGGAAGTTCTTTTCGATATTCCATTGCCAGTTCTTGAATGGCTAATAATGTATCATCCACAAAAACAAAGGGAAAATCTCTCCTTTTAACTGGTTCATCTTTATTGCATAAAACAGCTCCTGCTCCTTTTTTTATTGCTTCTTCAATAAAATCATGACCATTAAATCGCTCTCCTTTTATAGGTATATAAAGCTGATTAGCTTTAATAGTTCTTGTATCTATTGAAACTCCTTCTATAAAGAGATTTTGATTTTTTTCATCTAACCCATGTCCCTTGACCATTCTCTCAATATCTTTTAAACTTCGTTTAATCATATTATCCTCCTATCATATAGCAATGTTCTTTTTTTCTCATAACTTTCAAAAGCATATTCTATGAGTTTCTCTATAAGTTCTGCATAGGAGGTTCCATCTGTCTTTTCCCAGAGAGCCGGTGTCATACTGGCATTTGTAAATCCCGGCATAGTGTTAATTTCATTAACAAAAAACTTATCCTTATCTTCTACAAAATAATCTATCCTAGCTAAGCCCGTACAATTTAAAAGTTTAAAGACTTTAACAGCTGTTTTCTGCATTTCAGATGTGACTTTCTCTGATAGTCTTGCCGGTATAACAGAAATGAGCTTTCCATCAAGGTATTTAGCTGAGTAGTCCATAAAGGGTCTTTCCTGTATAAACTCTCCTACTACAGAACTTTTAGGATTTTCATTGCCAATAACTGATATTTGCATCTCTCTTCCAACAATTTCTTCTTCAATAACTAGTTTCATATCATAAAGAAATGCTTCATTAATTGCTTTTTTTAATTGTTCTATATTTTTACAGCGATTAATGCCGACACTTGACCCTAATCGTGCAGGTTTTACAAAACAGGGATAACCAATAACCTCTTGTAATTTAACATAGCTGTCTTCTTCATTTTTTACCCATTCTTGATAATTTAAAATTTCATATTTAGCTTGAGGTACATTAGCCTTTGAAAATAATTTCTTCATCATTCCTTTATCAAATCCTACTGCTGATGACATAATTCCATTACCTACATAAGGCACATCTAAAAGCTCTAAAAGTCCTTGAATTGTTCCATCTTCACCATTTGTTCCATGTAAAGCAGGAAAAATAACAGTTCTGGTATTAGTACCTATTTTCTCCAAAAAATTTTCAGCGATAGACATTAAAATAGATTTTGAAGAAAAATCCTTTAATTCTCCAACATCTTCTATTTTCTCACTTACAAGCCCTTTATTACACCAAATACCTTCCTTCGTAATGTAAATAGGATAAATATTGTATTTTTCTTTATTTAAAGCATTAATAATAGAGTAAGCAGTCAGTAAAGATACTTCATGCTCCACAGATTTTCCTCCATAAAGTACATAAACATCAACTTTCATTCTTTTGTTATCCTCCTTCGTAAGTAATTGACCATATATTTATTATAAAATATTAAAATACTGAAATTCTTATAAAAAGCTTTAAGATTTTCTTAAGATGAGACGAAATAAAGTAAAGAAAGACTTTGATATACTTACTTTTCAAAAGAAATTCCAGGTATTTCAAAGTGTTTATAGTATTTTAAAACAATATTTCATTTCTAATATTCAGTATTATTATATCCTTAAATGCTGAATTTTTCAAACTATTTAATATACTTATCTGTATTTTCATTTTTTTATTTTTTCTGTATCTTTTTTCATTTCTTGGTTTAATTTTAAACTCTATTTAAATTATTTTCTCAGGCAAATCTTTTAAATATGAGTGTAAAGAAATGCTGTTTTTAAATTTGTATATGTTATCATTTATCTCAATAATTCTTCTGAATCAAAATAATAAAAATTTCCCTTCTGGTTTTTGTTGTTTCTAATTATTGCCAAAAAAGAGATTAAATTTTCACTAAAATACAGATTTTTTTAATTATTACTGAAATACCTTGTCTCATAATTGATTTACCTATAAATACATAATAAACAATTATTATTTTATAATTTTTAGTTACTATCTCTTTGTTTACTAAGTAATACATTTTAAAATTTTATATTAAAACTAAATAATATATTCAATTTCTCCTTTTGGAAACAATGTTTTAATATTATCTTTAAAAAACAACTTCATATCTTCAAGAGAATCTTTTTCATATACATATTTTCCATAACCAAATTGTCCGTATTTATATTTTCTTCCTTCTTCAGTCATTGGCAGAGTTGTATTGGGAAATATTTCTAAAATCTTATTTTTAGCTGCTGTGGTAAATCTGTGAGAAATAACCTCAAAAGATATTTTACTATCAATTTCTTGACCTAATCTATCCCTTAATTCATTAAGCATAGTAAGGTAATTATTCTTCCAATTTTCATAAATGATAATAGGACCTATTATAAATCCAATATTATAACCATCATCTAAAATCCTCTTAGATGCATCTATTCTATCCTTAAGACTAGAAGTCCCGTGTTCATATTCATCAATTATTTTTTTAGAGTTTATACTAAATCTAATAGTAGTTCGTCCATTGTGTTTTATACCTAATAAGCTATCTATCTGACTAAATTTTGTAACTAACCTTAGTTTAGCCATTTCTTCATTGCCAATAAATTCAATAGCCTTTCTTAAACTTCCTGTATATTGTTCAAAAGGTATAGGATCTGAAGTAGCGGCTGCTTCAAATAATGTTAATTCAGGCTTTCTTTCTTCAATATAACTTTTCACCTTTTGAAGTATATCATCAACATTTACATAGATAGTAGTATATGGCTTGTTGCCGAATCTTGTATTTAAATAGCAATACTCACACTTTCCAGCACAGCCTGATAATAATGGTAATTGATAATGGGCAGAAGGTTTACAGCTTTGAAACTCTTGATTCTTACGAACTCTTATAACTAAAGAATTCTTTCCCTCTACGTATTGATTTAAAGGTGAATCTCCGGGTATTTGAGTCACTCGATTTGATTTAAGTATATGTATTTCTGTATCTTTATTATTGAATATTTTATAAAGATTTTTACCTATAGGATAATCTAAAGACTTTTCTTCAAATAAAACTCTTTTCGGTATATATATCATTCTTTTCTCTCCTTAAATTATTTATCACATTTTTTATTATTATTTGAAATATATTTTTATAAAATGCACAAAATATATATTAAAATATTAATATTATAAAAAATCATGTGATTTAATTATGTAAATAAGGACAGGAAAATGTCCTGTCCTTAAATAGGGTAGTTTTTCAACTAAACCTTCAGCAGTTAAGTTGATTTTTCATTTGTTAATATTAACAATATTTAAAAATAATAATCAATATAAGAAAGAAAAACAGTAGATTAATTTCCCTTTTACAATATTTTTATAATTTAATATTTTATTTATTCTATAAATTAAAATACTGCTGTACTAGAATTTTATTTTTTTTTATTATATTCTTATTTCTTAAAAACTGTTATTTTTTGATTAGTTAAATAAATATTGAATATTTTTAGAAAATTACATGATAATTTTATTAAATAACTTGTATAATCCTGTAAATTGAGAATAGAAAAAGATTTTTTTGAAATAATATTATAGAACAATATTCTACATTAAGGAGTGATTTCATGGATAGATTATCTTTAATATTAGTAATTATAGGTGCCCTTAACTGGGGGTTAGTTTCTCTATTCCAGTTTGACTTGGTTGCCGCACTTTTTGGAGGACAAGACGCTGTGTTAAGTAGAATAGTATACGGTCTTGTTGGTTTAGCAGGTTTATATGCAATCACACTTCTATTTAGAGAACGTGAAACTGTTGAATAGGAAAAAATAAAAAATATGCAGGATAGATATTAAGCTATCCTGCATATTTTTACTCCCCTAAAAGCTTATAGATGTCTTTTCTTCTATGTTTAAGCAGTGGGAGCTGCTCTCTTATTAAGTCTAGAGACTCTAAATCTAATTCTTTAATTAAAATTCCTTCTTTTTCATCTAATTTTCCTATAACATCTCCCCAAGGCCCGGTTATTATTGAGTTTCCATATGCTATATATGAAGCCTGATTATTTCTGGCAGGAGAACATCCAAGAACAAATACTTGATTATCTAACGCTCTTGCTTTAAATAATAAGTCCCAATGTGCCGGTCCGGTAGTCATATTGAAAGCAGCAGGAATTATTATTATTTTTGCTCCCTTTAAAGCCATTAATCTAATTATTTCCGGAAATCTAATGTCATAACAAATAGCAGCAGCCATTTTTCCGTATTCAGTTTCAAAAACTGTTATATCATCTCCACTACTTAAGACATCTGATTCTTTAAATACTATTTTACCTTTTACATCAATATCAAACAAATGAACTTTACGATGGCTTGCAATTATGTCACCATAAGTATTAAATATATAGCTTGTATTATAGATACTGCCAAGACCGTCTATTTCCGGTATTGAGCCTCCAACTAAATATATTTCTCTCTCTTTAGCTATTTTAGATAAATAATCTACTGTTGTTCCGCCGGGATAAGCTTCTGCAAAATCAGAAAAAACACTGTTATCATAAGGGCAGTTAAACATTTCCGGAAGAACAACCAGCTTTGCACCCTTATCAGCAGCTTCATTTATCATTTTATGTGCAGTAAAAAGATTTTTTTCTTTATTTTCACTAACTACCATCTGACATAAAGCAACCTTTATTTTTTTCACAATATCACTCCTCTCATAAAAAATCACAACTTAACTTAAAATATATAACTACTCTCCGGCTACTGATAAACTTTTAATTTTTAATGAAGGCGAGCCAATGTATCCGTTTGAAGGCATTAAAAATACTAAGTCATTACCAATGTCTTCTACGTCATTTAATAATTCAAATAAGTTACCAGCTATAGTTATATTAGAAACAGATCTGTTTATTTTACCCTCTTTAATTTCATAGCCGGTAGCAGCAAGTGAAAAATCACCTGATATAGGATTTAATCCGGAATTTACACCTTGAACATCAATAATCAGTAATCCGTTTTGCATTTCTTTAACCATTTCATCCAGTTCTTTATTCCCTTTTTCTATATACATATTTGTAGGAGCTATGGTTATTGGAGCTTTATACGATGATTTAAAAGCATTACCGGTAGATTGTACTCCATCTTTTTTAGCTGTTTTAGAATTGTGTAGATACGTTGCAAGTACACCTTTATTTATCACTTTCTTAAATTTAGTTGCAAATCCTTCACTGTCAAAAGATTTAGTTTCAGTTCCATCTTCCATAAATGGATCATCTACTATAGTAATTCTTTCAGATGCTATTTTTTGATTAAGTTTACCTTTTAATAACGATAAACTCTTTTGCACATTATCCGCAGAGAAAATACCCGAGAACCCATCGAGAATAACAGCCGCAACATTATTTCTCAGTATTACAGGATAATTGTCTGACTTTATACTTTCTGCCCCTAATAGAGATAAAGCTTCCTCAACAACATCTTTAGCTATAGCTTTATAATCAAATTTATTAAAATCAGTATAAAGCTTATATCTAAAGGCAGTTTTTATATCATTATCGTCTTTAACTACTACCGATATATACATATATGCTGAATTTATTTTACTTTCAAGATTTAACCCTTTAGTATTAACTATCATGTTTTCTCTACTTTGGTCACCGTATATACAGTAGTTAATAGATTCTACTCTATCGTCTAAGCTTAGTGCTTCTTTCTCAATAAGCTTTATAAATTCTATTTTTTTATCTATAGGTGTCTGTTCTAATTCTAAATTAAATGTATTTACTTCATTATAATGGTCTGAACCTTTAAAAATAGTTTCTTGTTCATCACTATCTATAATCTTAGTATTTGAAATAACATCATTAACAAGAAATTCAATTGAGGCTTCATCTATTTTTTCAGTATATGAATATCCCATTTTTCCCTCATATATACCTCTAAATGATAATCCTTTTTCCTCAGCTTTACTAAACTTATCAATCTCTCCTTGAAAAACCATAAGCTCAAGTATACTGTTACCTTGTATAAAAACCTCCATGTCCTCTATACCTGCTTTTTTTCCTGCACCAAATAAATTTTTTATAAACTGCTTAGCTTGCATTATTTATCCTCCTTTCTTCCACCTACTGTCATTGATTTCACTCTTATTGTAGGCTGTCCAAGGTTTGTAGGTACAGCTCCGCTCATTGAACCGCATATACCTTGACCATGTTCCAGATCATTTCCGACCATATCAATTTCCTTTAAAATATCACAACCCTTTCCAATAAGCATAGCACCCCTTACCGGTCTGTCTATTTTACCGTTTTTAACTATATATCCTTCTGTTACGCCAAAATTAAAATCTCCAGTAGAAGGCTCAACCGACCCTCCCCCTATGCCTTTTGCAAATAAACCATACTCAGTATTACTAATTATCTCTTCAAAAGTAGAATCTCCATTTGTAATAAAAGTATTATTCATTCTAGAAGTTGGAGGAAATTTATACGATTCACGTCTAGACGATCCTGTAGATTTCATATTCATTCTTCTGCCATTTAATTTATCTACTAAATATCCCTTTAAAATACCATTTTCAATAAGTATATTTCTTTTTGTTTTTGTTCCTTCGTCGTCAACATTCAGAGAACCCCAAGCATTAGGTATAGTTCCGTCATCAACAGCGGTTACAATATCTGGTGCAATTTTCTTGCCGAGTTTATCACAAAATACTGATGATCCCTTTGCAATAAAAGTAGCTTCTAAGCCGTGGCCGCAGGCCTCATGAAATATTGTTCCTCCATATCCATTAGTAATTATAACGGGCATTTTACCACTTGGGCATAACTCAGCATTAATCATAGTTTTAGCTTGCCTAGCAGATTCTTTAGCATAATCTTCAATGTCTATAGTATCATAAAACTCGAATCCCATATAAGCACCTGAACCAGAAAAACCTGTCTGCATCTCCTTATTTTTTGAAGCTATGCTGTTTATAGATAATCTTGTACGCACTCTTTTGTCCTCCACAAACAGTCCCTCAGAGTTTGCTATCAGAACATTTTGTTCATGATCTAAATAATTAACTGTTACTTGTGAAATTACTTCATCATAACTTTTGGCTGCATTGTATGCTCTTTTCATTAACTGCACCTTTTTAGATTTTTCAACACTACTTGGAAATATTAATATGGTACTATTGTTCTTTATATCACTTTTCATTAAATTTAACGTTGTGTTGCAATTTGAATTCTTCAAAGTAATTGCTGTTTCTTTGGCTACTTTTATTAAATTTTCTTTACATGAATCATTAGTGTAAGCATAAGCACTATTATTACCACTAAAAATTCTAATACCAACTCCATAATCTCTTCCAGACACGCTTTTTTCAACTCTACCGCTTAATAAAGTTAATCTAGTATTAATCTTATCTTCAACGAAAACTTCTGCAAAGTCACCGCCTATTGACAATGCAGCTATTATTACATCTTCAACAATTGACTTGTTTAACATTAACTATTCCTCCTTATTTTCTTGTGAATTTAAATTTGCTGCATAACTCATATATTTGTTTTATTTAGAACTTGGATGATATATAACATTTTTTAAAATTATATCATAAAATCAAAATAAAACAAAACTTTTTTAAGTATATTTAATTTATTAATCATTATTTTTAATTTGTCGATTAAAATATTAATAAATAAAGCAGACACAATTTAAACAATGTCTACTTTAAAATTCATCTTCAGGTGTTTTTATAATTTCTAACACCTTTTCTATTTTCTTAATTCTTTGTCTGCCTTTAGTGTGCATAATTGGTTCAATACTATTAAATAAATTTAATATTTTATCTAACTTATTCATATACTGAGTAGAAATGGTTGTTTTATGTTTATCTAAATTGTTTTTAGCTTCTTTAAAACGTTTTGACGTTTCAACTAAATTTTCAGCAACAACTTTACCTTTACCTTCTAAATGCTTAGACATTTCTTCTAAAATTTTCTCTCTTTTTTCACCGTCAGGTAGACTATTTGATAGTGATAAAATATCATTATCATAGTTTGAAAATTTTATTTTTTTAAATTTACTAATAATATCTATAATATCTTCTACTTTATTTAAAGTAGATTGTTCTTCAAAGGAAAAGTAAGGTTTGATATTTTGAATTAATTCTTTTTTATTATCAATATTATCACCTAAATTAATATTTAAGCTAAGTACTTTTTGGCTGCTTAACATCAATAAAAGAGGAACAGCCAATATGGCGATATTTTCAATATTAAATTCACCTGACCCTTGTCTCATCTCTAAACCACCTTTGTCTGATTTTTACATTGTAATATCTCTCAATATATTCTATGCATATGTATCTTAAAGGTGAATAGTTAAATTCTATAAATCTTGTAAACCTTCTTCCATCCTTAGCTGACCAAGAGATTTTGTTGTAACATCATTTCTGTTTAACTTGAGTAAGTTTATGGCCTTTTCTAAGTCACTTTCACAGTTTACTTCAATTTCCAAGTACGGATAGGGATAAGTATCTTTGTCCCAAGTATCTATATCAAATCTTATATTTTCGTATTTATAAGATATTCTCTCCTTAGTCCCTTTATGTCTGGGTATAATGTTTATATGATGTAAAATCAGTGCTAATGCTTTATCATCTTTTATAATTGTTTCAGTTTCTATATTTTCACGCAGCTTTCCATTAGCAGTATTTCTCTTTAGAGTGAAGATAGCCTTAGATTCATTAGTAATTAAATTCTTAGTTTCTCTTATCCTTAAATATCCGTTTAATTTATTTTTAATAAACCTAGTATCATCATCATATATTGTATTGATTTGATATTCTTTACTGACTAATTCTGCTCCTACAGCTCTTAACTTATCTTCAATTTCTTGTTTCTCTATATTTAACACCTTAACTTCTAACTCTTTTATCATAACTCACACTTCCTTAATAATGTATTTAAATATTTAAAAATGCTACTCTTATAATATAACAAAAAATCAAAATAGCATTTATTTACTCAATCTATTATAATACATTAAGTCAATTAAATGCTACAAGAAATCTTTATCTTTTGTATGTCACCATTATGGAACTATATTTTTATCTTTATCTTCCATGATTTTATTAAATACCTTTATAATATAAGCTCCATAGGAAGCCCTATAAAAGGGATTTTTATATAGCATCTGCTTAATAAACGGCATATTTAAAAAAGTTAATATCCTATCAAAATCCTTATTATCCATTCTGTTTACCATAATTCTGTACTCATGTTTAAGCTTTATATACTCCTTTATAGGTTTCATTAATTCATTGTAATCTAGATTATAAATTATTGATCTGGCTGCTAAAACTCCACTTTCAATGGCACTTATAGTTCCAAATCCCATAAATGAATCTATAAAACCCGCTGCATTACCTACTAACAAGATATTATCTATTTTAACAGGGTCAATAAATCCCATGTCATGTTCAACATCTTTATTTATTGTTATATTATATTTAAAATTTTGCTTCTGCTGAAAAATATCCCAATAATATTCAATTTCTTCGTGTGTTATTTCATTTAAAGCTAAAACCAAACTCGCTCTTTTTCTATTGTAAGGAAGCAAGTATCCATATCCATTTTTAATACACTCATTATCAAACCACATTATCAAGGTATTAGGATCAAAGTCTCCTAATACATTAGATATTCTAGTGTACGTATTTAAAGTAGGCTTACAAATACTTAGCTTTTTTGCCGTAGATAATTCTCCGCTTGCACACACAACATAATCAAAATCATCTTTTATATCTAAAATATTAACATATGTGTCAAAAATAATATTTGGTTTGAAATAACCTGCGATTTGTTTATCTAGAGATTCTTTATCTGTTCCTCTGATAAATACATGCCCCATATTTCCTTTTATTACGGTTTTTTTATTATTACTTTTCATTACAACTTTATTTAAGGGATTTATTGGAGTTATTTTAATGTCGTAGTTCTTTTTAAAGTACCTCATAACCGACCCTCTAAATTCATTAAAATTATTTAATGTGCAAATAGTGTATTCAAGAACATCTCCTATAGCATACTTTTTCTCAAAAATTACCGGTTTAATACCGTTCTTTTCTAGCTCATATGCACAGCATAAACCAGAAAGACCTGCTCCTACTATGGCTACCTTCATATTTATCACATTCTCCTATCATTAATTGTAATAAGTTTTTTGTATAGGTAACCAAATCCTATAATAATTATATATATTGAAATGTATATCATAAGAACCTTGAATAAGTTTATGTTTCTTTTATAAATAAATATATTTGTAGTTGTAACAGTTATTATCTCTATTATCATGTTATAAGCAACAAATCCTGCTATTAGTAAAATATTTTTTACTATACTCTTAGATAGATACTGATAAAATAACATAGCTATTAAAGGAAAATAAGCAAGACTTGAAATTATTATTATCTCCGGATAACCCGGATTATCTAATGGATAAGCCCAATATCCAAAGTGTATACCTAACATTTCAAAAGTATAATTTTCAACAGCTATAAAAAATCCTATTGGAAGTAACTCACTTAGTCTACTCTTATCAATAAGTATTAAAAATACTATTATTACTATAATAACATTTCCATAAAAAAGTATCACTGGCCAAATATCTGCATTCATACTTTTCACCTTCTTTATAATTATTAGTATTTCATTTAATTAATATCTAACAATAATGTTTACATTGTTTAATTAAATTATTATAGATTTTAGAATATTATTTTTATTAGTAAGAAAAAATATTATTAATTAATCTATGATAGTTAATATTTGAAATGTTGCAATTTGTAAAAATAGTAAAAGAAATAAATTTTTTAAAAGATAGTCTTGTAACTTTGATTAAATCGAAAGGATGATATTTGTTATGAAGCATATTTCTCAGGAATATATATTAAATTTTACATTTGTTAAGGCTTTAAATCGTGAAGAGCTATTGATAAAAAAATACAGTGATTACTATAAACGCTGTAATGATAAAGAAACAAAAAAAATGTTAAAAAACTTTTATGAATCTTCAAATTATCATATTAAACTGCTTAGAGAATTAATGATGAATCTTGACATTAAAGTTAGCGGAGGAAGATTAAAATGAGAATAGAAGACATGTTAAAAGATATACTGGATTATAAAATTTACAATCAGATTATTCATAATGAAAGTATAATAAATATTCATAACCCTGAAGCAAGGCAGATGTTTAAACAGCTTAGAGATGATGAAATGAGAGATATTGTTAAACTACAGCAGAAAATAAACAGAATGACATATAGTAAATCGAGTGTTATATTAAAAACTTTACCAGCTAAACCTAAACATTGAGGATTGATGTTTTAAAAAAATGGAGGAATAATATGGAATGGGTGTTCTATTTTGTTTTAAATTGGTTTATTTTTATACTTCTGGTAGATTGGAAGGAATTAAAAGTAAATATGTGGGGTGGAGTTTTAGGTATCATATTAGCATGCTTTGTTGATTACCATAAAGTAAACACTGAAGCATATCTTTTAAAAAATCTAATAGTTGAAATATATAATACTTCCATATTTTTTCTCTTTGGTCCGGCATTTGTTATAGGTACTTTGTTCGTTCAATACCATCCTGCTAAAAGATGGATAGCAGTAGTTAATGTTTTTTTATTTACTTTTTTCTTTACTGCAATGGAATATACACTTGTAGAAACAGGTGTAATAGAGTATATTAAATGGTATTATTATGACAGTATTATAATAAATTTTGCTGTGTTTTATACACTTAGTTTTTTTTCTATTGTAGTTATGAACAAAAAAATCAAACAAAATTAGCTTAAAGGATTGAATAAATATGGACTTTACTTTGTTTATCATATATGGATTTTTAATTGCCATAGCAGTATTTATCTGGTTTAAAGCATTAAAAAAATATGGGAGCTGAACTATATGAAAGTAGCAATAATCGGTGCAGGTATTTCAGGACTGTCTTGTGCCTACACGCTTGAAAAATACGGCATTACCCCTATAATTTTTGAGCGGAACAGCTTTATAGGTGAACAATGGGCTCATGTAGGATTAACCCTAAAGGTTTTTCACAGACCTATTAATGATGTAGTGAAATTTTTTAAGAATCAGTTTGATATTAAAATAAATCCTTTACACTCTATAAATACAATAATTCATCACTCCCCTAACAAAAATATTGCTATCAAGGGAAATTTTGGTTATTCTTTTTATAGAGGAAAAGAACCATATTCATTTAAAAAACAGCTCCATTCACACCTTAAAAAAACAAAAATTGTTTTTAACACTTTTGCAGATTATAAAGAGCTTTGTAAAAAATATGATTACGTAGTAATCGCTAATGGAAGCAATATATTTACAGAGGAGCTTGGATGCTGGCAGACATGGTTAACTGCTGAAGCAATAGGAGCAATAGTCCTTGGTGATTTTGATCCAGCTACAATAGAAATGTGGATAAATAAAGATTACTGCAATAGCGGCTATGCTTATCTTGCTCCAATTAATGAAAAAAAAGCTGTATTGATTTTAGCAATAACAAATATTGTAAAGGAGCAGGCTAAAGAATACTGGGAGTTATTTCTTTATACTGAAAATATCAATTACAAAATAGTAGAAGAATTCCAAGTATCACATAAAAAACCCGGCTTCGCATATCCACATGCGATAAACAATATCCTGTTTGCAGGAAATGCGGGAGGTGCTATTGACCCTTTTTTAAGCTTTGGACAGATAGACTCTGTAATACAGGGTTGTCTAGCTGCAAAAGCAATAGCTAAAGGAAAAGATTATGATATTCTTTTAAAAAGTGTGACAAAAAACCATTTGAGAATACATGAGTTTAGAAAAGCCTTTAATAGACTTGAAAACAGCGATTATGATAAGCTGGTCTCATTAATTAGTTCTCCGGGTTTTAAACAGTTTTTTTATGATACTCCATTTAATGTAGTTAAAGCCGGGGGTGTTTTGCTGGGAATGATGAACAAAACTTTTACTGATAAAAGGATAAAAAACTAATAACATGACCATATACAAAAGTCATGTTATTTCTTTTCTTCATAGGTTATTGTTGCAGAAAACATACTGCCATACTGTTCATATTCTATGTCAACTATTTCAATGATTTCTTCTCTATGCTCATAAATCCATCTCTCAACCTTTTCCTTTAGACCACTGCTATACTCATTTTCTAAAAGAGTCATGTGCTTCACTTCACCATCTCCCTTTAAATAGAGCCTTTCTCTATTATATGCTTCTAATAAGAAAGATGTGTTGCTGTTTTTATACTAATCTTTTAAGTTGAAAATCAATATAGTCAGAAGATATACAGTGAAATTCAATGCCGTCAACTATTTTTTCTACAGCAAACTTATGTCCTTCTGAATGTAAATGACCGTAAACACAGGTGTCTACCTTATATTTCTTCATTATTTCCACAAACTCATTGGGACTTTGGTCTTGGAAATTAAATGGAGGATAGTGTAACATTGTTATCTTATTACTGACTTCTCTGTTAACAGATGAAAGGGAAAGTTCTAACCTGTTTAACTCCCTATTAAATATTTTTTCATCATGGACATCAAATTCTTCACTATCTCTTGCAGCCCAGCCTCTAGTGCCGCATATTGCAATATCACCATATATAAAGCTGTCATTATACAAAAAATGAATAGTTCTTAGTTTAAGACTAAGTAATTTTTTTTTACTTTCCCACCAGTAATCATGGTTACCCTTACTTATAACTTTTAATCCGGGCAGCTCATCAATTTTTTTTAAATCTTCGTAAGCTTCGTAAAGTTTTAAACCCCAAGATATATCACCGGGTATAAGAACTAAGTCTTCATCCTTAACTTTTTCTCTCCAATTGTAAAATATTTTTTCTTCATGGTTAATCCAGTTTGCTCCAAAAATATCCATTGGCTTTTCACCGCTTGAATCTAAGTGTAAGTCACCAATACCATATATCGCCATACATTCACCTCATTATAGTTAATGTTAATGATTAACTTTAAGTAAGAATTGCCCTAAATTTAGTATTACACAAATTAAAGTATAACATTAATCCTTAATTTTAAATCTCTATATAATTATACTTGATATTAACTTTGTCTAAAATTATCTTTTCTCTTTCATGGCATGTAAAAAGAAGAATTTGTCTCCTTAGCCCTTCTTTAGATAAATAGCTTAAAATGCTGTCAAGTCTTTTAAAATCATATTGAGTAAAGCAGTCATCTAATATTATGGGAAAGTTACTGTCTCCTTTAATAATATCTATAATTCCAAGTCTTGCAGCAAAGTATAGCTGATCTATCGTACCACTGCTTAATCTATCTATCTCAACAACTCTGCCAGAGAATGGATCAATAACTTTAATATCAAGGTTTTCAGTTATCTTTACATCTGAATACTTTCCATTGGTTATGGTATTTATAATAATACCGACTTTTTTATTTAATTTAGGAGAAAAATCTCTTTGAATTTCTTTAGATATTTTATTAATAACATCTTTAGCTAAATTTAAAGACTCTAGCTTATTTTCATAAGATGTTTTAATCTCATACTTTTCTATTATATCTTCTCTTATTTCAACTAAAGGTCTTGTATTAGAAGATAAATTATTAATTCTTTCTTTTAGGGTAGAAAGTTTCTCAAGATTTGTCCTAATATTATCATTTGTTTTTTCCAGTTCATCGTTAAGTTCTTTTATTTCATTGATTGATACATTATCTATGTTTATGTCTCCGTAATCCATAGCTTTTTTTTCTAAAGTTTCTATAGTTTCATTGTTTAAAACCTTCTTGTAGACCTTTTCTTGATTTTCTTTTTCTATTAAAAATTTTTCATATTCTTCACTTTTTTCTAGAGATATTTTAAAATCATCTAAATCTGTAACTTTGTTTCTATCTAAAATTTCTTTAAGTTTATTATCAGCTTCATTATATCTGGTTAATAATTTATTTTCATCGGATTGAAGTCCTTTAATATATTTTTCTAACGTTAATCTTTCATCTTTAAGTTTAGAATAATCATTATATTTTTCTTTAAATCTTTTAACATTTACGTTGTTGATTTCACAATCCTTTTCAATATAACTTAAAAGTCTACTTAATATATCTGTATATTTATCAGTTTCTTCCTGTAATTTAATTATATTTTCTTTATACTCTGTAAGCTTATCTTTTTTATCCTTTATTAGAGCATTTTCTGCTGAATATTCATTAGCTTTAAGTAACAATTCTCCTTTTGTATTACAGCTATGTCTGTTTAGTATATCCTTAATAGCGTTATCTATTGAATCAACCTTAGACTTTCTTTGTATCTCATTTGTATCTTGCTCTACAATCTGACGCTTTAATCTATTTATATATTTTCTCAGCTCTTTTGAAGAAAGTACAGTATATATAAACAATAACAAAGGTATAGATGTTAAGGCATATAAAATAGGGTTTAATAAGTATCCTGATAATAATGCAGGTATCATTAAAAAAACCGACACCATCTTTATGCCGTTAAACTTTTTTATCTGATGTTCTTTTTCCTCCAACCTCGATTTTAAATAAGACCTATTAGTGTATTCCTTATCATAAAGTATATTATTTTTTTCTTGTTCAAGTTTCTCATGTTCATAAATATCATCATTAATCCTATAAACCTGTTTATCATCTATACTGTTTATTTTTTCTTCTAACTCCTTAGTTTTATTATTATAATGAGCTATCTCCTTTTGCTTTTCTTCCATCCTCATAAATATATTAGTTACCTGTTCAACTTCATCTAAGTTGATACTTTCAAAATCAGCTAACAAAGATAATTTATCATTTAATTTTTGATAATCAACTTTTAAATTATTATATTTATGATTTATATCATCTAGTAAGCCTTTTAAGCTAGACAGATTACTATTTTCTTCAATTGCTTTAGTATAGTCATCACTATTTATTGATTTATATGATTGCAGTTCTTTTATCTTACAAGTTATATTTTTTATTTCTTCTAGTATCTTTAAAGCTTCTCTATACCTCTTATTAATATTATATCCTTCGATTAAATTTATTTTTTCGTTTATATCATTTTTATGCTCTTTAAGGCTTTCTAATGTCTCACTTATTTCATTAACTTGTACCTGTAAATCTTTTATATAAGAGTACAGCTCCTGAGCCTTTTCTTCTTCTTGGTTTAATTTTTCTAATTCTTTAATTACCTTTCCATAGGGAGAAGTTTTAATTCTTCCTTTAGTTCCTATAAAATCAATTTTAGAGTCTAGTTTTTCTAATACTTTTTTTACTGATATATCTTGATCCAAACTGCCCCCAAGATTGATTAAGCTATCTTTCACCTCTTTAGACAGACTATCTTCCGTCCTGCTTCCAAGCTGCCTAATGCTAATTGTATTGTTAAAAACTACTGAGTTTAAGCGTAAGTGCAGAGACGTGGGACTACATACACGTAATGAACTATCGTATTCAAACATATGTGATAAGTCTTCTCCGGTTTCATCATCAAAAACTTTAACTTCATCATATCCCTTCATAAAATTCCGTTCAATTCTATATGTATTATTTTTTGATTTATATTTTAAAGCACCATAAAAGTCGTTCTGCTCCCAAGGTAAAAACTTGTCATAATCCTCTGTATAGAGCTTTCTTTTAGAATATGGTTTAAAAAAACCATAAAGCATCCCTTCTATAAACTTATGTATGGTGGTCTTGCCTGCTTCATTATGACCAAAAATAACATTTACGCCTTCTTCTAGGCTAATTACTTTATTATTAAATTTTCCAAAAGAAGTTAAGATAAGCTTTTTAAAAATCATTTTTTCACCTTCTCACTTAAAAGTATCTCTAAACCGGCATATAAAGCTTCTTTTACTATAGGATTATCTATACCTTTTAGCTTCATTTCTTTAATAAATCCACCAATAATATTATTACTATTTTCCTCTTCCATTCTATCTAAATCATAATCAGCTTTGGTGTTATCTATTAATTCAATATAGTAAAATTTATCTTTTAACACTTCTATTATATCATCTAAATTTAATTTTATATCATTATCTCTTATACCATCAAGAATTACTCTATATAGGTTTTTATCTCTATTTAATTTAGAATCACAGTTAACTATACTGTCTAACATATCTCTATATCCCATATTTTCATTTATTTGAACTTCCTTAATAATAAATTCTCTTTTATTAAATGGGATAAAACTTATATCTAAATATTCTTTATCTATTATCCCCTCAATAATACCATGTTTACCGCCTTCTCCAAAATCTAAAGGCTCAGGACTTCCGCAATAAGCAATATTTTCTGTGATAAATTCCGGTTTATGTATATGTCCCAGTGCAGCATAGTCAAAATGTTTAATTTTATATCTGTTAATAGGTAAATAATTAGAGTCAGCGTTATAGGCATCTCCGTGAATAAGTAAGATATTGATTTTACTATTTTCAAGGTCACTTATTTCATCTGCTAATGCTTTTCTTTCATCTTTTTTATTCCAGCTTAATCCATAGACTGTTGTGTTTATATCATTAAGTACCAGCTTTTCAGGTTTATTGTTTAAAAAAATATGCACATTATTAGACCAATCTATTACTTTATACAAAGATTTTTTACCAATAAAATCATGATTACCGGCACTAATTACTACCTTTGTTGTACTTAAGCTGCTAAAGGCATCTCTTATTCTTTTTATGTCGCCTACAGTACAGTATTCATCCTCAAACAAATCTCCGGCAATAAGAAGTAAATTAACCTTTTTTTCTTCTGCCCTATCTATAATTTTTTCAAATGTCTCCCAAAGTTCACGTCTTCTTCTTTTAGCATGTTCTCCAACAAAACTTGCATTTTTAAACTCCATACCTAAGTGCAAATCTCCAGTATGTATAAAGGTTACTGACATATGAAATCCTCCCTTCTAGAACGTACATTCGATAATTATAACATAAATTCCTGCTTTTAAACAATAAAATAAGAAAAATAATATATAGTTCTTTTACTATGTAAATATTGTAAGTAAGTGTTGTTTATAATTTTATTGATTGTTTAAATTGTTTTATAATAATATAATAATATCAGAAAAACTTGCTCATTAGGAGGAGTATAATGAAAAAATATATACCCGGATTGCTCTTAGTTATAATTATTACAGTATTTTCAATGTTAATTCACACTTATTTCTTAAATTTTTTAGAAACCCTAACAATAGCTATAATACTTGGTATAGTTTTTAGTAACACTTTGGGATTAAACAAAATCTATCTCGCAGGTGTAACATTTTCTTTAAAAAACATTCTTAGATGGGGAATTGTCCTTTTAGGAGTTAAACTAAACTTTAATATGATATTTAGTCTTAGCGGATGGATTGGTATTATTATAATTATTTTAGTTACAATAGGACTGATTGCAGCAAATGTTTTTGGAAAATTAGCTAAAATAGATACACGGCTCTCAACTCTTTTAGGTGTTGGTTCTTCAATTTGCGGAGCTTCTGCAATTGTAGCCATGGGTCCTGTAATAGACTCAGATGGAGATGACACTGCTATTGCTGTAACAGTAATAAGCTTACTGGGGGCTGTTGGAATTGTGGTTTATACATTTCTTTCTTATATAGTTCCTTTATCTGATATTGAGTATGGTATATGGTCTGGCAGTTCTCTACAGGGAGTTGCTCACGTGTTAGCAGCATCAGGAGCGAGAGGAGTTGAAAGTATAAGTGTAGAAATAGGTACAATAGTGAAAATGGCAAGAGTTGCACTATTAGCACCTGTAGCATTGATCTTAAGCTATATTTTTAATAAAAAAAGTACATCTAATACTAAGAAAACCACTAAGGTTGCAATTCCCGGTTATGTCATCTTATTTATCATAGTTGGAATATTTTTCTCAGTAAATTCATCTTATAATCTAATTCCAATGAAGTTTTCCATCATCAATACGGAGTTTGATTTAATATCAATACTTAAAAAGACAAGCAGCTTTTTTATTCTTATGGGTATGGTATCAATGGGATTAAAATTAAATATCAAATCTTTTAAAACAAAAGGCTTAAAAGCCCTTTTTACATGCAGCTTTGTGTTTATACTTTTATCAGTATTAAGTTATACTTTAACACAATTAATAATATAAGGGAATTAAAAGCAATAAATTCCCTTATATTATATCCTAATAGAAAGTCTATAACATCAAATATAAACTCTACTTAATTGTTATCTTAAAGCATCTTAATACTCTTTTACTATCTCATCATATTGAAGTCTTCTTTCTCTAGGCTTAATTTCCTTACTGTCATCATGATAACCTATACTAATTATCATTGTAACTGTCTTATGTTTTTGAATGTCAAACAATTCCTTTACCTTTTCTTCATTAAAGCCAATCATTGGATGAGTATCTACATCATAATATTTAGCTGCATACATAATTGACATAGCCAAGAGTGAACTGTTTCTTACTGCAAATGCAACTTTTTTCTCTTGTGTCGGATAAAGGTCATTTTCAGAGGTTTCTATGATTTTCTCTGCTGTCTCCTCTGGTAAACCGTTTTTTATCTTCTCATCATACATTATGTTGTCTCTTTTATATCCTATAGTATTACCTACAATTACAAGATTTGCAGAAGCATCTAATACTTTCTTTTGATTACAAGCTTCTTCATAAAGCTTTTTCTTAGCATGGTCTGATTTTACAACTATGACCTCCCACGGCTGAAGATTAAAGCTAGATGGTGCTAAAACAGCCATGTTCATAATATCTTTTAAAATTTTATCATCTATTTTTTTACTCTTATCAAAATAGTTTATAGAACGTCTATCACTAAAAACTTTTTTTATATCTTTCATATAATCGCCCACCCTTTATTATTTTAATAATTTATTTTGTTATGTCTTAAATATACCCACAAAAACATTTGTCAATCTTAAATAATTTTATGAAATTGTACCCATCCATTTTATTTTTTTATCATTAAATTTTATGAATTGTATGCAAAAAAAGTATTGTATCTGTATTGTATCTATAGTATAATAATTATAGCAATAATTAATGATACATAAGGGGGTACAAAATATGAATAGCTCAATACAAAAAGCTCAAAAAATTAATTTAAAAGATTTAGTCCTATCCGGATTGTTTATAGCTATAGTTTTTGTTTTTACCTATTTAATTCGATTTCCTTATCCATTTTCCATGAATTCGGGAGGTCTAATACATGCAGGTAATATTCCGTTATTTGCAATAGCTATTGTATTTGGTAAAAAACATGGAGCAGTCGCAGGCGGTATTGGCATGGCACTGTTTAACTTGCTTTCACCCTTTGCAATTTGGGCTCCGTGTACTCTTATAGTTAGAGGAATACAGGGATATATGATTGGAGCTATTGCTAATGGCAGAGATAGAAACGGTAATAGTACAGTTTGGAACACAATTGCAATTCTTATTTCAACTATCTGGATGCTTATAGGTTATTTTGCATATAATCTGCTTGTTTTTGGAAATTTTGCTGAAGCAGTTAGTGCATTACCGGGAGATTTAATTCAGACTGCATTAGGTATAGCCGGAATGTTTGTATTAATTCCGATATTAAAGGTAATAAAAAGAAAATATCCGTAAAAGTAATATAAAGATAAAGCGTAGAATGAATTTTACTCATCTCTACGCTTTTTAGCTTTTGCACCTAATAACCTGCTTGTATTTAGTTTATTTTCACTGGAATTTTTTTTGTTATTCTTTTTTTGTTTTATTGTGGTTTTCTCAGCTTTATCTTCATCTATATTTTGTTCAATACTTTGACCTGCATCTTGTATTTTATTTGTAATTAACTTTTCTTCTTTCTTACCTTTTAATATTTTATGTCTTATTTTATCTATCCACTTAATTTTTAAATTTAATCTTCTAAGGGCTATATCAAATATAAACAACAGTAAAGCTATTATTAATAGAGTTTGTGATAAATCCTTAATTTTATAATTTCTTTGGAAACTTCCTGTAAATACCTCATCAGGATTATTGATAAACTCTCCTTTAGCCTGATTTACTAATGTATTTAATCTGTTTTCCGAAGCTGTAAAATCATATTCTTTAGAATAGTTAACAGCTAGACCGTAATTAGCGGTATTTATAATATTATCACCTTTATATTGTTTAACTTTAACAATATAGACTCCCTTTTCATCTGTAGGAATTTGTGCTGTATATTTTCCAGGTTCTTGAACATCAAGTAAAACTTCTCTTTTCTCATTAGATGGACTTATAACGGTAGCTTTGGTTATATAATCTTCATTAAAGTCTTCTGTGTTTATAGCTGTTATTTCTTTTAGACTTCCTATATTTCTTGATTCAACATTTAGTTTCTGATTACTTATTAAAGGCAGTGACCATTCTACCATATTTTTAATTACCTCAACACCATTGTCAGAATTAAGATAATCTGCACTCCAAAGCCCATTTAAGTCAGAAGTCCACGCAACACTCTTTCCCAAACCATACTGCCATACAGCCAGTATAGGTTCATCCTTATCACTTGATAAAAGAATTTGACCTCTATTTTTACTGGATGTTGAAATATAACCATCTAAGACTCTTGTGCCGTCTAATAAAGGACTGATAACTTCATGTGAATGTGTAATATAAGGAGTAAACCTCCTATTATTAATATAAGATTTAGATGCTAGGAACGTTTCTTTACTAAAGATATGCGGTATTGTAGAATAGTCATCAACAAAATAATATCTACCCCTGCCTTCTTTTGCTATTGCTTCTAATAAAATTTCATCTGCACCATCTCCAACTGCCACTGTTGAAATCGTTATTCCTGCTTTTTTAATGTTATCAAGTAATTGTAAATATCCTTGTCGTTCAGCGTGTCCATCTGTTAATAAAATTATATGCTTAAGCTTAGTATCAGCATCTTTTAGTGCTGTATATGCTTCTTGTAAAGCAGGAATTATACTCGTTCCTCCGCTTGCTCTTATAGTACCGATATTATCTTTTATTTCTTTTTTATCTTCTATACTTGTTAATCTAACTACCCATTGAGGGATACCATCAAAAGCAATAACACCTATTTTATCTTTAGGTTTTAAAGAATCTAGTGACTTAATTGCTGCATCTTTTGCTAATTCAATTTTACTGTATCCTCCCTCGCCGCTGCTCATACTTCCTGATTTATCTATAACCAGCATCAGCCCTAGACTAGGAATCTCACCTTTAACCTTCATCTCCATATCAACCGGAAGAACTTCCTCTAAGGGAGTTTTATAGTATCCTCCTAATGCAAAGCTGTTTTGTCCGCCAGTTACTACCAATCCACCTCCAAAGTCCCTTACGTAATTTTTAATTGAGTTTATAAATCCATTGTTTACATTCTCTAAAGATACATCACACATAACTATAGAATCGTATTTCGTAAGCTCTAATAAAGAAGTAGGAAGCTCCACATCTTTGAGTTTAGTAATATTTAAACCTGTTAATCTTAAAATCTTTTCTATTTCACCAGCTCCATTGCTTTCTCCATCAACCAGTAGTATGTTAGGCTTACCGATTATCTCTGTAAAAGCAGAAAAAGTATTGTTTTGAGTTATATTGTCATCTGGAGAAGATATAACAGCACTGTATGATTTAAAGCCACTGGTCTGTGCTGTGTCATTAAAATAAAATTTATTTGTTCCTTTCTCAAGAGTTACTTCTCTTTTACTAACAATTTTCCTGTCAGAATAAAGAGTTATGCTCGCTGTAGTCTTTAAATTACTAAATATTTCAACAGTTACGTCAAAAATCTGATTCTCATGAATATATCTAGGAATATCAATACCAGATAACTGTATTTCAGATTTTTCTTGCTCCTTAATGTTATAAACCTTAAAATCAATATTATTAAAATTTATTAGACTACCTTCGTCTATGCTGTTTCCTAAGTTTTCTTTACCATCAGTCAAAAGTATTATCCGTTTGTTGGAGTTTTCTGGCATCAAAGCCTGAGAAATGGACAATGCTTTCTGTATATTTGTAAAATCTTTTCTTGGAAGTGTTTGAAATTCTAAACTTTTAAGATTATCTGATAAGGATATCTCTATTTCCGTACTTTCCCCAAAAGCTACTATACCAACTTTATCGTTTGAATTTGTATATTGTAATGATTCATTAATAAAGTCTTTAAAATTCTCTTGAATTTCTTTCGTACTATCAGATAAATCAACTGCAAATATAGTGGAAATAGTATCATCAAAAGCTTTTATGCTTAAACCGCTCAATGAAAAAATTAAAAGAGTAATTATTGTCAATCGGGTTATATATATAAGGTTTCTTTTAAATTTTGATAATCCTTTAAGTCCTTTACTAAAAAAATATAAAAGATACAGATTTATAGGAATCAATAAAAGAATCCATGGATTATTAAAGCTAATAGCCACGATTATACACCACCCATTCTATAGCTAATGCTGCCAAAGCAAGCCATATAAAAATATTTTTCATGTTTCTGCCTGATGTTACTCTGTTCTGCTCTTTACTTAATTCCTCATTATCTTCCGGAATGTCATAAAATGTATTGGATTCTTTACTTGTATTTAAATTTACAGCAAAATAGTTCTTATTACTACCATCTTCATACTTTTCTTCTATTGTGTATATTCCTATACTGTTGATATCAGTATAAGGTGCTAGAGGAAAAGGAGGTGCTAATAAACTCTTTATCTCTTGAGGGTTTGTAATATAGACTTCTTGTGATTTAGGTAAAGGATCAATCTTAATACTTTCTCCTGCTAATACAGAATTACTCTTGTGATTATTAAGATTAAGAGTATAGCTTAAAACATTTTGAATAAATATTGGAAAGTCAATTTTTAAGGGCAGATCAGTATCGTTTATATCAAAGCCTACTGCTACAATTTTTTGATTTTTAACCTCACCTTTCAGTATGATTGGCTTATCATTAGATAATAATACCGAAACGCCCCAAGAAGGCGTATCAAATACTTTAGTTTCTCTTATAGTAAAATCTAAACTAATGTTTGCAAAAAGTTCATCTTCTCTTACCTTTAGCTCTCCACTTCTACTTAAGCTGTTTATCTTAACCAGTGAATTAGTCGGAGGATTAAACATAAGCAGATTTCCGTCTTTAGGGAGTTCTTTAGGTAGAAGTCCATCATAAACATACAAATCAAACCCTGAAATATCCTCATCTGCTTCGTTAGCTCTGTACAGCTCAATATTCTGTTGTATATCAATTGCTTTCTGTAAGAAAACATTTCCTTTAGAAACCAGAAGAACCTTATTTTCTTTTTGTTTGTTAACAACTGCATATCTATAATTATCTAATGTCAGACTATCTTCTAAATCAATCTCTGCTTTTAATATGTCTGCATACGGCACATCATACCAATATATATTCTTGCTTTCGTCAGGTGATAAATCTATTTCTTTAACATCATGAATTTCACCATCAGAATATAAGACAATATCACTACTATAATGATTTTGTGAATAGTTCTTAATTCTGGTTAAGACTGTGATATTGTCATCACTATAGGTATAAGAGAGATTTTCTATAGCCAAATTATCTCCTTTGCCATTAATGTTTTTTACAATCATGTTGCTTATACTGTTTTCAATATTCTTATCTGTATAAAAAATAACTTGGTAATTCTCTATATCTTTAGTTATTGCTTTAACTAATGAAACAGTATCTTTAAGGTTTTCACTATTATCTGAAACTTTTATAGAATCTAGCTTTCTTTTTAATAATGACTTATCACTAGAATTACTTACAATAATTTTAGGTGATTTATCCATGCTTATTAAAGTAACTTCTGTTTGTGGTTTTAGACTATTAATAGCTTGTCTAATATCAGCCTTAGCTTTATGAAATCTATTTTCATAATCTACGTCGGTACTCTGCATACTTGCTGATGAGTCTAAAACAATAATTAAACTTCCTCCACTTAAGATGTCAGAAATAATATACGGCTGTGTTAATGTAAATACAATAAAAATAAAAGCTAATATCTGTAGTAATAAGAGTAAATTCTTTCTTAGTTTCTGCCAAGGTTTATTAGCTTCTATATCCCTAAGAGTTTTCTTCCATAGAAAATTACTGGATATTTCAATGTCTTTATGTTGTTTCTTTAGTAAATACATTAATATAATAGGTATTAGTCCAAGTAAAAATAAGAAAAATATCGGAGAATAGAAATTCATGAAATCACCTCAATATCCTTGCTTTAATAAGATTATCCAGTATTATTTCGTCTATATGCTCTTTGTTTGATACTAGAGTATAAGAACATCCATATTTGTGACATAGTTCCTTGATTTCGTTTATAAATTCCGAAAAAGTATCGTTATATGAACTTAAAACTTGAGGAGTCACTGATACATCCTTTGCTTCATGAGTTTCACTGTCTATAAACCTAATATCTCCTGTATCGTTAGGTTTTATCTCTTCAAGGCTTAAAACCTGAATTATTATTATAGTCTGTTTCATATACGAGAGGTATTTTATAGAGTCCTTAAGCGTATTAGTAAACAAGTCTGATATAATTATTGATACTCCCTTTTTATAAGTTCTTGATTTAATTAAGCTGAAAAAATCTCTCTTATTATCAAAATTAATATTGTCAACATAATTAACGAGTGTTGAAAAGCTGTTTTTTCCATGTAAATAATCTGTATCTTTTAAGAAATCATCTTTTTGGGTAAAAAGATTAATCTTATCCATATTAGATAAGCTTAAATATCCTAATGCCAGTGCTATTTTCTGAGCGGTTAATGATTTTTTAGGATTGCCAAAATCCATGGATTTTGAGCAGTCTAAAAAAATGTTTATAAGGGCTTCTCTTTCCTCCATAAACAGCTTGATAAATAATCTTTCAAATCTAGCGTAAACATTCCAGTCAATTTTTCTATAATCATCACCGTGAGTATATTCTCTAAAATCTGAAAATTCAACAGAGTTACCTTTGCTTTTTGATTTTCTTAATCCACTATAACCCTTATTAAGTATAATGTTTGAATTTAATTTAAGTCTATCAAGCTTTTTAAGAAAATCACTATTTATTAATTTCTCTTTCATAAAAATCATTCCTTTGTTGTAAGCTGGTTAATGAGATAAAAACTAAGATATAAGCTTAATTAACTCTTCTATTATATCATCACTTGATATATTTTCTGAAATCCCTTCAAAATTCAGTAAAATTCTATGGCGTAATACAGGATATGCAATATAATTTATATCATCAAAAGATACATTATATCTTCCTTCCATGAGAGCTTTTACTCTGGCACCTTTTATTATGCCTTGCGCTCCTCTAGGACTTGAACCAAATTTCACGTATTTCTTAGTTATCTCCGGACTCTGTGTATCTTGCGGGTGTGTCGCTAAAATAAGTCTCATAGCATACTCCATAACCGGCTTTGCAATAGGTACTGCTTTAACTGTGTTAGATAGTTTTATAATTTCTTCACCATCACTAATTTTATTTAGCTTGTTAGTTTCTTTAATCGTTGTTATGTTAACTATCTCTGTTAATTCTTCAAGTTTAGGAAATTTAACATCAAGTTTAAATAAGAATCTATCCATTTGGGCTTCAGGCAGTGGATATGTTCCTTCCATTTCAATCGGGTTTTGTGTAGCCAGTACAAAAAAAGGATTGTTAAGTTTATACGTTTGACTGCCTACCGTTACGGTTTTTTCCTGCATGGCCTCAAGCATGGCACTCTGAGTCTTAGGCGTTGCTCTGTTTATCTCATCTGCTAAAACAATATTACTAAAAACAGGACCTTTTTGAAAAACAAATCTGCTGTTTCTATTTTCATCTTGAGATATGATATTTGTACCAACAACATCAGCAGGCATTAAATCCGGAGTAAATTGTATTCTTGAGAACTCAAGGTTTAAAACCTCGCCTATAGTCTTAACAAGCTGTGTCTTACCCAATCCCGGAACACCTTCTAAAAGTACATTTCCTTCACATAATATAGCTGTTAAAACTTGATTTATTATATCATCTTGTCCAATAATTGCCTTACTTATCTCATTTTTAATATCATAAACTTTACGGCTAAAGTCTTTTAAGTCGTTTTGTGTAATCTCCAAATAATCCATCTCCTTACTATTTACTCTAATTCACTAAAGTATTTTTTTACTATCTCTCTCATGTTTGGCGGTATTTCTCGATTATCAAGATTGTTATAGGCATTTTCCTTATATATCTGTAATACCTCTTTATAAGGCAAGAATTGTCCGGGCATATCACCAAACCTTTTTACCTGTATTACATCACTTTCTCCATGACCATCTGCACTGTCATGAATATTTGTATTATGGCCTTCTTTATTAATATTTTGCGGAGTAAATATTTTTTGATAATCTGTAGCTTCTCCTTGTGATGGACTTTTAGAACCTCCTTGATTATTTCCATTAGAATTATCTTTTAAGTTATCGTTAGAACTACCATCTCCAGTTCCTTGACCTTGACCTTGTCCTTGATTACCATTACCTTGTCCATCTCCTTGTTGATTTCCCTGCCCTTGACTACCATTACTGCCTGAATTATTATCACTGCTATCCTCTAAACTATTACCATCCTGATTTAACATGCTCTCTGTAAGTGAATCTATACTATTTAGCTCCCCTTCTATCTCTGAAATTACTTCTGGTAATTGAGGATTATCTATCAGTTCACTTATTACCTCATTTAATTCACTTAACGTTGCATTAATAGATAGATTATTATTAGTACTCCCTTGTGATAGAGACTTTGCCAGTTCTTCAAGTTTTTTTGCTAATTCCGGATTTTGTTTTAGATTTTCTAATATTTTCTCTAATTCTTGACTTAATCCCTTTAATCTTTCTTTATCCATTGTTTTAATTAGGTTATTCATTTTTTCTATTGCACTATCTATTTTTTTTGATTCCCTGTTTAATAATGCTTCTCCAAGTTCTTTACTAAATTCATTTTGAGCAAGTTTATCACCTGCTTCTTGAATTTTTCTATCTTTCATATCGTTTTTGATGTTTTCAAACTTTTTTTGAAGCTTAGTCATTTCTTTGGATAATTCATCTAGCTCCTGTGGTTTCTTAAATTTACTCTTTAAATCTTTTAACTGTTTTTCTATCTTAAGCTTATCTTCTTCTGTTAAAAGCTTATCTTCATTTATTTTCTCTTCAAGCTTTTCTATTTTTTCTACTGCTGTTTCTGCCTTTTTTTGATTTTCTTCAATTTCTCTAACTTTAAGATAGGAGTTAGAAGGAATAAATCCAACTAAAACAGTAGATACAGCTAAAACCAGTAATACAGTAATAAATTTTTTATTAGATTTTATTTTTATTTTTTCTTTGTAATTATGATTTTTTAAAAAGTTTACGGTATCTTCTTTTTGTATCTCAGCTATGTTACTGGAATTACCTGAAAGCTCTAATGAAGTTATGACTCTTTCCTTAAGACCAAGTTTATCTACAGCCTCTGCACTATCTTGTAATGAAGGTCTTTTGTATATTGACCAAATTACACCTAAGATAAGTAGTATGACTGTAATTATAAAAAATTTTTCCCAAATAAATGTCATAGGAATAAATCTGGATATAGTCATAAGTAAAAACGAAATGATTGAAGATATAAGTAATGATAATATAATATAGTTAATAAGTTTTCCAAAATAAATTTTTCGCTTTATCGGCTTTAATAATGCTAAGATTTTTTTATCAAGCATCTACCTCAACTCTTTCTAAGAAATTTTGTCTATTAATATTTGACGGTTTTTAGTATAAGTTTGTTCCTTTAGTATGTTTTTGAAAATAATATAAGATAATTATATTTTATCACATTAGCCATGTTTTTAGGTTATTTTTCATTGTTACATTATACTATATTTAATACCTCATTAACTTTTCTGGTGAACTACCCACCACTTTAGAAGTGGGGGCTTCTTGGTCAATGTGGCTAACGCCACAAGTTTACCCAAGCTCTAAGGACAGTACCTGCCCCGATTACCTAT
>JANQLB010000077.1 GCA_028280805.1 Tissierellales bacterium
AGATATAAGGGTGAAATTATGACTGGGAAGAAAAAGATAAAACGTAGAGTTTTTGAAATAATAGAAAAGGCCGATGGTAATGATTTAGCAAGTAAAGTATTTGACTATTCAATATTGATATTGATAACACTGAATGTAATTGCTGTTGTATTGGAGTCATTCAACTACATATCTACAAGCTATTATTTTGAGCTAAAAATCTTTGAGACAATTTCAGTAATTATCTTTACAATTGAATATACTTTAAGACTATGGACAGCAGATATAAAGTATGAAAAACAAATGAAGAAATCTTTACTTAAACCTAGAGTAAGATATATGTGTTCTTTTATGGCAATAGTTGATTTAGTAGCAGTACTACCTTTTTACTTACCGATGTTAATTACTGTAGATTTAAGGTTTTTGCGTATGATAAGAATTTCTAGGATGATGAGAATTTTTAAGTACAATAGATACTCTAAAGCATTAAATCTTATAACAAAAGTAATAAAAGATAAAGTAGAGGAATTAATAGCCACAATTTTTATAATGTGTTTTTTAATTTTGATTGCATCAACGCTGATATACTATATTGAGTCAGAAGTTCAGCCAGAGGCATTTCCTAATATAGTGGCATCGTTTTGGTGGGCTGTTGCAACATTAACAACCGTGGGATATGGTGATGTTTATCCTATAACAGCGATGGGGAAATTTTTAGCTGGAATAATTGCAATTCTTGGAATTGGATTTGTTGCTTTACCTACTGGAATCATAAGCTCAGGATTTATGGACGAAATAACTAAAAAAGATGACATAATCGTATGTCCGCATTGCAAGAAAGTAATAAGTGATGAAATACAAATTATTGAAGATATAAGTAAACATATAAATTAGGGTCAAAATCTACAATATATAACGCAGTAGTTCCCGACACGATTTATTATTACAGCGAAGTTTATAAAAATCGTATTGGGAACTGTAGTAACGTTAAAAAAGGAGTAACTGCTATGTAAGAAATGCCAAGCCTCACTCCGACTCCTTGACACCCACATAAATATAGTAGATCTTATTTTGACTTTGATCCGAAAATTATTGAGGAAGATATATTTAGAACTATACTTCAAACTGCTGAAGCAAAATTAGGAAACAAAGATGAGCGAATTATGAATGGTTATGAGCGTATAATGAGCGATTTAAATAAACATGAAAAAGAAATTATCACTTTTCTAATAGAGAATGATAAGATTACTAATAAACTGGTAGTTGACGTAACAAAGCTTTCTCCATCACATGTGAGAAGGATTTTCCAATCATTGCAGGAAAGAGAGTTGATTATTGCTAAAGGGCGTGGTAGAAATAGATACTATATATTAAAATCATTTGATTAGAACTAAATATTTGAATAAAGGCATGATATTGTGAGGTTTAATTATGAACTATAAAACATTATACAGTAAGTACATGAAAATATTAGAAGAAAATAAAAAACTTAAAAAAGAAATTGCTGTCCTTAAAAATATTAAAGAATATGGATTTATAGAGGTAGATTATAATCCAGCGATTATTTCAAATGACCATGAGAGCATTATAGATGTGAATTCTTCGGACGAAATAAATCAAGTGAATGATCAAAGCACACCAGAGGAAAAGATTGCACTCTTTAAAGAACTGTTTGTAGGAAGAAAAGACGTTTATGCAAAAAGATGGAGTAGTAAAAAAGGTACTTCAGGATATTCACCTGTTTGCTTGAATGAGTGGGTGAGTGGAGTATGTAATAAACCTATATCAAGATGCTCCACATGTAATAATGCAAATTATGATGAATTTAATGAGACGGCAATTGACCGTCACTTACGAGGCTTTGAAGTTTATGGCATTTATCCACTACTTATAGATGAGATGTGTCTATTTGTAGCAATTGACTTTGATAAACATGAGTGGAAAGATGATATAAGGATTATAAGGAAAGTTTGTGATGAGTTTAATATTCCAGTTGCAATAGAACAATCGAGGTCTGGAAATGGTGCTCATGCTTGGATATTTTTCCAGGATGCAATAAGTGCTAGTTTAGCTAGAAAATTAGGTACTGCAATTATTACCTATGGTATGTTCAAGAGACATGAAATTAAATTTAGGTCTTATGACCGTTTATTCCCTAATCAAGATACAATGCCCAAGGGTGGTTTTGGAAATCTAATAGCATTGCCACTTCAAAAAAAGGCTAGAAAGCGCGGTAATAGTGAATTTGTTGATGAGAACTTTCAATCATATACTGATCAATGGGCTTATCTAAATAGCATAAGAAAAATGAATGAAGAAGAAGTAGAAAAAGCTATATTGAATTTATGTAATGGAGATGAATATGGTGATTTAAAAAGTGAAGAACTAGAGGAGAAACCATGGTTAAGAAATAAGAAAAGCGAGTATAAACTATCCAAAAAAGATTTCCCAATAGAAGGTAGGATAGTATTAGCAAACATGATATATATAAAAAAAGAAGGATTTTCTAATAAAGCATTAAATAGCATTAAACGACTTGCAGCATTTAAAAATCCAGATTTCTTTAAAGCTCAAGCTATGAGGATTCCAACCTTTAATAAACCTAGGATAATTGACTTATCTGAAGAAAACCACAATTATCTTTGCATTCCAAGAGGGTGTAAAGAAGACCTTGTCAGCCTATTGTCATCATTCCAAGTGAAAATAGAATATTACGATGAAAGATACAACCAAAGAGATATTGATGTTACCTTTAATGGAGTACTAAGAGAGAGACAAAAAGATGTAGTAAAATCATTGTTAAATTATGATCAAGGCGTGTTATCTGCAACTACTGCATTTGGGAAAACAGTAATTGGAGCATATCTAATAGCATCTAGAAAGAAGAACACACTAATAATAGTGCACACAAGACAGCTTTTAGAGCAATGGCAGGAACGGCTAAAGCAATTTTTGATTATTAATGAAACACTGCCAGAAGAAGCTAAGAAGAAACGTGGAAGAAAAAAGATAAGAAATATTATAGGACAGATAGGTGCTGGTAAAAATAGGCCCAGTGGTATAATTGATATTGCACTTATGCAGTCCTTGATAAAAGGAGATGAAGTTAAAGAGTTTATAAAAGAATATGGTATGGTAATCATTGATGAGTGCCATCATATACCAGCTTTTAGTTTTGAGCAAATTATGAGAAGTATCCATGCTAGATATGTCTATGGATTAACGGCTACTCCAATTCGAAAAGATGGTCATCATCCTATTATCTTTATGCAGTGTGGACCTATAAGATATAAAGTCAATGCTAAAGAAGAAGCTGTAAATAGGCCGTTTGAACACTATATAACGCCAAGATTCACAAGTTTTAGGCGGTTACCGAATTCAGATGAAGACGATAACTATAATATAACATCGATATATGCTGAACTTGTTGAAAATGATCTTCGAAATAATATTATTGCTCAGGATGTTATAAATGCTGTCAATAATGGCAGCAATTCTATTGTATTAACTGAACGAACAAAGCATGTTGATATTCTATTTGAGACTTTAAATGATAAATTAGATTGCGTTATTAAGTTAACTGGAAAGATGTCTGTTAAGAAACGGAGAGAAGAGCTAAAGAGGTTATCAATGATCCCTACTAAATCTAATTTTGTAATTATTGCAACGGGAAGATTTGTAGGGGAAGGATTTGATGAACCACGTCTTGATACTTTGTTCCTAGCTATGCCTGTAGCTTGGAAAGGTACTGTGGCACAATATGCTGGGAGACTACATAGAGAAGCAATTGGTAAGTCGGAGGTCACCGTATATGATTATGTAGATGTACATATACCCGTACTAGAGAAAATGTATCAAAAGCGTCTAAAAGCTTATGCAGCAATTGGTTATAAAACAAGGGGGGAAAAGACAGAAGACACTGTTAATGCTATTCATGATCAAAAAACATTTTTCTCAGTATTTAAACAAGATGTATGCAGTGCTACATCTGATGTACTGATTGTGAGTCCTTTTATAAGTAAAAGAAGGTTAACAACTATGCTAAAATTAATAACTGATGAAATAAATATTGGTACTAATTTTGTAGTAGTAACTAGACCAAAATCAGATTTTAAGGAAAAAGATCAAACTTCTTTTACGGAAAATATTAATCTACTTATTAATAATGATGTAAAAGTTATATTCAAAACAAATATTCATCAAAAATTTGCTATTATTGATCAAAAAATTGTCTGGTATGGAAGTATTAATTTATTGAGTTATGGTAGAGCAACAGAGAGTATTATGAGGCTATCTAGCTTAAATATTGCAAATGAATTATTAGCATCCATTCAACGCATAAAAAATATAGATTGTATTGCAGAGTAATAGAGGTGAAAATGAAATAGAATAGTGATAGAGGAATTGATGCTTTCTCCATATGTGAGAAGGTTTACTGTTTTAACTATTGCACTGAACCGTACCATAAATGACTGCGGTTTTTAGCTGTATATTAGGTATCTCAATGAATGGATAGGACTGGAATGGGATAGCTTATGACCATAAATTAGATTCTTTTTAAAAAGTAAGGGGTTTTCGCCGTTAAAACTAGATGATTGAATTGATTAAGAAGACTTGAAATATTCGATTGCTATGTTATAAAATTGGATAGCTTCATTTTTTGACTTAAAAACTCTTTTAGGAATAACAATGCCATTAGTTTTATTAACAACAACAAATATATATTCATCTATTATATCTATTCTATTTATTGCTGCCCATTTATAAAAGCAATTACTAGAATGTGTTATTTTTGAAATTCCCTCTAATTTTATTTCTATAGTTTGTTCATCCAATATCCCTTTTTCGGTTTTGGCAGATTTAAAAGCTCGCCTTTTAAGCATAGGATAATGTGAAATATAGTTTCCGATTAATAAACCAATTGTCCACGTACTTGAATATAGTATTGAATTATTTATATCGACTAATTTGGTTAGATAAAAAAACACTACTCCACTAAAAAGAATGAGTATGTTTGAAAATAATCTTCTTCTTTTACCTTCAGTAGTTTTATGTGAAATGAATTTAATAAAATTCCAAAAATCTTCTTTAGTTACACTATATGTAACTTTCATATGACCTAAATCCTTTCTTGGTTTTAATACTCTAATTATATTTAGAACTTGTTAAATGTATATTATATATTCCTATTATACTATACTTAGCTATTATTACATTCAAATTTGATTGATAATTCAAGTGGTTATTTTATCCAATTAATAGAAGTAGTCCTGAAAATATAGGGATAAAGACTAGCTAACCAATGTCAAGAAAAATCTTACAAAATATATCCTTCTTCAACTATAAATCTTTCGAAGTTGTATTGATTCAAAGCAATTACTTGAATTTGACTTGGCTTACTACTTTGATTTTTTCTTTGTTCCAAAAAATTTTTATCACCTGTTGTAGCAGAAGATGTAGAAGTATTATCAACATCTTCCACTTCCTGTCCTAGTGGTAATTTTTTGCATGTTCCTCATTTGATTTACAATCCATACTATCCCTCCTAGTTTTTGTGGAGGAACTTGTTAAGACGTCTTTCCAAGTTCTGAGTGAGTCAGCTGATAGCTAGATTATATTATGGATTGAAACTATTGTCATTTTTCGTATTCATCGATTTTTGCAGACCAGTGTTACCCTAGTAAGAACTTAGCGAAACAGTTCCCAGGAATTTGACCATAGGAACTCCTAGTCAAAAAACAGTACTTTTTTACTGTATTTTCGATTGAATCTCTCTTAATGTTTACTTTTACTCTTAATTTCTTACAATTTCAAAAAGTTGTAGTTGATTGTGAAAGTAGTTCAAATTCCAGAAATGTAGATTTATGTAAGAATGCCTATTTGTATTTAGCGGGGAGAGTATCCCACAGATTACTGAAAGAAACTCCTGTTTGATTTGAAACTAGAGAAACAGTCTCTATTGCTGATAAACCTTCTGCAATTAGAAGAGGTATTCTTGCTATTAGAACTAAGATTTCCAATTCAATTCCTCCTTTGATTTCATCATTGAATAAGCACCCAACATATTTTGATGTTAAGTGCCTTAGAGATTTTCATTTATCCAATTTTGAAACTCATTATCTATTTCTGATGGATTAGCATAGAGCATGGCAGAATACTCGTTACTGAACAGTATTAGGCTTTGTGTGTATGTTGTACCCCTTAGGTCAAGTTCGTCTACAAACTCTGGAATAACGTCTTTCAGTGGTGATATACCTATATGTTTGAGTATCTCTGATGTATCTTCTGGTTCAAGAATCACTATTATCCCATTTTCCTCTGGAGTGTACTCACAACCTAGTGATTTGTATTCCTTCAGCATCCATTTGAAATCCTCTTCTACTTTATTGAGCAAATCCTTATCTAGTGTTGAAAGTTGTCTTAGTTGTTCTATTTTGTTTGTAACAATTATTACATAATTATAATATCTGTTTGGAAATTCAGTTGATTCAGTTTCGCAATAAGTGTAAAACTTCACAATTGTAAATTACTTTATTTCAAAAATAAAAAATTAATGGTATAATTTAGTACGCACTTGTAAAATATCATGACTTAAATTAGATGATTTTAGAAAGTGTATATTTAATGGATTGAATTTGTATATAGGAAGGTGAACTTTATGTTTGAGAAAAATACAATCAAGGGTTTTATGGGTGGTTTTGTAACTTATTTTGTATTATCATTTATTCTTGATTTATTTGAATTAGATTCTATACTTGTTAAAAGTATTATTGTCGTTATTTTATTAATAATTTATTTTATAATACAATCACAGAAGAAAAATAAAAAGTCGTGATATTCTTAATGTG
>JANQLB010000055.1 GCA_028280805.1 Tissierellales bacterium
GTTCAGATATTTAAAGAAGTATTAAAAATAGAATCTAAAATAGGGATAAAAGATAATTTCTTCGATTTAGGAGGACACTCCTTAAAAGCAACTTCTTTAGTTTCAAGAATTCATAAAGAGTTTGAAGTAGAGATTCGTTTAACGGAGATATTTAAATCTCCTACTATAGAAAAAATATCAGAATTAATCAAAGTATCAGAAAAGAGTATCTATGATGAAATTAAGCAGGTAGAAAAAAGAGAATATTATAAAATGTCAGCAGCGCAAAAGAGAATGTATATTATTAATCAGATGGATAAAGATTCAATAACATATAATATGCCCGGTGTATTAAAGTTAAAAGGTAATTTAGATAGAACAAAAATAGAAAATACTTTTAAAGAGCTGATAAACAGACATGAATCATTAAGGACTTCATTTACTAGAGTAGAAGATGAGTTAGTACAGATAGTAAAAGAAGTATCAGAAATAGAATTTAAAATAGAGTACAGAAAAGTAAATGAAGAAGAAGTACAAAATATAGTAAAAGCTTTTATAAGATCGTTTAATTTAAGTAAGGCACCTCTATTAAGGATAGGATTATTAAAGGTAAGAGAAGATGAATATATTTTAATGACTGATATGCACCATATCATATCAGATGGAGTATCAATGGAACTAGTAATAGAAGAATTTACAAAGATTTATGCAGGAGAGGAACTAAAACCATTAAATATTCAGTATAAAGACTATGCGGAATGGCAAAATGAATTATTTGAATCAGGAAAGATAGAAAAACAAGAAAAGTACTGGTTAGAAAGGTTTGAAGGAGAAATACCTGTACTTAATATGCAGACAGATTATCAAAGACCTGCTGTACAAAGTCATAAGGGAGCTTCAAAGAGCTTTATAATTAATAAAGAACTGACTAATAAGCTAAATAGATTAGCTAGAGAAACAGGGTCAACCCTGTATATGGTACTGTTATCGGCATTAAATATATTACTTTCTAAATATACAGGACAAGAAGATATAGTAATAGGGTCACCAATAGCAGGAAGACACCATAATGATTTAACAAATATAATTGGAATGTTTGTAAACACCCTTGCAATGAGAAATTATCCAAGCCCTGATAAAGGATTTAAAGAATTTTTAAAGGAAGTAAAGGAAAATTCCCTAAGGGCATATGACAATCAAGATATACAGTTTGAAGAATTAGTAGACAAGCTTCCTGTTAAAAGAGATACGAGTAGAAATCCACTGTTTGATATAATGTTTGTTCTTCAAAATACAGCGACCATTGAAAAGGATTTAGATTTAGAAGGGTTAGAAATATCAGCTTTTGATTTAGAAAACGAGATCGCAAAATTTGATATAACAATTACAGCTATAGAGGCAGATGGAGAGTTATCATTAAACATTAACTATGCAACAAGTCTTTATAAAGAAGTTACGATTGAAAGATTTGCTAATCATTTTACAAATATACTAAAAGAAATATCAAAGGATGTAGATTTTAAGATAAAAGATATAAACATTTTGTCCAAACAAGATAAACATCAATTATTAGTAGAGTTTAATGATACAAAAATGGACTATCCAAAGGATAAGACTATTCATCAGTTATTTGAAGAACAAGTTGAGAAAACACCTGATAATACAGCAGTAGTATATGAACATAAAAGTCTCACGTACAAGCAACTAAATGAAAAGGCAAACAGCCTAGCGAGATTATTAAGAGATAAAGGTGTTAAGCCGGATAGTATAGTAGGAATAA
>JANQLB010000029.1 GCA_028280805.1 Tissierellales bacterium
TCCTTTTATACTTACAGTACATTCATCCATATATGTATCATCATCAAGTTTAATTTCTAAAGTTTCAAACTGTTTATTTATGGGAAAAGGAATTATATGAACTAAAACAATCACAACTATAATACTTCTTATTACCCATTTTCCTCTAGTACTTTTTATTTGTTCTTTCATGCGCACACTTCCTTATATTAATATTAACCAAAGGATAAAGGGTCATAACCTGTCCTTTCGTCCGGTATATCCAGACGTTTTAATTATCGCTTAGCAGAGAAAGTATACAAAGAATTTATGCTTTATGTAATCGGATGTAACATAAATACCACAGATTTGGACATGGTGAAATCAAGAAATTTGAAGGTAAAAATGTAGAAGAAATAGCATAAGCATAAATCTTCTATAGAAAAACTGATACCTGTTTTTGTTGTACCCAAAAATAAAAATTTCTATATGAAAAAGGAAACTGCTAGATTAAAGAATGCTTTGATAGTATCTAAACCCAGCAGTTTTTACTTAGTTCTTATTTAAGGATCTGATATTTCCTATTTACCGACTACCCTTTAATAACGCTTTATATTTCCAGCTGAATCAGTCTTCATTTAAATGTTATCCATAACTATCTAAGTACAGGAAATCAAAACTTCTATATACGAACAGGTGCTGCAGACTATAAATAAGTAAATTTCAGATTATAAATGACTAATTTAAATTACTTTTTCTAGGCTAACACAATTTTTTTCTACTAAATTATTTATTAAAAAAACAGCATTGACCTGCTGTCGCTGATATAAGGTCAAATTCTTTCCCATCTGATAAGGTCCAACTTTCATAAATATTGCTATTACTAAACAATTCAAGATATAATCCATTTTCAAAACCAATAATTAAATCAGATACAGGAGGAATAAACTTGATGTTTTTAATTGCTTTACCTATTAAAAATTTTAGTAGTTTCTTGTGCGTTTCTTTATGAGTCTTTTCAAAACTATATTCGCTACAACCAACTAATATGTTTTTGCTATTTCTTAATCTCCATGAACATTCGATGGTCAAAAATCCGTCTTCTTCAAAAACCAAGATAGGATACATTTCATTTATCTCAATAACCTTCTTACCAGTGAATTTATCTAAAATAATATCATTCATTTTTACTTCCTGCCTTCAACTAATATTATCTATATCTATGGCATATTTTTAAACAACTACGTCTTATCTTAATCATACCATTATTGAAAAGTAAATATTCAATATCAATAAAATTTGGTATAACTTAATAGACAATCCGGTATGAAGAACAGAGGGACAGGTTTTTTAAGCCTTCTCTTCTAATGACCCTAAAATATCTTTGCTTTCAATATAGTAAAACATTTCAAAAGGAATATTATTTAGATACTCAGTTTTAAGAGTTTGCTTAATAGTTTTAGTATCTAAACTTTCTAGAAATATTTTTCTTTCAAAATACTCTAACCAAGAGTATCTTTTTTTACATGCAATACATATATCTACTACTTGACAGGAGCCCAATAAAGCTATAGAACTTAGTGAATTAACAAAGATAATATATTCTTTTATTACTATATCTTGTCTAAGCATTTCTATCAATTGCAATCTAGCTACACATAACATAATTATACAATTCAGTGATATCAATCCCTTTATACAAATGTTTAGCAATTTAATTATATCTAATTCCGGAAAAATACCTTCAGCCATTCTAATAAATGCATCTTCCTTTACTTTTTTTAAATCTATTTGGGTTCTCTTGTATATTGATAAAAATTTTGTCGAAAACATCTCGATTTTTACATGCATGCCTACATAATCAGATAACATAAATACTAGAAAAGGCCATTTTGTAATACTATAACTAGAATCAATACTACAAACAACAAGAAAGTTAGCAATGAGAGCTGCGCAGTCATAAACTATCTCCATAATATACAATGTAAACATCGATTGTCTCTCTAGTTCTGTAAAATCACCTCTTAAAAATCCTTTAGATGTACTTATCCTTGATGATGTATTTATAATACGGAAAATTACTCTTATTACATTTGCAACAATTGCAAAAAATAAAGATAAATATATTATCACTGATTGAACTTATTTTAGTATAATTATTAATTAGTCTATTAATTAAAGTTATCATAAATATTAATACTGCTGATATTTTAAATGAATTATTCATTTTAGTTAGCTCAATATTTCTGAGTACTCTAATATAATCTATCCATTCATTTTTTTTAAATTCATTTACTCTATCCATACCTTCTCTTTTCAAAGGACTAGGGGACATTTTTTGATCTGTCCCTTTGTCCGCATATTTTTATTTTCTAAAGTATCTTGAATACCACTTATCTCTATAGTTCCATAATACTTATGTCCAAAAAAATAGTTTTTGGAGAACTTACTATCAAAATGTAATATTACTTTCTGTATTTCGTTTTGACCAAAAGCACTTGTTCTATATCTAACTCCTATAAACTCATTCTTGTAATCTCTAGGATATACCAAATATATGTAAATAACTAAACCAAATAGTAAACTCCCCAAAACTTTTATAATATTCTTCATTAAAATCTACCCCTCATTAGTTTTATACAAACCATAATGGGTTTATATCTCAATTTTTTTCTTTTCCTTAATAAGTAAAATTTTCTTATAACTATGGTATTTGCGAACCAAGTTCACAAGGATTTATGCAAATTAAACCTTCTATTTGTATTGTATCATATTCTGATAATATTCTACCGACATTGCTTTTACATCTTTGGAACAGCATAAATTCTGAGGACAATATAAAAGCATAGGTCACATTGTATATATATAAATAAAGTGAACATGTTGAAAAAACAAGATTTTCTATTATATAGTTAAGATAAGTAGGAGATATTGGCGGTATCCCTATAATTATTAATATCTATAAACCAATATCCCTGTTATCAGTTATAAATAGATGTATAACTTAAGAAATAACATAATATTTCAAAAACAATAATATGCTACAAGCATATCTATATATGTTGTCAATAACCCCGTCCCCTTGACACGAAGGATATTAATGCAACTGTAATAATTGAGAATAAAGAGGCCTGTCACCGAAGTCATTTAGACTTTGAGACAGGCCTCTATTTATGCCATACTATTAATCTTCCACCCTCTGGCCTTTACTTGCCTTTTCCAGAAGTCTAAGTATTGTCCCTGACTGTTAACCAAGTCATTATGAGTGCCCTGCTGAACGATGCTGCCGTCATCAATGAACAGAATCTGGTCTGCATGCTTCACAGTAGATAGGCGATGAGCAATCATAATCAGCGTTTTGTCTTTGACCAGTTCATTGATTCCCTGTTGAATGTGCTTTTCATTGTCTGGATCGACGCTTGCTGTCGCTTCGTCCAACAGAATAATGGGTGCGTCCTTTAAGATGGCTCTCGCTATAGAAATCCTCTGTTTTTCACCACCTGAGAGGGTTGATCCACCTTCACCGACCACTGTATTGTAGCCGTTCTCAAGTTCTATTATGAAATCGTGGCACCTTGCCTTGATACAGGCATTGACGACTTCTTCTTCTGTTGCATCTGGATTGCCAAACCGGATATTATTCATTATGGTGTCATTAAACAGGTACACATCTTGAAACACCATA